>NZ_JAMFSB010000155.1 GCF_026225065.1 Paraburkholderia sp. | reverse complement strand
GCGTGCCCGGCCCACATCGCAATCAGCGAAATCGCCACCGGCGTCAGCCGGGACTGGAACAAGCGAGCTTTGGCTCGCCGCTTACTACGACTATGGTCCGTGGTTGTTTTCATCGTGGCTGGCAAATTCTCGGCGTGAAGACACAAACCCGTCCTGTCCTTTGAAAAGGACAACTAACGAGGTGTGTCAGGATGATGTATTCGTAGCGAAAGTGAATCGCGGTTTTGCACTTCCCCAGCACCGCGAACAGCTACAGCCACTTTCGCGCAGCGGATGCCTCACGCGGACGCGCTATGCGCCAGACATCGCGTTATCGCGAATAAGATGGTAATCGATAACGATTCTCATTTGCAAATACATTTTGCGTTTTGTCTGTTGTTTGTGCATTTAAAGAGGCCGAAAGCCCGGCGAGAAGCACGGGGCCTACAGACGCTCAGGTGGACGAAACCGTCTTGCGCAAAGTCAGCGCGATCAGATAAGGACCGCCTATTAGCGTCGCGACAAGGCCGGCCGGCATCTCCTGCGGGAACATGACTTGGCGGCCGAGCCAATCTGCGAAGCCCATCAGCAGCGCGCCGACAATCGACGCCACCAACATCTGCACTGCAGGCCGGCGCGCGCCCGAATAGCGAGCGATATGCGGCGCGATCAACCCGACAAACGACAACGGGCCAACCAGCAACGTGGCTGTGGCCGTGAGCAGCGCCGCCAGCAGCAGGATCGCCAGGCGGGTTCGCGCGACGGGCACGCCGAGGCTGCCTGCCATCGGCGCCCCCAGGCTCAGCGTTTCGATCCAGCGTGCCATCAACGGACCGAGCACCAGTCCCGCTAGCGCGACAGCCGCCGCCGCATAAGAAGCCACGGGTTCGATGTAATAAGTCGAGCCGACCACGAGATCCATTAGGAGACCTGCACGTGGATCGCCGCTAGCCAGCGTCGCGCTGACGATGGCCTCGAATAGCGCGCTGATCCCGACACCGATCAGCAGCAGCCGGTCCGGCGCGAACGAGGCGCGGCCGCCTAGCCACAATAGCAGCGCAAGCGTTGTCATAGCGCCGGCAAGGCAGCCTGCGAACAGGATCCCAGGTGTCGGCTCGAGTCCGGCGAACAGGATGATGACAATGCCGAGCGCACCACCCGAACTCACGCCGAGCAGATCCGGGCTCGCCATCGGATTGGCGGTGACGCGCTGGATCAGCGTGCCGGCAACCGCCAGCAGCACCCCGGCCGACATCGCCGCGATCGCATGCGGCCACCGCCAGAACAACAACGCGCCAATCTGCGCAGGACTAGCGACGCGCCAGCCGTGGACGCCTCGCGATAGGGCGAAGGTCAACATCAGCACCACGGCAAGGCCAACGACCGCCCACGGCAAGCGTCTGCCGAGCCTGGCTTCCGATGCATGCGCGATGGCGCTCGCATGCAGGTCGGGCTGGCTGCGCAAACGCGGCAGCAACAGCATCAGCAGAGGCACGCCGAGCAGCGAGGTGACTGTTCCGGTGGGCACCAGATGCGCAGAGAACAGCTCGGTTGAAGACACCCCCTGGACGATTTCATCGGTTGCCCACAACAACGCCGCGCCAAGCAAAGGCGCCCAGATCAGACGCTGCCTGAGTCGCCGTGCGCCAGCAAGACGCGCAAGCGTGGGTGCAGCGAGACCGACGAAGCCGATCACGCCGACCGTCGACACCACGCAGGCCGTCAGGACTACCGAGATCAGCAGCGCAGCAAAGCGCGTGCGTTGCAGCGAGATGCCGAGGCTCTGCACGGTCGAATCACCGGCCTCGAATACGCCCAATGGACGGCGCAACAGCACCGTCGCGACGACACAGGCGAGTACGCCCCAGAAAAGCTGACGGCTTTCCTGCCAGCCGCTCTGATCGAGCGCCCCGCCACCCCAGATCATCAGCCCGCGCAGCAGGTCGAAATTGGACATGCAGATGGCGAGACTGATGGCGCCGCAATACAGGTTGACGACCATCCCCGACAGGATCACCGAGAGCGAAGACATCCGTTGCCGCCACGCGAGCCCAAACACGAGCAGCATCGCCAGGCCGCCACCGGCGAGCGCCACCACCGTGCGGCCGCCGGTGACCCAGGACGGCGCCCACAGCTCGGCGATCATCAACGCGAGATACGAACCGGGGAAAATGCCAAGCGTCATCGGCTCAGCGAGCGGATTGCGCAGCACCTGCTGCGCCAGCGTGCCCGCCAGCGCCAGTGCCGCGCCGCACAGCAGGGTCACGGCGATGCGCGGCAGCAGACTGTCGCGTACCAGCACCTGATGCAGGTCAGTGCGGTTCGGTGCAAACAGCGTGATCCAGAACGAAGCGCCGTTCAGTTGGGCATGGATACCGACGATCGCGAGAATCAGGGCAACCGCCCCAAGCACGCCGACGAGCGGCACCCGAAAATCGCGCGGCGCAGTCGGCATAGATGCAGCAGCGAGGTTACGCAACGCCGCCTCCGCCGTTGTCGATTGTGGCGAGCGCCGCTGCCACCGCTTGCACGAAACGTTGCATCGAAACCAGTCCGCCATATGGGGCGATCACAGGCAGAACAGCGATGCGGCGCTCGCGCACTATGGGCAGCGCCTGCCAGATCGCGTTCTTCTCGACCCCGGCGCGCGCGGAGGCCGCCACCGGACCCACCAGCAGCAGGCTCGCCTGCTGGACGTCCACAAGGCGCTGCACCGGCACCATCGCGAAGCCCTGTTCGGTGCGCCATGGCTTGCTTCCTGCACCGGGATTAGCAGCGTTTTGGACTCCTAGCTTCTGCAACATCTCGTCGAACAAGCTGCCCTGCGCATACACGCGCAGATGACGGTCGTCGACAAGATCTGCGACGAGCACCGGTGCACGCAGCAGCTCGGGCCGCGCAGCGAGCAGCGACCGCACGTTAGCGGTGTTGCGATCCGTCGCTGCGATCAGGTCGGTTGCGCGCTGCGGTCTCTGCAGTTTTGCGGCAAGTTCGCCCGTCTCGTTCAGCAACGCGGGATAAGGCGTATCGCTCGACATGTAGGCGCCGAGCGTGAGCGTCGGCGCGATGCGCTCGAGCCAACGTTTAGCGGGGGCATGCCCCGGAGTAATGATCATCAGGTCCGGCGCCAATGCCTGTAGCATCTCGAAGCTCGGTTGGTACAGTAGCCCGACGTCGGCCACACCCGCCGGCAGCGGTGGCTCGACAATCGTGTTGCGATACCAGTCGGGCAACGGCGTGCCGACCGGAGCGACGCCAAGCGCGAGTAGCGTTTCGGTCAACTCCCAGTTCAGGGTGACGATGCGGTGAGGCGCGGGTTCGGTTAGGACGCCCTGTGTCTGTGTAGCGGCCCAGGCGCTTGTCGAACCGAACGCATCAAGCATGCTGAACGCACTGAGCGCGCCGAATCCTGCGAGCAGCCTGCGGCGTAGCGGGTCCGCGCGCGGTATCTTGCTCAAGGGTCGAATGACGGGTTTGGTCATCGCGGGAATCCAATCGCATAGCCACTCTGCGGATCGGTGAGCACGCCCATCGGCACCCCGTAGATGGCTTCGAGACTGTCCGGACGCATGATCTCCGCAGGGCTTGCCTGCATCAGCACTTTGCCGCCGCGCAGCGAGATCAGCTCATTGCAGAAACGCGTGGCCATGTTCACGTCGTGCAGCACGACGATCGCGGTCATGCCGCGCTTTTCGCACAGCGAACGGATCAGGCCGAGCACTTCGATCTGGTGACTGATATCGAGCGCCGAGGTCGGTTCGTCGAGCAGCACGCAACGGCTGTTCTGCGCGATCAGCATGGCCAGCCAGACGCGCTGACGCTCGCCTCCCGAGAGACTATCGACCGCGCGGTCCGCGTAACGCGCGACATCGGTCCATGCCATTGCTTCCTCGACGCGTGCGTGATCATCTGCCGTGACGCGGCCGAGCGCGCCATGCCATGGGTAGCGGCCGAGGGCGACCAGTTCGCGCACCTGCAGGCCGTCCGTGGATGGCGTGTACTGCGGCAAATGCGCCACTTGCTGCGCGAAGCGCCGGTGCGGCCAGCTCTCGAGCGGAGCACCGTCGAAATAAATCGTGCCGCGCGTCGGCTGATGCAGACGCGCGAGCAGTCGCATCAGCGACGTCTTGCCCGAACCGTTGTGGCCGATCAGGCCCACCACCTGGCCCGGTGCGATATCGAGCGAAATGGATTGCAGCAGCGGCCGGTCGCCGATTGAAAAATCGACGTCGGAGAGCTGGTAAAGCGAGGAACCGCCTGATGACTGCATGACGAAAGCTGTGGCCCGGTTTTAGGTTGTCAGGATGAGGTATCTGTTTTGCTTGTACGCGTCTGTGCCTCTTGTACGCTCAGCAGCCTTTGCAGTTGGGCTTTCACGCTGGCGTGGAGTGCCGGATGATGCACGATTCCGGTGTGGCTTGCTTCGATCTGGATCTCTTCGACTGCCGCGGTTGTATACGGACGCCAGTCGCGCTCGCGGCCCGGTACTTTATCGCGGGCGGCGTGCCAGAATGTGATCGGTACATCGAGGGTCGGCAATGTGTGAGCGAGGCGCAAGCGGTAGTGCAATGCGTCCAGTTCAGCTGCCCGTGTGAACAGCGCCTGCAGTTGTGCGCCGTCCGTCTGCTGTTCCAGCCATGCAGACAGGTCGGCCTGTGCGTGGCCCTCGTCCGGTGCTGCGTCGGCGGTACGCGTCGCCGTGTCCAGCAGTCCCAGGAAATCGACCTGATGACCGCGCGCGCGCAACTGCGCGGCGACCGCCACCGCGAGGCGCCCGCCAAGTGACCAGCCAAGCAGCCGGAATGGCCCTTCGGCTTGCGCCTTCAGGACGCGCTCGACGCATGCTTGCGCAAGTGCTTCGAAACTGGCCAGTTGATCGTGAAGTGCGAGTGCTGTTGCATTGGTCGCCTCACTCGTCGCGTCCCCTGCATCAATCGCGAAACCCGGCGAACGCAGCGCGAGTACGCTGGCGGTCCCTTGCAGCGCAGCGGCAAGAAAACGGTATTCGCCGACAAGCCCAAAGCCTGGATAAAAGCAGAACAACGTGAGCGGCGCACCGCAGGCGTTCAGCGGCTGCATGTCGGTATCGCTCGCCGCGCCGTAAGGCGGGCACAGCAACGCTTCCGTGTAAAAGCGCTGACGCCATAGTTCGAACGCATCAAGTTGCGCAGGATCGGCTGCGGATACGGGCGTTTGCGAGGCTACCGTCAGACCACTGAACAGATGCCGCTTAGGTATTCTAAGTCCCGGTTCATTGATCTCAGTGGCGGACGTGTGCAATGAATATGTGCTTTGCGAGGCACCGACCAACTGACCCGCCGGTTGAGCCAACGCTCGCACGTGAGTCCCGAACGCGTCCATTAGCCTGTCAAGCTGGCCCACATCGAGCGCATCTGAGTCGACGCTCCACTCGAGCTTCAGGCAACCGCCTGCAATCAGGCCATTCAGATCCAGCACGTGACGCGGCCCGGTGGCTACGCTCGTGCCGATGCCGTTGCCGCTATCCTCGGGAGCAAACGTAAAGTAGCCTTCGCTGAGCCGTTCTTCGAAACGTCCGAGGTAGTTGAAGCCGATCGTCGTGCGCGGCAAAGCCGCCAGCGCGGCGCGCGTCGAAGCCGAGCCGCTGTAGCGGAACAGGTTGAAATGCATGCCTTCCGCGGGCACCGTCTGCAACAGGTTGGCAATTTGGCGGCGCGTCGAATCGAGTTGCGGCGCGGCGCTCAGGCGTAGTGGGTACTGCGTAGTAAACCAGCCCACAGTGCGGCTCAAATCGAGCTCAGGGATACATTCTCCGCGGCCATGCCCCTCCAGTTCGACGATCACGGGCATCTGCGGCAAATGTTCGGCACATGCCTGGGTCAGCGCAGTCAGCAGGACTTCGTCTATACGCCGGCCGGAATCGGTGAGACAGCGCGTCGTCTGCGCATCGAGTGTCCAGTTGCGATGCTCGGTGTGACCTTGGGTGGTGGACGAAGCGGTCGCGAGTTGGCCTGACGGAACGGCATCCGTGGTCGCCCCCAGTTGGTTCTGCCACCAGGCGAGCTCGCTCAGATGCTCGGGCAGGCTAGCGTATTCGGCAAGACGTCGGGTCCATTCACTCCATGCGGTGCTGGCTCGCGGCAGCAGCGTCTGTGTGCCGGACAAGCGTGCCGCCTCATACGCATTCAGCAGATCGTCGAGCAGGATGCGCCACGACACGCCATCGACCACCAGATGATGGACGACGACCAACAGTCGTGCGCCATCCGCTGTGCTCATATAGGCTGCGTGGAGTAGCTTGCCGGTGGCGAGATCGAGACTGTCGTGCACTTTGTCCGCGACAGCATCGATTGCGGCCACCGGATCGGCAGAGGCTCGCAGATCTACGATGCGCAATACGTCGTTGGAAGACATCGGCGGCAAAATGGTCTGTACCCACTCACCCGTCTGCGGATCGCGCCCGAAACTCGCGCGCAGCGCATCGTGCGTGGCGAGCACAGCATCGAACGCTGCGCGCAATGCTTCGACGTCGAGCGCTTCGGCACTACGCAGCAGCACCGCCTGATTCCAGCGTGCAGGTGCATCAGGATAGTGCTCGAAGAACCAATGCTGCATCGGCGCCAGCGGCGTCTCGAACGGCACGCTCACAACCGGTTCATCCGCTGCTGGTGCGACGCTCGCCTGCGCGACCCGCGCCAGACCCCGCACCGTGGGATGCTCGAATACCTGGCGGGGCGAGACGACCCAGCCCGCGGCGCGCGCCTGGGCAATCACGCGCAGGCTCGAAATCGAATCGCCGCCGAGCGTAAAGAAGTTATCGGTTACGCCGAAGTCGGTGCGGCCGAGCACCGTCTGCCAGACCGCCAGCAGCGCCGTTTCGATCGACCCTTCTGAAGTTATCGCGGCACTTTGCACCGCGTCGTCCGGCTCGGGCAACGCACGCCGGTCGAGCTTTCCGTTAGGCAGCGTCGGCAACGCATCGAGCGCGATACAAACCGACGGCACATGCGAGGCCGGCAGCGTGCGCGCCAGTTCTTCGCGCACGGCATCGGGATCGGAGGAACCGGTGAAGTAGGCGACGAGGCGTTTGCGCTCCCCTTCCCCCTTCAATTCGACAATGGCCTCGCAGACCTGCGCAACGCGCCGCAGTGCGACTTCGATTTCGCCAAGCTCGATGCGATGCCCGCGCAGCTTCACCTGCTGATCGATCCGCCCGAGGAAATCGATGATGCCGTCGGCACGCGCACGGCATAGATCGCCGCTGCGATAGACGCGCGAACCCGGCTCGCCATATGGATCCGGCACGAAACGTTCGGCGGTAAGCGCAGGCCGCGCCAGATAACCCTGCGCGAGCGTCGCGCCGCCGATGCACAGTTCGCCCAGCGCACCGTCCGGTGCGCGGTTACCGTCGAGATCGGCGACATACGCCTGACGCGCCGGATAGCAACGGCCGATCGCGACAATGGCATGCTGTGTATCGTCGCGCGAGACCGGATGGTGTAATGCCGCCACGGTGGTCTCGGTCGGACCGTACAGATTGTCAATCGCAACGTGCGCCAGCGGACCCTCGTACCATCGCTGCAGCGCGTCGCCTGGCAACGCTTCGCCGCCCACCGTAATCTGTCGCAGCGCGATGTCCTCCGCAGGCGGCAACGCGATGCGCCATTGCTGCCAGAGCGCGGTCGGAATCCGCGCGAACGTCACGTGCTCGTCGCAAAGCGTGCGGTTCAGCGAGGCGAGCTCCCAGGCTTGCGGACCGCGCATCACGACGCGACCGCCCACCATCAACGCCGGCAAGAGTTCATGCAAGGCCACGTCGAAATTGATGGTCGACGATTGCAGCACGACGTCGGACTCGGCAATCCGGTGGTCGTGCAGGAAGTCATCCAGATGCAACGTGAGCGCGCGATGCGTGATTGCCACGCCCTTTGGCGTGCCTGTTGAGCCGGAGGTGTAGATGACGTAGGCGAGCGCGTCGGGATGCACGGGCCATGCGGCATCGTCGCAACTCGCCGCGCTATCGGAAGCATCGGGCCGTACCGCGGATGCAAGCACCGTACGCAGCGGTGCGAGCAACGCGTGACAGTTTCTCCGGGTCGCTTCGTCGACGATCACGCGTGTCACGCCTGCATCGGCGATCATCGCCTGCAGCCGCGCCGGTGGGTAATCGGGATCGAGCGGCACAAACGCGCCGCCCGCCTTGAAGACGCCTAGCAACGCCGCAGGCAAGGCTAGTGAGCGCTCGAGCAGCAAGCCAATGCGTTCGCCCGCAACGATGCCGTCTGCGCGCAACGCGAGCGCGATGCGCTCAGCCCACGCGTCGAGCGTAGCGTACGTCAACGCTTCACCCCCGCAGCGCAGCGCGACACGAGTCGGACACTGACGCGCACGTTGGGCGATCCGCTGGTGTGCGGCGACAAAGGGACCGCGAGGAACGTCCGGCGAGGTGCCATCCACTGCTACTCGTACGATATCGGTCGCAGTGCTGATCCTGCCACCGCATGCGCCGTTCCGCACGGGGTCGCCAATGCCTCGGCGCACCGCCAGATCGCCCACGTTGCGCTGCGGCTCCGCCACGACCTGTTCGAGCAGCTCGACATAGTCGTCGAGCATGCGCTGCGCGGTCGCTTCGACAAAGCGGTCGCGTGAATAGGTCAACGCAAGCTGTAACTTGCCACCCGGCCCGCGATCCTGTGCATTCAACGCGAGATCGAAGCGCGCAGTCAGCGCAACGTCGAGTATCGACTCGATCGCGAGAGCGCCACTACCGGCGCCCTTGGCGGACTGCGCCTGAGTCGTATCAGCGGCATCGGCATCGGCCGCAAGGTCGAACATCACCTGAAACAGTGGCGAGCTATCGAGGTCGCGCTCGATTGCAAGCGCCTCGACAAGCCGCGCAAAAGGCACATCCTGATGGGCCTGCGCTTCGAGGACGCGCTCATGGACGGTGCGCAGCAGTGCATCGAACGGCTGTCCGCCGGCGAGGTCCGCGCGTACGATCAACGTGTTGACGAAGAAGCCAACCAGCCCTTCTAGCTCGGTACGCCCGCGCCCTGCGGTGGGCACGCCGACCACAATCGTGCGCTGCCCCGAATAGCGGTGCAGCAGCACATCGAACACCGCCAGCATCACCGTAAAGAGCGTCGTGCGCCGGCTACGCGCAATCTCACGCAGTGGCTCGGCCAGCGCAGCGGGAATCGACAGCCGGACGAGGCCGCCGTCATGTGAACGGCTCGCGCGCGGCGGCACGTCGCGCGGTAACGTAAGCGCGGCAGGTGCACCGCGGAGCCGTTCGCGCCAATAACCAATCTGCCGCTCGAGCAGCTCGTTGGCGGACCATTCCCGCTGCCACAATGCGACGTCTGCCAGTTGCACAGGCAATGGCGGCAGGTCATCCGCGCCGTGATAAAACGCCAGCAGATCGCGGAACAGCACATCCATCGACCACGCATCGGCGACG
>NZ_JAMFSB010000154.1 GCF_026225065.1 Paraburkholderia sp. | reverse complement strand
GTCGCGTTCGCCGAGGCGGTCACGATGACGCATTGGTAGCCGGCTTCGATGCACGCTTGTCCGGCCCACTCGGCATAGCGCCAGCGGTGTCCGGAGAAGTCGGGCTCGATCACGAGGATGGTGTCTTTTGTCATACCCCGAAGGTAGCGAAAAACATTGTCACAGGCCTGCGCGGGGCCGATATCGGCTATGAGATGGCGGTCCCCGCATAAACAGCCGCGTTACCGTGTCAGGCATGCTGTAGCAAATACTAAAGGGGAGGTTTGTTGTGAGATCGATCAGGGTTCCGCTTGTCTCGATGAGGCCTGCTTTCAATAGCAGCGCGGCGACCTGGGTGCTGATCCAGCAGATTGTCGTACGCGGCCTCGTAGCAGTCAAATTTCTTGCAATCGGGCGTCTGCTCGGACCGGCCGCAATCGGTAGCGTCAGTGTCGCGTTGCTCGCGGTGGCAATTGCCGAGTCCCTGAGCGATACCGGTCTGGCGCAGGCCGTGGTGCAGGCGAAGAGCACGCCGACGCGCACCGAACTCGGTGCAGTATGGACCACGTTGACCACGCGCGGCGCCATGATTGCGCTGCTGCTGATCGCGCTTGCGCCGCTCATGAATTCGCAATTTCATCTGGGTGGTTCGCTGTTGCTGTTGCAACTGGCCGCCGCCTTGCCGCTGATCCGTGGCCTCGCCTCGCCAGCGTATTTCATGCTTCAGCGCGAGCGGAGTTTTCAGCAGCTGGCTGGCGTCGAGACCTCTGCAGCGTTTACCGATTGCGCGCTCGGACTCGCGTGTGCCTGGGCGGGTACAGGCGCCTACGCCATGCTGATCGGCATGATTGCAGGCGAGACGCTGAAGACCACGCTGACGTGGACCACCATGTCGCCACGGCCGCCGGTTCGCCTCTCGTGGCATGGCATTGGCCATTACGTGAACTTCAGCCGCTGGATCTGGGCAGGCAGCATCGTCAATCTGCTGCTCAACCAGTTCGACAAGGTGCTGGTCGGCAAACTGCTTGGACCGGCGGCACTCGGCGCTTATCAGATGTCGTCGAAGTTCGCGCAGATGTTGCTCGCCGACGCGGCCATCGCCATGCAGCAGTATCTGTTTCCGACTTTTTCCGCCCATCACCGGCGTGAGGACGGCTCAGCGCAAAAGCTGTTTGCGCGCTATCTTGCCATCGCTGCGGTTGGGCTGGTACTTCTGGTGCTCGTGTTGCGCGCCGTCGCCGGGCCGCTTTTCATGTTCGTGCTCGGACCGGCCTGGATGTCTGCGGTGCCGCTCTTCAGGATCTTTGTCATCAACATGGCGATCGGCTCGCTAATCGCGGTTCTGGTTGCCTATGTGCGTGCGATCGGGTTGCCGAAGGTGGCGACCCAGGCCGCGGTTCTGCAGATCATCACGCTTGTCATCACCGTGCCGCCAGCGACGCACTTCTGGGGAGTCACGGGTGTGGCGTGGTCCATGACAGTGGGTCTTGTCGGCAGCGCCGGCTGGATGCTTTACCGAAGCGTGAAGAGGGCGTGATGCAGATTTTTGAGTGCCTGCGTGCCGTCGGCGGAGCGCGGGATTTCTGGCGAAGCGGTGCCTGGCGATCGCCCGCAGGATCGAAGGAGTGATCGCGTGAGCGCACATTATTCACATGCTGCGAGGCAGGGCGTCATGCGCCGGGCGTGCAGCGGTTACGAACGGCTAGCCAGCCGACGCGCCGGTCCTCATGACGGGACGGTGGCACCTCTTCACGGGAAGAGCGGCATGAGCATCAAGGTGACACGAACGGCGCTTCCGGAAGTCAAGATCGTCGAAACAGACCTGTTCTGCGACGAGGCGGGCAGTTCGTTCGAAACATTCAACGCAGACGAATTCGCCGAGTCGGTGGCCGGCGGCGTCGAATTCGTACAGGACGATCATTCGCGCTCGAAGTGCGGCGTATTGCGTGGCCTGCATTATCAGATTCACCGCCCGCAGGGCAAGCTCATGCGTGTGGTGGTGGGCGACGTCTTCGATGTGGCGGTGGATATCCGGCTTAGTTCGCATACCTTCGGGAAATGGATCGGCGTGCATCTGAGTGCGGCCAACCGCCGGCAAATGTGGGTGCCGCCCGGATTCGCGCATGGCTTCGTGGTGATGTCCGATATGGCCGAGTGCCTGTGCAGGACAACCGACTACTGGTATCCCGAACACGAACGCAGCATCCTGTGGAGCGATCCGGATATCGGCATCGACTGGCCGATCGAGTTTGCGCCCATCCTCGCACCCAAGGACGAAGCCGGCAAGCGACTGTACGAGAGCGAGTTCTACGCGTAGGCAGGCCCTACGTGCAGGTGCTTCTGCTTCTGCGTCGTTGCTGCAAGGCTTGCGCTATTGCATGCCTGGCATCCCGGACGAGCCCGGCACGCGAGCCACCCCGGGCACACCTGGCAAGTGCGGCATGCCCGCCACGCCCACGGCGCCGGCGTTCAGCCTGGCGCGCGCAACGTTGACCGGCATTGCCCGACGGGCCCGGGCCACATGGATTCGATGCAGATGCGCGTGCATAGAAATCATCAGTCCGAGGGCAACGCCGAACACCAGCCCCGCAAAGCGAGGGCCGAGCGGATTGCCACCGATCGACGCTGCCGGCAATGCCGCTACCATCAGAATCGCGCGTCCCATCACCGGCAGGTACAGCGAATTGGGCGCGACTGCCCGCCATTTTCTGTATGCGATGCAGCAGCGGTAGAGCGAGTACAGCAGCGCTAACGGTAGTGCAAGACCGAATACGATGCCGCCTGCGAACAACTGGTAGACCCAGAAGTTATGTCCGGCGAACCACTCGTGGATTGCGTAGAAGTCCTTGGCACTGATCTGTCCTGCCAGCTCCGGCAAATACGACGGCGAATAACGGTAATAGTGTCCGTAGCCCTTGCCGAACAGCAGCGAATCGGGTGACGACGTGATCTGGTCATACTGATCCTTCATTTCGGCCAGACGCGTTATCGTGGTGGGGTCTCTGCCGGACTCGGTCGCCTTCGATGCTGAGAGGCGGGTCGTCCAGTGTTCGGCGACGCTCGGGAAGAACGAGGCTCCGCCTGCGATCACCGCGCCGCAGATGATGGCGACGAGCGCCGCGCGCAGCACCGCGCGCATCAGCCGCTGGATCGAAGGCGCACCCAGCCAGGTCGCCAGCATGAGCAGGAGCAGTGTGCCCAGCATCAGGCTTCGCGTAACGCTCAGCAGTTCGATGACCACCGTGACCATGAAGATGAAGATAGAGAACTTCGTAAAACGCTTCGCGATGACAAATTCGTGGAGCAGGGCAGCCTGAAGGACCAGAAAGGTGGGGGAAACGATCCGGTAGCGGACGTCGTCGAGACCGGTGACCGTGGTTTTCATGCCGTACACGAGCGTGAACAGCAGACACAGGACGTTTGCCCAGAACAGGGCCTTCTCGATCTGCCCGATGCGTTGTTCATGCCAGGGATGGCACATTACCCGGTAGCCGAGCAGGAACAGCAGAAATGGCAGCAGCACGCGCAGGTAGTTGCCGAAGTCGTTGCCTTCCAGCAGCTGAGGCACGATGCTTCCGAGGACAGTCACCATCAGCGCGATGGAAACGATGGAACGCAGTTTTGCCTTGCGCGCAAAGCGCGGTGCAATCAGTTCGAGGATGAAGCCGGCGCCTAGCACCGGTATGACGAGCAGGATCTGCGCGAGGTGGCTGCGCGCGTCGTCGGCCGCCTTGTAGTCGAGCGCGAGCGGCAACAGGAAGATCCATAGCCAGAACGAAGTGAAGAAATTGCGCATCACGGGCTCTCTCTTGTTCCAAATGGATCGCCCCGGCAGATGGTATTTGCCATGACCGTATCCCCCTTTTTTTCGGAATATAACAGTGGGCACCCCGCCATTCGGACGCGCGGCGTCAAACGACTAATTTTCGGCGGCGGCGCACGGATCGGTGGAGCACACTCGTCAGGTTGATCGTCTATAGCCTGTCTGCGAACGCCGGTATGTTGGCGGGCGGGCGCGTATTGCTCAGTGGACCATTAATTCATCGCACGTTTATCGATTGCGCGGAGGCCGGGTGAAATCAGTTTTGGTATGCGGGCCAGGAGCCAATGTAGGTGGGCCGGGGAGCATGGCACGCTTTCTGACGCACATGACCGGGGCGCTCAGGTCGCACGGTTGCGAAGTCATCGTGCTAGGGGCGAAGGAGCTGGAAGATGCGCAGAGGAACAATGCCGTATTGAGAATCCTGGGCAAGCTGCACGTTCCATGGTTAGTGATTTACTGGGCTTTTGTGTTCGACGCGTGGCGTGCAGCGGGTTATCCGTTGATCGTCGTGACGTCTCAGGAATACGTGGTTCCGTTCGGATTTTCAAAGCAGATTCCGATCTATCACGACATCATCCAGTACTTCTATCCACGCAACAGAAAGTCGCTCCTGTTTTATCGATACTATCTGCCGTGGGCCTCCAGAAAAATGGGCTTCATTTACAGCGTGACCAATGCGACTGGGCGCATGATCAATCAGGTCTACGGAAAGTTGCCCTACCATATCTCTGGCGTTCCGATAGACCGGCAGTTTCTGTCTCCGCTCGGCGAGGTACGTGCCGGTGAATACTTCGAGGCGGTGTGGGTAGGGACATTGGCCCAGCACAAGAACTATCAGCGCGTGCTGGATTACGTTAAGCAAGACGTTGAAGGCACGGGGACCGTCGCGATGGTCGTGCCGCGCGACGCAGCGCCCATTCTGAAGCGGGAGGTCGAGGCGTTGGGGCTCGGAAAGAGAATCAAGGTATTCACGGGCCTGAGCGACGACGAACTCTCGAGTATTTACCGCCGCTCCGACACGGTTATCTCGACCTCGGACCTGGAGGGTTTCTGCATGCCGGTCCTCGAAGCGGCCCTGTGTGGTTGCCGTCCGGTCGTTCCAGACCGGGCGACCTTCAGGGAGAACTTCGGTCGCTTCGGCGTGCTGGTGCCGCAAGGTGCTGCCTACGGCGACTATATAAAGCGCGCAGAAGCCCGCTTCGAGCGAAGCGAAGTCATGGAGGGCGCGCAAGCCCACGACAAGGTCGTGCGCGACCGGTGGAGCGCGAGCATGGATGAAATCGCGGCCGCTGCGATCGTTGGGAGCACGGGCGAAATTGTCCGTGAGTGCGGTCACTTCGTTTGATACACGCCGGCTTTCTTGCCGTAAGCCTTGGTGGTGGCCGCCGACCCGCCCAGCGGCGATGTACGCAGTTTTTACGACATTTTTTCTTGCGGGCGCTCGCGGGCCAAATCTACACTTCAGTCACCTGATGATGAACGTGGATGGTCAAGGTGAGTATGAATCAGCGCGCAGCCCTGCAGCAGCCCCAACGGATCAAGTATGTCCGGCGCGGCCTCGGCCGTATCGAACTGCGGCGCTTCGATCCCGCGCGCGATTCGTTCGATGCGCTCACAACCATGCTGCATCGCGCGTTTGAGCGGCTCGGCACGATGGGGCTGAACTGCACCTGCGTCGCTCAGAGCGCCGCGGTGACCCGCTCGCGTGCTTCGCGCGGCGATTGCTACGTGGCGGTGTGCGATGAGCGCATCGTCGGCACCATGACCTTGTATGCGCCCGATCGCGAGTCGCCTTGCGAGCTTTACCGCCGCGACGATATCGCGAGCTTGCGCCAGTTCGGCGTCGAACCGGCCTGGCAGGCGCGTGGCATCGGTACGCTGCTGCTGGCCTTCGCCGATCATTGGGCGGCCACCCGCGGCTATGCGGAACTCGCTCTGGATACCCCGCAGCCCGCTGCGCATCTGGTTACCTTCTATCGTGGCCACGGCTTTCGTATCGTCGACTTCATGCGCTTTGACGGCAAACGCTACGACAGCGCGATTCTCAGCAAACCCGCGGTGGCGGCGCGAACCCTCGCCACGTGGTCGCAGCGGCTCGAACTGCCGCGCAGCCAGATTGCGCGTGCAGCATAAGCTGCCATGCGAGACCCCTTAAACAAACCAGCAGAAGGACCGAAGAAAGTGATCGTGCGCCCAAGACCGGGGATGATGTTCCGAGGCATGCTAAAGGTCGTGTTGATCGCGATTGCGGCAAGCCAGATTCTGACTACTGCGTTCACGGTGCTTGCACGGCAGATCGATGCGGGCATCTCGCCGCAAATTATTTCCGTGTTCGGCTTCGTGACCTGTGGTCTCGTTTCGATGTGGTTGCAGGCCGACGCGCGCCGCGCGTTCAGCTTTGCCAAAGAGAAGGGCTTTGTCGCCGCCGCGCGCGACGGTCAACCGGGGCCACGCATCGCTGCGGATTGTCCGCGGCGCTGGCTGGTCGTGCTGCATATCGAACTCAATCCAGCGGCCGCGGCGCTCTGATCTCACCAGGGTGGAAGTGCAAGCTGGGCCGCAACTATTGCAATCCGGAGGCGCAACAATTGCAATGCACGGCGGCCCAGTTCGGCTTTCCGTTGGCCCTCGCTAGCCGTCAGCGTCGCACGACGCCCATCAGCAAGGTCACGAGGAAGATCACGATAAAGATAAAGAACAGGACCTTGGCGATCTCAGCGGCGCCGGCGGCGATACCACCGAAGCCGAACACCGCGGCGATGATGGCAATGATGAAGAAAATTGCGGCGTAGCGAAGCATGGGCGTCTCCTCGATGGATAGCTGGAATGGTCGAAGCGGCGGACATCGGTCTGCGTTGTGCCTTAACGGCTCACCGCGTGCGTGCCACTGAGCCTCTGGCAGCAACTCCTGTGCCCATCACACCGAGCGGGCCTGAATCGAGGCGAGGCCGAGTGGGGGCGCTTGCCAGGCCGTGACGCGGTTGCGGCCGGCTTCCTTGGCGCGATACAAAGCGGCGTCGGCCTGGGCGAGAAGCTCGGCGGCCGGTATGGCCGCGTTGGGCTGCGAAGTCGCGACACCCACCGAGACGCTCACGCATCCCGCCTCGGTGAACGGGGCCGCGACCGCAAGGCGCGCGACTGCCGCATGCACGTTTTCGGCAAGTCGCGTGGCCATCTCGTGGTCGCAGTCCGGCAGCACGACGACGAACTCTTCGCCCCCGAAGCGGGCCACAAAATCGCCGCTGCGCCGCAGACTGCCTTGCAGCGCTCCGGCAACGGCGATCAGGCATTCGTCGCCGCGCAGATGTCCGAGCGTGTCGTTGAAACGCTTGAAATGATCGATGTCCACCATCAGGATCGACAGTGAACGTTGCCCCGTTTGGCTGTGGCCCAACGCCATGGGGTAGCGCTCGTCGAAGTAGCGGCGATTGAAGATGCCGGTCAGGCCGTCGCGCGACGCGAATTCGCTTAGCCTTGCATTGGCCGCGTGCAACTCGCGATACAGATGACTGATTTCCCAGATCAGCACGCCGAGCACCATGCTCGACGCCAGCACCGATTCGAGCCGGGCCACGTACCAGCCGATGCTATAGCGCGAGTTCGCCACAACCGTCACCAGCACGTCGCCAAGCCCGGCAAAGAGGGCCACGCCCAGCCAGAGTTCGAGCAAGGTCTGCAGGCGGGTGCTGTAGACGAGGTAGAGAAGTGTGCAGGCGGTGAAGATGGCGATGTTCACGCCCGAGGGGCTGTTCTGCAGCCGTTGGTACGACCGGGCGTCGACCAGTTGGGGCAACCAGGCATCCCCGCGAATCGCGATGAGGCAAAGCAGCAGCGACAAACAAACCGGGACACCTAACGAAAGCAGGCCGACAAGACGTGTCTTCGCGTGCGGCACCGGAGCCTTGAAGCGGCGGCGCACGAACAACGCGGCGAGGATCAGCAATGGCGAGCCGCCATGCCAGAAAGCCCAGATCCATAGCGCGCTCTGTGGCCCGGCGCCGAGCAGCCCTTGCGGCGAGAATACGCCGGGGAAGACCATCAACTGGATCGCCACCGTGACCGACGTATACGCGTAGGCGCCGCTCAGTGCGGCGAGAAACGGCCCGCGGGTGATCATGAACTGCGTCCACAACAGATAGGCGGTGAGGCCCTCGGTGACGAACACGGCCATCGCGAACAACGGCAGGAAGGCGGTGACATTCTGCTCGCGGACATTTGCCACCGGCAGCACGGCCAGAACCACGCTCAGAATAAGGCCCGCCACGGCATACGCCGCAAGGCGATGATGCCGGCTAGCCGGCAGGCTCATGATGCTGCTCTTCATGCGGTGCTAGAGTGACGTGATAAGTTGGACTGCGAAAGAATGTTGAAAGACATATGAAAGCAGGATGTGGCGCGAGCCTCCGGGGCATTCTATCGACTGGTGTAGCGTTTGGGCGACGCTTTTACCGGTACGGAAGGATGGAGCAGCTAACTGTTGGGGGAATTGACGCATTGCCAGGATAGCAAGACACCGAGGTCGAATAGCGATTGAAAATAGTGTCCGGAATGACGTCCGAAAGGGCACAATTTGCACGTCGCTTATTCCGGCGTAGAAAATAAGTCAGCGTTTTGCGAATACCCACGATAACCGTTGCGGCCTATTCGTATCATCAAATAAATAGTGCGACCGTTCGGTAGCGTACGTTATCATTCAATGGTCAACGATCGTCAAATTTTAACAACGAAGATCGGACTGTTATTAACCTGGCCGAAAACGTTTGCGTGCCCGTATTGGCAGGGCTCCATCTCATAATTGCTAGCCAACTTGTTGATCTAATTGGCATTGGCGTTGTCACTTGTCTCAAAAATAATACTTACTTTATTCGGTGAACGCGCTAAAATGCGCGCCGAATCATCGTATCGAACGACGCCTTTTGCGTGTCGGTCAATCCTGTCTGTAGCAGCATGAATCCGGTTACCTGTTTTGTCCCGGGGAGGGGATGCCTCGGGATAGATAGTGTGGTCAGCATTATGAAGTCGAATCGGTAGATTTGGCCTGAAATAGCTGGGCCGTGTATCGCCGGTCGCCAATAAAACATTCAAAGCGATCATAAGAAATCAGATGCGAACGAGGATTGCGCCGAGTTTCGGCGCGCAAGTGGGGGCCCCGGGGGTGGTGGCACTCATCAAACGACTACGGCTGAGTACGCTGGCGACGAGTGTGGTGCGTTGCTGCGCCGCGACACTCATCGTTCTGGCTACGAGCCTCGCGCCGAGCCAGGCTGTGTACGCGCAGGCAGCGTCGCCGGCCCGTGCCGGCGAGGCGCTTGCGAACGTCTCCGGCCGTCCGGCGCAGCCCAATCTGGCGCTTTTCTACGGTTCGAACGTCCCCGTCGATCTGCTGCAGGCATTCGATGCCGTGGTGGTCGATCCCGCGCACAGCTTTGATCCTGCAGCGCACCCGCTGGCGCATACCGTGTGGATTGCCCGCACGCACCCAGCCGATCCGGGCGTGACGCCCAACGCTTTTGCACAATCCCTCGCGCCGCTGTGGCAGCGCGGCTATCGCGGCTTCCTGCTCGACACGCCAGCGGCGATCGCGGCCGCCGAGACCATTCGTGCCGCACATCCTGACGCGCGCCTCGTCGTCGCCGGCCCGGATGCGCTGCAAGCGGCGCAAACGCATGCCAAAGCCTTGTACGCAGTGGTTGGCGATTCGCTGGTGCGTGGGCTGGGCAACGCCGGCGCACAGTTGCTCGACGTGCCGGACGCCACGCGCGCGAGCCGCGTCGTCGCCGACCGCGCTTTCACGCAGCAGACCGGCGTGCCGGTCGTTTCGCTCGAATATTGCCCGCCTGCCGACCGCGTCTGCGCCCGCGGGACGGCCGCCACGGTGCTGGCGACGGGCGTGGTGCCCTATGTGACGGACGCTGCCGCCGATGTGGTCGGTGTGGGCGCCATCGAAGTGCTGCCGCGCAAGATTCTGGTGGTGCAAGATCCGGCAGCGGGTCTGCCGCTGGACGAAACCCCAGGCGTGCGCGATCTCGCGACGCCGCTCAACTATCTCGGCTACGACGTCGAATACGCCGACGCCAATGGCCAGTTGCCCAGCGACATCACTCCGGATCGGTACGCCGGTGTGGTCGCGTGGTTCCAGGGCGACGATCTGCGTGACAGCAGTGCATGGCGCACCTGGGTAGAGGCGCGCATGGCGGCGCATGTCCCGGTCGCATTTCTTGGCCAGTTCGGTTTTGACGCCGAACAGGACGACGGCTCGGCGCTCGATCTGCTGGCCGTTGCCGGTCCCTTCAACGATCCGCTGCAAATCGTCTCACGAGATCCGATGATCGGCTTCGAGATCGACCCTAAACCGGGGCCGCGCGACCTCGTCGGTATTCAGGTGGGCGCCGCGAGCCATTCGCTGCTGCGCGTGCGCTCGGGCAACGCTACGCTCGACGAAGTCGCGGTCACGCCGTGGGGCGGCTACGCGATGAACCCGTACACGATCGTCTCGCTCAACGGTATCGGTCAGGAACGCTGGGCGATCCAGCCCATTTCGTTTCTCACGGCAGCGCTGCGCCTGCGGCAGATGCCGGCGCCCAACGTGACGACGGAAAACGGCCGGCGCCTCTTCATGACGCACGTGGACGGCGACGGCTTCGCCTCCCGCGTGGAATTCCCCGGCGCCGATTATTCGGGCGAAGCGCTCTATGAACAGGTATTCACGCGCTACAAGATCCCGATGACCCTGTCGGTCATCGAAGGCGAAGTGGGGCCGAAGGGCCTGTATCCGCAGATCTCGCCACGTCTCGAAGAGATCGCACGCAAAATGTTCGCACTGCCGTACGTCGAGATTGGCACGCACACCTATTCTCACCCGTTCGAGTGGGAGGACGTGGATGCGACGACGGGCGAGCGGATCGATCGCGGCGGTGGCGATACGGCGTTCTCGCTGAACATCCCGAACTACAAGTTCAATATCGATCGCGAGATTACCGGCTCGATCGACTACATCAACTCGCGCCTCGCGCCGCCGGGTAAGAAGACGGTCATCCTGCAGTGGCCCGGCAACTGCGAACCGCCCGCGATCGTGGTGCGCAAAGTCTACGCGGCGGGCGTCGACAACATCAATGGCGGGGACACCGTCATCACGAAGAGCGCGAACAGCTGGACCAATATCGCGCCGATCGGCGTCGATAAAGGGCCGGGTGCGTATCAGGTGTATGCGCCGAATCAGGATGAGAACGTTTACACCAACGACTGGCTCGGCCCGTTCTACGGCTTTACCCGGGTGCTCGAAACGTTCGACCTGACCGACAAACCGCTGCGTTTCAAGCCGATCGACATTTACTACCACATGTATAGCGGCACCAAGGTCGCGTCGCTGCGTGCGCTCGACCAGATTTTCTCGACGGTGCTGAAAGAGCCGGTGCTGCCGGTGAGGGTCACGGATTACACGCACAAGGTGCTCGACTGGCATAACTTCGCGGTTGCCCGTGCGATCCCACCGGCCGGCACCACGCGCAGCGCGGATTCGAACTGGATAGTACGTGGCGACGGCGAAGTGCGCGAACTGCGTGCGCCTCCAGGCAGCGTTCCGGATCTGCGCGCGTCGGCTGGTGTCACCGGCTACGACGTGGGCGCCGATGGCACATACATTCACTTCGCGGACGGTGCCGCGTCAGTTGCGATCACCCAGGCCGATGCGGCGCAGGCGGCGAATGCACAACTGCCCTACATCGCCATCGCCAACGGTTACGTCCGTCAGTTCAAGCGTACGGCGCGCGGGGTGGCATTTGAGTTCGGTGGCTATTACCAGCCGTTCGTTCAACTGGCCAATGCTGGCACCTGCAGTGTCGAGGTTGCCGGTCGGTCCGTGGCTGTACAACGCAACGGCTCGTCCCTGCGTTTCGACACGTCCGCGAGTGCGGATCTGCAGATGAACTATCAACCGGTCGAGGTTAACTGTGCGCGCTGAGCGTCCGCGTATCGCTCCGACCAAGCTCGTCCTGCTGCTTGCTGCAGTGGTGCCGCTAACGATGATCGCGTCGTCGCCGCGCGGTGGCCTGCAGCAACGGCTCGCGTCAGTAGGTGCGCCAAGCGATCTGAGCGCCGCCTACCTCGAAGCCTGGTCGAAGGTCCAGCCGAACAACGAGGAATTCCTTTCGCTGCTGGGTGCGCAGTACACGTCGCTCGGGCGGATGGACGACGCCGCGCGGGTAGCCAGGCGGATGGAAGCGCTCGGTTCGACGCACATGCGGCTTGCAGCGATGATGCTGCGACTGTCGATCGCAGAGCAGCGCACGTTCGCGATTCCCGAGGACGATCCCCGCCGCGAACCCGCGCTTGCGAATCTGCGCGCGCAGTTGACGCAGGCCGCACGCTTGCCGTGGGCGCCGAAGGATCTCGAATGGCTGGCGCAGCGTTGCGCTGCGGTTGGTTTGCCTGATCTGGCGCTGCAGCTCTACACACGCCTTTCGGCGGGCGACCCAGGCGGGCGCAACGGCTGGGATACGCAGATCACACGTTACGCCATACAGACCGGCGACTACCGCGCTGGGGCCGACGCCTGGTTCCGCCAGCAGGCCGCGGCGAAGACGCGCGAAGAACAGCGGCGCTGCTTCATTGCGGGGATTCGCACGCTGCAGTCGGGCAATCTGTTGAACGAGGCGCTTACGGCTGCCGATCAACATATCGGCGCACTTGATACAGACCCGGCGACCCTCGTCGTGTTGCTCAATCTTGCGCGCGCCGCCAACCGGCCCGATCGCGTCGATTACTACGCGAAGATGCTCGCGCGCTACGCGCAGGCACAGCCATCTGGGCCTGATACGGCTTTGGCACAGGATGGTGCGGCAGCAATCGCATCGAACGCTCCGCAGGGTGGGGAGCCAGGCGTATCGCAAGACACGCCGCAGTCGGCGTATGCGTATATGGATGGTCCGCTGCCGACGCGTCATGGTTTCGCGCCGGTGAGCATGCGCAAGGCGAGCGAGTGGTGGGGCGTGATCCGGGTTGCCGCGAGCACGGGTTCGAACCCGGCGCCCACGCCGGCGCCGAGCCCCGCGCCTGCTGTGACGCCGAACCTGAAGTCCGCTGCGGCGCCGAGCCCGCCGCCCGCCGTTACGGCTACGCTGGCCGCCGCCGCGACACCCAGCCCGACGCCCAGCCAGGCATCCGCTGCGCCGGCCAGTCCTACGCCAGTTGCGCCAGCCAACCCGGCACCTACGACGGCATCCGCCACGGCGCCCACACCGGCCTCCGACGGCACCGCGCAAATCGGCGGCAAAGACCCGAAGGTAGCCGACCTCGTATTCCAGTCGTTCGTCGAATCGGGTGACCTCGCGAATGCGCAGAAAATCGCCCAGCAGCAGGTACAGCGGGATCCGCGTTCGGTCCTGTGGACGAAGCGCCTCGCGCAGACCGCCGAGTGGGACCGCAATCCGTTGCTCGCGCTGAATGCCTGGCTCGACTACGCAAAATTGTCGAACGACCCGGTGGGTTGGCAAAACGTGTTGCGCATCGCGCCGATGCTCGACGACGACAATGCTTATCTTGCGGCCCTCGTTCATGCGGCCCAGGCGTCGCCCGACGATCTGAAGCTGATCGACAACGTGATCGCGACTTACGAGCGGCTTGGCCGCCCGGACGATGGCCTCGCGTTCCTGCGCGGCTTGCCGCGCGGCCGCAACGCCGATGCAATCGATCAGCGTATCGGCGCGCTCGCCGAACGCGCCGGCCACGACGATCAGGCGCTCGCAGCGTACCGTGCCGTGCAGTCGCGCGACCCCGGCAATTCGGGCGCTGCGCTGCGCACGGCAAGCGTGCTGTATCGCGAGGGTAACTACGAGGCCTCGTTCGCAGCACTGCAAAGCGCACACAGCAACGCGAAAGACAGCGACACCGACTACTGGCGCAACTACGCCGAACTCGCGCGCCTGTTGCAGCGGGACGCCGAGGCGAGCGAAGCGTACCGTCATCTGCTCGCGGGCGGTGACAGCACGCCGGAAGATCTCGGTGACATGACGTACTTCTACGATCCGTATCCGATCGATGCAGCACGGGTTGCCGAGATGCAGTACCGCCGCGATCACACGCCGCGTGCGCTGCAAAACGCCATCTATTACTACACCGACGCACAGGCGCTCGACCGTGTGGCGGCGCTGCTGGCGAGCCTCACGGAGCAGGAGCGCACGGAAGCGCTGCAGTCTCCCGGCGTACTCGGGGTGCGAGCCGAATACTATCGGTTGACCGACCAGCCCGCGAAGGCGCTCGACGATCTGAAGCGCGCGGTCAATCTTCCCGGCGCGACTTCGGATCTGCGTGCGGCCTATCTGTGGACCCTGGTCGACTACGGCACCGACGCGCAGCTGGATGCCACCTTGAAACGCTGGCGCGGTACGGAAGACAGGAGTGCTGCGTTATGGGAACCGTACGCAGCCGCCGAGATGCGCCTGAGCCGTCCGCAGCGCGCGCTCGACTATCTGCGGCGCGAATCGGCTTCGTTGTCGCGCGATCCGCTGTGGCTGATGACGTATGCCGATGCCCAGGAAATGGCGGGCCGCCCCGACCTTGCCTGGTCGATCCGTCATAAGGTCTGGCAGCAACTGCAGCAGGATGAAGCGGCGCTAGCCAAGCTGCACGGCGCGGCACGCGCCGCGCAGCGGGGCCGTTCCGGTCAGGATGCGGAAACGCTTGCGGACATTCGTGGCCGGCGCGTGACGCTCTCGACCGATTTTCAGACCGGCGACGACTCGGCCGCCATGCTGAACGATCTGCTTTCCGGCACCCAGTCGTCGGACAGCGTGAAGCTTGCGCGCCGTTCGCTGCTCGGCACTGCCAAGGGTCTGCCCGGCGCGGCGCCCGAAGCCGGTATCGATACCGCGCAGAATAACCGTTTGCGCGATGCAGTCGCGAAGGACGTGGCGATCGCGTGGGCGTTGTCGCACGAGAGCAATCCGCTCGCGAAGCGCTGGCTTGCCCAGCAATACGCGGCGCGTCTTGCTCAGCCAGCCGATGCGCGTCTCACGATCGCGCTTGCGGAAAACGATACCGGCGCGATGGAACAACTGCTCGCGCAGGAGCGCTCGCGCCTGCCGCTGGACGATCGCATCGACGCCGAGGCGGCAACCGACCGGCAGGGCCGTGCGGAGCAGCTCGCGTTCGATGGACTCGACGGCGCTCCCGATAACAACGACGTGCATACGCGACTGACCGAGACAGCGCTCGACTGGCCGCAGTCGCTCGGCGCGAGCGTCGTCGACTATGTCGAACACCCGCTCGACTACGTCGCGCAGACGCTCGCCGGCAGCAAGAAAATCGCCGACCACTACCTGATCGGTGCGACGGAAGTGCAGAACTTCCAGCGCTCGACGGACATTACCCAGCTCGTCAATGTCCCATCCGTCGATCGCTCGCTCAGCTTCTTCCTGCAACGGCAGACGGTCGACTCGACGGCCAGCGTGACGGTTGGCCGCCGCGAGGCGCTCGACAGTTTCTACACGGTGGAACTTGCCGCGGAAGCGGGCCGCAACTCGGATCTGCAGTTCGGCGTGCATGCTGGCCGCAATCAGGTCGCGGATGAGGACCAGTTCCTCCAGATTGGCGGCATGAAGGACAACCTGGTCGGCGACTTCACTTGGCGCGCAACCCAGCAGATCACGATGACGGGCAGCGTCGAAGGCGACCGCTTCTATAGCCAGGCGCGTGATTACATTGGCAGCGGGCTGCTGGAAACCGGTGAAATCAGCTACCGGATCCGCACGGGCTACCCCGATTACACGTTCCGTCTGGCTGGCGAACACGGCGGTTATGGTGCGAGCGGCTCGGCCGACAGCCTGATTTCGCAGCTCGAGCCGGCGGCATTACAACCGGCGCTCGCCAGCGATTTCATACCGCAGAGCTATACGCAGTATGGGTTGTACTTCGGCTTTGGCAACGACCTGCTTGACCAGTACACGCATGCCTGGCGGCCATTTCTCGACGTCGGCATTGTGCACAACTCGATCCAGGGGTGGGGACCTGACGTCAGCGTGGGGCTCGCGGGTTCGGTGTTCGGCGGCGATCACCTCGCACTGTATTTCGAGCATCAGTCTGTGTCGCGGCTGGGTACGCCGCAGACGGTGGTGGGTATACGCTACAACTGGTTTTATTGATCCGGGCGGGGTCGGGGGCGGGCGGCGGGGTTGCCGCAACGCTTATGTAACGTAGATAACGTAGACACAAGCTACGAATTCGGCAAGAAAGACGACATAAACTGAGGAGTGGTTCGATGAGCAAGACTAAAGGATGGTCCCGTATGGCCGGCTGGTCCGCCGCGCTGGCGACATGCGCGCTGTTGCTCGGCGCATGCAGCTCGATCCGGCAGACCGGCATGCCGGCTTTGACGTCGCAGGATTCGGTTGCGGTGGTGTCGATGGCTAACTTCACCGAAACGCCGGCCGCCGGTGGCAGCGCGGCTGCGATCGCGGCGAACGTGCTGCGCGCGAACGGTTTCGCGGACGTGCGCCTTGCACCGGTCGACGGCGCGAACACCGCCATGTTCGACACCGCGCAGCGCGACACCGGCGAGAAGCAACTCGGCTGGGCGCGCGATCAGCACATCAAGTACGTGCTGACCGGCGCGGTCGAAGAGTGGCGCTACAAGGTTGGTGTCGACGGTGAGCCGGTGGCTGGCCTCACGTTCCAGCTGATCGACGTGACGTCGGGCCAGGTTGTCTGGAGTGCGACGGGCACGCGCAGTGGCTGGAGCCGCTCGAGTCTCTCGAGTGTCGCCACGACGCTGATTGGTGGCCTGCTTGCACCGCTGCACGCGCATTCGTGAGTGACGGCACGCCGTCATCCGCAATTCGCTCCGTCATGAGGAACACGCCGTGAATACAGCTACCGCTGCCGCGCAAAGCGGCGCCGCCGCGTCGAAACCGCGCCACTCGAATCCGTTCGGCAATCTCGGCGCCGTGCGTCGCCTGGTCGCGCCCGCTGTTACACGGCCCTTCGCCATTGTCGAAACGATCATTTTCATGCTCGTGGTGTTCGGGCTGTGCTGGGCGTTCGACCGCGCGGATCCGTTGCTGCTGAACTCGGGTTTCCCGTGGTTGTGGCTCGCGCCGTTCGTGGTCGCGCTGCGCTATGGCACGTTGCTCGGTCTGCTGGCAAGCGCGATGACGGTGGGCGCATGGTATCTGCTGGGCGGAAGCCACGGCCAGGCGTGGCCCTTGATGTTCTTCACCGGCGGCCTGCTGCAGACCGTCGTCGCGGGTCACTTCGGCGATACGTGGGGGCATCGCGCCGCACGCGCTTCGACCATCAACGATTACCTGAACGACCGTCTCGTAGCGATCACCAACAGCCACTATCTGATGCGCCTGTCGCACGAGCGGCTCGAAAAGGATCTGCTGTCCCGGCCCACCACGCTGCGCGATTCGATTACCGAGTTGCGGCGCCTGTCGGTGCAGGGAGAGAGCGGCGGCCAGGACGCCATCACGCCTGCGGCTCCGTTGCGCGCGTTGCCGGGCGCGCATGGCCTGCTCGAATTCGTCGCCCAGGTTTGCCAGATCGAAGTCGCAGCGCTGTTCCCGGTGCGCAACGGCCATGTCGGCGGCGAGGCGGCTGCACGCGTGGGCGATGACTTCGCGCTCGCGCCGGACGACGAGCTTGTCACGCACGCCATGCGCACGATGAGCGTCGCGCACCTGAAAAGCGAAGATATTCCCGTCGCCCAGTCGCAATACCTGGTGTGTGCGCCGCTGGTGAGCGCCGACGGCCAGTTGCTGGCGGTGCTGGTGATCAAGCGCATGCCGTTCCTGTCGCTGAATTTCGATAACCTGCAACTGTTGCTGGTGTTGCTTGGCTACTACGCGGACGGTGTAGAGCACTCGGGCCTCGTGCAGGGCATCCTTGCCGCTGTGCCTGGCTGTCCGTACGATTTCGCGCTCGACCTTGGACGCCTGACGCGTCTGCAGCGCGACGCGGGAATCGCTTCGTCGATGGTTGCGCTGGCGTTCCCGCGCGACGAAGCGGGCGACTCGCTGTTCGAACACGTGATCCGCCGCCG
>NZ_JAMFSB010000153.1 GCF_026225065.1 Paraburkholderia sp. | reverse complement strand
GTACGCCGTTGCAGGTCGTGCAGGAGGCTGCACTCGACGCGGATCTTTACTTCCCGCTCGATCTGGGAGCGCGCGGCAGTTGCACGATTGGCGGCAATCTCGCGACGAATGCGGGCGGCAACCGCGTCATCAAATACGGCATGATGCGCGATCAGGTGCTTGGCCTCGAAGCGGTGCTGGCAAACGGTGAAGTGGTAGGCGCGCTGCACAAAATGATCAAGAACAATAGCGGCTACGATCTGCGGAACCTGCTGATCGGCAGCGAGGGCACACTCGGTGTCGTCACGCGTGCGGTGCTGCGTCTGAGGCCGCGGCCTCGGGCGGTCGCGACTGCATGGTGCGCGCTGCCGTCATACAGCGCGGTGACGAAGTTGCTTGAAGAGGCCCAGGCGGGGCTGGCGGCTGGCGTTTCCGCTTTCGAGGTGATGTGGGCCGGCTACTACGACGCGGCGCTTGCGAATCTGCCTGAACTTCGTGCGCCCGTGGCGGAGCGGTATCCGTTTTACGTGCTGCTCGAGAGCGTAGGCGGTGATCCGGTACGGCATGCGCAAGCGTTTGAGGAATTTCTGGGCCGCATGTTAGAGGCGGAGACAGTCAGCGATGCGGCGCTGGCGGTGTCGGAGTCGGACGCGCTTGCGTTCTGGGCTATCCGTGATGCGCCGGGCGAGTATCCGAAGTTCATTCCAAATCACGCTGCGTTCGACGTGAGCTTTTCGATCAGCAATGTTGGCGATGTCGCTCAGCGATGCGACGTCCGTTTGCGTGAGCGCTGGCCGCAGGCGCTGGTGATGATTTACGGTCACCTGGGAGACGGCAACATCCATATCGTTGTGGACGTGCCAGGGGCAGCTAAGACCTTGCATGGCGAGATTGACGACGTGATCTACGACGTTACGCGCGAATTCCACGGATCGGTTTCCGCCGAGCACGGCATTGGCACCAAGAAGAAAGCGTATCTTGAGTTCACGCGCAGCGATGCGGATGTTGCCGCGATGCGTGCCGTGAAAGCCGCGCTCGACCCGAACGGGATCTTGAATCCGGGGAAGATATTCTAAAGAGGCAATCTCTCCGGTGGAGTTAGTTGCCTCTTTGCTTTAGCCTTCATCTTGGCCTTAGCGTAAAGCCAGCCACGCCGCCGCGTTGCCAGGCAGGCGTCCCGACGCGTCCCGCTGTTCGCTCGAAAGTAGTAGCCTGCCGGACGGCAATGTGACGGGTCGCATCGCCAGATTAATCACCGCGCGTAGCGTGCCGTTGTCGAAGCTCAGCACATCTGACGAATCGCCAGACTGCCACCGCAACTGGCCATTGCCGAGCCTGTAGTCATGCCGCAATTGCAGAAGCTGGCGATACAGTTCCAGCGTTGAACCGTACACACCGTCCTGGCGATCCACCGCATAGCGCGCGAAAGTGTCCGGCTGCGGCAACCAACTTTTCTCGCCTGGTCCGAAGCCGAAGGAGGGTGCGTCTGCTAGCCAGGGCAATGGCACCCTGCAGCCGTCGCGCCCGATTTCTTCGCCATTGGTGCGGAAAAACGCTGGGTCTTGCCGATAACACGCCTCGAGTGTGGTGTGCTCGGGCAAACCCAGTTCCTCGCCCTGGTAGACGTATGCCGATCCCGGCAGCGCGAGCGTGAGGAAAGCGGCGGCGCGTGCGCGGCGCAGTCCTAGCGCTTCGTCTGGCTGCTCGCTGTTCGCATCGATGCCTTTAGGACGAGCGCCCGGTTTGCTCAGGCCATAGCGCGACGTGTGACGTACGGAGTCGTGGTTGGACATCACCCAGGTCGTGGGTGCGCCGACTGCTGCCGAAGCGGCCAGCGAACTGTCGACGACAGCCTTGATTTCAGCCGCATCCCAGTGGGTCAGCAGATAGTCGAAATTGAAAGCCTGCTGCATTTCATCGGGACGAATGTAGCGGGTGAGCCGGTCCTGCGGCGCGATCCATGCCTCCGCCACCATCATGCGCTCGCCGGGATAGCTGTCCAGCAGGCGGCGCCAGCTCTGGTAAATCTCGTGCACGCCCTCCTGATCCCACATCGGGCCCGGATTGTCATCGCCGCCCTCGGTGCCTTCCACCATCGCGGCCTGACCGGCCCAGTCGGGTAACCCGGGCGCCTTGACGAGGCCGTGGGCGACGTCGACGCGGAAACCATCCACGCCGCGATCCAGCCAGAACCTCAGCACATCTTCGAACTCCGAACGGACTTCGGGGTGATCCCAGTTCAGATCAGGCTGCTTGCGATCGAACAGGTGCAGATACCACTGCGTGTCTCCCGGCGCACGCGACCACGCATTACCGCCGAACACGCTCTGCCAGTTATTCGGAGGCAAATCGCCGTGCTCGCCCTTGCCGTCGCGAAAGAGGTAACGCGCCCGCTCGGCGCTGCCGGGCGGCGATTGCAGCGCGGCCTGAAACCAGGCGTGTTCATCGGAGGTGTGATTGGGCACCAGATCGACGATCACCCTCATGCCTAGCGCGTGCGCCTGCTCGAGCATGTGGTCAAAGTCGTCCAGCGTGCCAAATAACGGATCGACGACGCGGTAGTCGGCGACGTCGTAACCGGCATCCGCCTGCGGCGAGAGATAAAACGGCGACAGCCAGATGGCGTCGATGCCAAGACGCTCCAGGTATGGCAGTTTTGCCGTGATGCCCGGCAGATCGCCGATACCGTCACCGTCCGAGTCTGCGAAAGAGCGGGGGTAAATCTGATATATCACCGCGCTACGCCACCATTCCAGGTTGGTGCACGCCGCGGGAGTGGTGAAGTCTTTCGTGCGCATATTCATGTTGCGTCCCTCTTGTGAGTCTGCCCGGACAGGGCCTCAGGTAAAGCCCCGGATTGGCAGGATGACAAGGTGTCAGGTGCACGACGGCATCACGACGTCGCAACCGCTAACGGTGAACCCCCGACGTAGAGCCGGCATGCAGAACATGCATGCCGGCGCGCAACCGTGATTATGCGGCCTCGAAGGCAGATGGCGCGCGAGCGCTTACCTGCCGAAGTTCGCATAGGCGGGATCCACGCGTGCTTCCTTGACACGCTGCGCCGCGATTTCTGCCCGGTCCTCGGGAGGTGACGGATAGGACGTCTTCTCGTCAGCGGCGGTCGTGCCGTTCAAGAATGCTTGGTACAACTGCGCCTTCACTTGTTCCCGTGTCAAACCCTGTGAAGGAATTTGAGCGGGAGAAGCATGGGCAGTAGAGGCGAGCAGGGAAACCGTGCTGGTAAGCAACAGCGTGGCGAGTGTGCGTTTCATGAGTGGCAACCTTTGAGGGAAGTGAATGGTTCCGCACAGCGAGACAGGCGCTTGTAGTGCCCTCTGCATGCGGTGCATTCACATCTTCGCAACGTGATTGCGGACGCTCGCTTGGCAAAGATTAAGGTTTGTTTAACGAGTGATGGGGTCGCATGGATGCTTACCTAAAGGATCTTTCATGTTGCACTGCAGCGCATTTGAGATACTGCGGGTTCGCTTTCCTGGCGCCGGCCTCCATAACGCCGGCCATGCAGACCATGGCAAAAATCTTGACGATTGAGGACGATCGCATTGTCGGGCGCGACATCGTGGATACGCTATGCGACGCCGGTTTCGAGGTGGAGTGGGTAATGAGCGGACAGGACGGCATCGCGCGTGCGGTGCACGACGAGTTCGATGTCATTACGCTCGACCGCGTGCTGCCCGGCATCGATGGGCTGACGATTCTCAAGACGATCCGCGGCGTGGGCATCGAGACGCCGGTCCTGATGATCAGCGCGTTGTCCGATGTCGACGAGCGTGTGCGCGGTCTGCTTGCAGGCGGCGATGACTACATCCCCAAGCCGTTTTCCGCGGAAGAGATGAAGGCGCGTATCGAAGTGCTGCTACGCAGGCGCGGACGTCGGCAGCAAGCTGCGTCCACGGTGCTGCGCGTCGACGATCTCGAGATCGATCTGATTGCCCGCACGGCGACACGCGGTGAGCATGTGGTCGCGCTACCGCCGGTGGAATTCAAACTGCTTGAATACTTCGCACGCAACTCCGGGCAGATCCTGACTCGCACGATGATCTTCCAGTCCGTATGGGACATGCATTTCGATCCGGGCACCAATCTGATCGAGGTATACGTCGGTTTGCTGCGCCGGAAGATCGATCTCGCAGGCATGCGTCCGTTGCTGAAGACCGTGCGTGGATCGGGCTACATGCTGGGCTAGGCCATGACAATGAGCTTGTGGCGCAGCACGATATTCCGCCTGCTGATGATCTACGCGCTGGTATTTGCCGGCTCTGTGTTGGGCCTCGTGTGGGTTAACTACTGTAGCTCTGCGAACTACACGGCGACCCAGGCCGATTACAACATCAACTGGCAATTCCAGTACTTCGCGGCACTGCCTCGCAATCTCATGCTCGAGCAGATCGATGCGCGTATCAGGACGACGATCCACCGGCCGGTTAACTACTACGGTGTGTTTGCGCCCGATGGCCAGCACCTCAAGGGCGATATCGCCGCGCGCCCGGCCGTTGTTCAACCCGATGGGGATGGCGTCTGGTTTCGACCGCAACTGACATCGCGAGACATCGAGCGGCCGCAATACATGCGTACCAAGGCCGCACGGCTTGCCGATGGCGATGTGCTGGTGATAGCCCGTGACGTGGACGAGATGACGCGCTTGCGCGATTACATGCTGGGCGGCATTGCATGGAGTGGGGCGATTGCGCTGCTGGGGGGCCTCGGTTTCGGCGTTCTGTTTTCGGCTGTGCAACTGCGGCGTATCAAGGAGATGCGCCGTCTCGCGAATCTGATTGCGCAAGGCAATTTGAATACGCGTTTGCCGGAGCGCGGCGGCGATGAACTCGCGTGGTTGTCGCAGATCGTCAATCATATGCTCGACGAAATATCGCGCCTGATGAACGAGGTCAAGAGCGCGTGTGATGGGATTGCTCACGATTTGCGTACGCCGCTCATTCATATCCGGTCGCTGCTTGCGCGTATCGAACTCACTGCGCTCAAGGATAAAGACGCGCAACGTGTGCAGCTAGCCGGGCAGGAGACGGACGAAGTGCTCAAGCGCTTCGCCGCGATACTCCGTATTTCGGAGATCGAAGCATTGCATCGTCGCGCGGAGTTCAGCGATACGGACATGCATGCTTTGTGCCGGCAGGTGGGCGAGCTTTATGCGCCTGTTGCCGCCGCGAGGAACGTCGAGTTAAAACTAGATCTGCAGCCCGTGCTTCCCGTGCGCGCCGATTATCCGTTGGTGTACGAAGCGCTGGTCAACATCGTCGATAACGCGATCAAGTTTGCGTCTGAAGACGGGACGGTGGTGATCGGGGTGCGGCAATGTGCGGAAGGACCGCGTATCACGGTGCGCGATGACGGTCCTGGGATTCGGAGCGAAGAACGGCTCGCGGTGCTGCAACGGTTCTATCGCAGCGAGCGCACGCGCGACACGCCGGGCTCGGGGCTGGGTCTTTCGGTCGTGCAGGCGGTCGCTCGTCTGCATGATTTCAGGCTGGCGCTGGAGGATGCCAATCCGGGCACCTGTGTTGCGCTCGATTGCTGGCCCGAGCGTCGCGGCCTATGAGCGGGTGATGTCATGCGCATCTTGTGTGTGGGAAGCGGGGCACGTGCCGAGTATCTGGCCGCTGCGCTGATCGAAGCGAATCATAGCGTGTCGAGCGTCGAGCGCGTTGTTGATGCTGCCTATCTGGTGGCAGTCGAACATATTGATGCGGTGGTTGTGCTTACGCTTGGCGATGCTACGGACGCAGCACGCGCGATGGTGGCTCGGCCGGCTCATACCGTGTTGGTGATCATCGACACGCCGGACAATCAGGATGCGCGGGTCGATGCGCTGTATGCGGGCGCCGATGTGTGTTTTACCGGGCTCTATGAGTACGCTGAACTGGAGGCGCGATTGCATGCGCTGTGGCGTGATGGTGCGCAAGTGGATGCCGAAATGCTCAGGCCGGTCGCGTCGTCGTTGTCGTCTTCGGCTGGCGGCCCGGTGCTTTCTCGCACCAAGCGCAGCCTGATTGGCGCGGGTGGCACGGAGCTGCCTTTGACGCGGCGCGAGTACCTGTTGATGGAATGCCTGCTGCGCAATGCCGGAACCGTCGTACAGCGCGATGAGCTGATTGGCTATGTGTTCGGCGATGCCGAGGCAGATGGCGTCTCACTGCAACGCCTTGTGTCTGCGGTACGGCGCAGGATATTGGAATCCGAATGGGGCTTGCGGTTGGAAACGGTGCCGCGCGTGGGGTATCGCGTAGTCCTCGATACGCAAGATGCTTTTGGGCCGTGCTCGGGAGATTCGCGTAAGCGCACTGCCTTGGAGAATTCCCCCTGACGAATCGAGGAGCAGATTTACGCTTCCGGTTCTTTGATCGATCTGCCGACGTCATAGAAAAAGGGCCCTGGTTTCAACAACCAGAGCCCTTTTTTAACTTACCCATTTACCGGTCGAGGAACGATTTCAGTCGATCCGCGCGGCTAGGATGCATCAGCTTACGCATCGCCTTGCTTTCGATCTGGCGGATCCGCTCACGCGTGACGTCGAACTGCTTGCCG
>NZ_JAMFSB010000152.1 GCF_026225065.1 Paraburkholderia sp. | reverse complement strand
GGTGGATGCGGACGGCCTGATGGTTCACAAGCTTCCGGACAACGCGCGGCTCGTCTATGTCACGCCTTCGCATCAGTTTCCGCTCGGCATGCCGATGAGTCTCGAGCGTCGCGTTGCACTGCTGGAATGGGCACAAAAGCGCGGCGCGGTCATCATCGAGGACGACTACGACAGCGAATATCGTTTCGAAGGCAGGCCCATGGAGCCGTTGAAAAGTCTCGATCGTGCCGGACTGGTCGCTTACATCGGCACGTTTTCGAAAACGATCTTCCCGGAACTGCGAGTCGGCTACGTGGTGCCGCCCGCACCGTTGCTTAGGCCGCTTTGCACGGCACGGCAGGTTGCCGACCTGCACGGCTGCACGCTGACCCAGACGGCGCTTGCGGCTTTCATGCTGGATGGCGAGTTCGCCAAGCATTTGCGGCGCATGCACAAGGTCTATGCAGCGCGTCGCGTGTGCCTGCTCGAACATCTGCAGGGCGGCCTTGCACCGTGGTTTGACGCCGTGGTGCCGACCGCCGGCATTCATCTGGCCGCACGCCTCAAAGGGGCGATTACTGAGGAAACGGTGATCGCAGCGGCGCGCGAGGCATCGATCGGGCTCTACGGAATTGCCCGTTTTCATCGTCGAGCGAGGCCGCAGCCTGGTCTGATGTTCGGCTACGGCGGCATCGCGGTTGAGCAGATTGATACTGCGTTAACAGCGCTCGCGAAGCTGATGCCGCGTCTCGCGCGGTGAGCGCCAGGGCTCCTTTTTCATGCGTCGTTTCACGTTTACCCCCTGAAATACGGGTTAAAAAGTGTTGCGGAGTCGGCACGACGCAACAAACCGTAACGCTTATACACAAAAGAGTCGCGCAAAACGCCGTAGCGCTTGTAGAATCCGGCCTTGAAGCGTGCGCATACCGCGGGCGCTTCTTGCATTCACTGACCAACAACAGGTAGGAGAAACATGCCGACTTCCGCAAAAAAGGTGGCCAAGAAGGCTGCTACGGTACCGACCAAAAAGGTTGCTGCGAAGAAAGTTCCTGCGAAGAAAGTCGTCGCAGCTAAGAAGGTCGCCGTGAAGGCGTCTGGCGGCGCCCCGTCGCCGATCAAGGACACCTTCACGAAGGCCTCGCTGGCTGCACACGTCGCAGAACTGGCTGCTGTTGAGCCGAAGGCTGCCAAGGCTGTGCTGGCTGCGCTCGAAGATACGATCCTCGGCGCAGTTCACAAGAAGGGTGCTGGCGAATTCACGCTGTCGGGTCTTCTGAAAATCGTCGTGCAAGCTGTGCCGGCGAAGAAGAAGCGCTTCGGCAAAGACCCGTTCACGGGCGAAGAGCGTTGGTTCCCGGCCAAGCCGGCTAGCGTGCGCATCAAGGCACGTCCGCTGAAGAAGCTGAAGGACGCAGCATCAGCGTAATCGTGCAGGACGTCCCGTTGGTTACGGCTGGTTCGATAACGGCGGAAGGCGTCACGCCGAGCTGAAGTGCTGAATGTTCAAGCAGTGCAAAATCCCCGCGGGTGCGAATCCGCGGGGATTTTTATTGGCGCTGCGGTTTATTGCGCAACGGCGCACGGGCCGGGCGCATGAGGCCGCCAATACGCCGTGGCGAGGCGTCTGATGCACCGGAGTAGCGCATTGCGGGGCGCCGCAGTACGATGTTGCCGAAGCCGTGCGGGCCGTATGCGCTGTTCGTGTGCATCCTTTTCAGGTTTGTGTGCGGAAAGCCAATGGCATAGCGTTTGCTTTAATGGTTGTCGAACACCCGAATGCGCAGCGCATTCGCCTTCTATCCGACAACAAGAGCGGGGCGTGACATGCGATGCTATGACGAGATGCGTCATCACGACGAAGTCGTGCGGCCTCATTACGCACGCTTCGAGCGCTGGCTCGTAAAGCAGGGCAATGAGGCAATCGCGCGCAAGCGCGCGGAGGCGGACCTGCTGTTTCGCCGCGTGGGGATCACCTTCGCGGTCAACGGCGACCTGTCCGGCACCGAACGGCTCATACCGTTCGATCTGATCCCGCGGATCATTCCGCGCAGCGAATGGCAGTCTCTCGAAGCGGGTCTGCGGCAGCGCGTCCAGGCGCTCAATCTGTTTATCCACGACGTTTATCACGACCGCAATATCGTGCGCGCCGGCATCGTTCCGGCTGAACAGGTCTATACCAATGCGCAGTATCGTCCAGAGATGCAGGGCGTCAATGTGCCGCTCGGCGTGTACGCGCATATTGCGGGCGTCGACGTGGTGAGGGCCGGCGACGATGGTGCTTTCTACGTGCTCGAAGACAATCTGCGGGTGCCGTCCGGTGTGTCCTACATGCTGGAAAACCGCAAGATGATGATGCGGTTGTTCCCGGAACTGTTCGTGCAGAACCGCATTGCGCCGGTGGCGCACTATCCTGATCTGCTGCTCGATACGTTGCGTTCGGTTGCGCCTGAAGGCGTCGACGATCCGGTCGTGGTGGTGCTTACGCCTGGCATGTACAACTCGGCGTATTTCGAGCACACGTTCCTGGCCCAGCAGATGGGTGTGGAACTGGTGGAAGGCAAAGACCTGTTTGTCGACGACAACTACGTTTTCATGCGTACCACCCAGGGACCCAAACGCGTCGACGTGATTTATCGCCGGGTGGACGACGACTTTCTCGATCCGCTTGCGTTCCGAACCGATTCCGCGCTCGGCGTGCCGGGTTTGCTAACTGCTTATCGGGCGGGGCGCGTGGCGCTCGCCAACGCGATGGGCACCGGGATTGCGGACGACAAATCGATCTATCCGTACGTGCCGGAGATGATCGAGTTCTACCTCGGCGAGAAGCCGATCCTCAACAACGTGCCGACGTTCCAGTGCCGCAAGCCGGACGATCTGGCTTATACGCTCGCGCATCTGTCCGAGCTGGTGGTGAAGGAAGTCCACGGCGCAGGCGGCTATGGAATGCTGGTGGGACCGGCCTCGACCACGGCCGAGATCGAAGACTTTCGCAAGCGCCTGATCGCGCGTCCGGCCGGTTATATCGCGCAGCCGACGCTCGCATTGTCCGCTTGCCCGACCTTCGTGGAGGCGGGCATCGCGCCGCGCCATATCGACCTGCGGCCGTTCGTGCTGTCGGGCAAGACCGTGACGATGTGCGCAGGCGGGCTGACCCGTGTCGCGCTGCAGGAAGGGTCGCTGGTGGTCAATTCATCGCAGGGAGGCGGGACCAAAGACACCTGGATGGTCGACTGAAGGAGTCGCGGGTGCTGCCTGCGTCGTGAACCGGCGGCAGCCACACCCGCGACAAGGAAAGCCGGCGCGAGGCTCGCATCAGATCGTATAAGCGCCGGCGCAAACGGGTAACCAGCGCAGGCCCAGAATGCCCAGCGTCATCAATCATGGAAAGCCGTCATGCTAAGCCGCACTGCCGACCACCTCTTCTGGATGGCCCGTTACATGGAGCGTGCGGAGAATACCGCGCGCATGCTGGATATCAATCTGAAGGCGCTGCTGTTGCCGCAGACGCCTGAGCAGGAGGCTCGCGCACAGCGTTCGGTGTTGCGCATCTCCGAACTCGAGTCGGCCTTCTCGCAACGCTACGACGAGCCGACGCGCGAAAAAGTGCTTGATTTCATGGTGGCGGACGCCGCCAATCCGTCCAGCATTTATTCGTGCCTGCAGGCCGCGCGTGAAAACGCCCGCGCTGTGCGCGGCACGTTGACCACCGAATGGTGGGAGACGATCAACGACACCTGGCTCCAGTTCACGGAGCGGATCGCGGCGGGTCAGCTCGCCACGAGCCCGGATGGTCTGTTCGAATGGGTCAAGTTCCGCTCGCATTTGTCGCGCGGCGTGACGATCGGCACCGCGCTGCAGGACGACGCGTTCTTCTTCACGCAACTGGGTACGTACCTGGAACGCGCCGACAACACCGCGCGGATTCTTGACGTGCGCTTTGCCGACGTGGAGCCGAATTCGCGCGATGCCGCGCGCCAGCTCGAAGATTTCTATTACTGGACCTCGATTCTCAGTTCGGTGTCGGCGCTGGAGATCTATCGCAAGGTGTATCGCGATGTCGTCACGCCGGCGCGTGTGGTCGAACTGATGATCCTGAACCAGCAGATGCCGCGTTCGCTGCTCGCCTCCGTGGATGGCGTCTGTAACAACCTTGCGATGCTGCGTACTTCGGGTTCCAACCAGTGCGAGCGGTTTGCCGGCAAGCTGCGCGCCGAGCTGGTGTACTCCGACATCCGGCAGATTTTCGAAGCCGGCCTGCACGCTTATCTGACGCAATTCCTTGCTCGCGTGTTCGAACTGGGCAATCTGGTTGCGCGTACCTATCTGATGTTGCCAGTGGCCTGACGGAGTTATTTTTATGTACCTGACCATCCGCCACGACACCGCCTATCGTTACGAAACGACGGTTCATTATTCGATCCAGCAACTACGCTTCATGCCTTCCAGCGGCGCCTCGCAGACGGTTCGGCGCTGGAGCATCGACGCCCCCGGCAAGCTCGATTCCACCTTCGACGCCTATGGCAACGTGCTGCAGACGCTGGTGCTGAACAAGCCGCATAGCGAGATCCGGCTGCATGTTTCGGGGGAGATCGACACGATTGCGCTGGTCGACGGCCAACTGCGCGACGCGGTCGGTCCAATTCCCCTTGAGCACTACACCTGCGCCACGCGTCTGACCGAAGCCGATGGGGCAGTGCGTGAACTGGCGCAGTCGGTGGCGTCGCTCGATTCGCCGCGCGGCCTGATCAAGCTGGCCGAGGAGATCGCGCAGCGCGTGAAGTACCGGCCTGGGACCACGGAAGTGACCAGTACGGCCTCCGAGGCGCTCGCGCTCGGCAACGGCGTATGTCAGGACCATGCGCATCTGATGCTGGCCTGCTGCCGGTTGCGCGGCGTTCCGGCGCGTTACGTCAGCGGCTACATCGAGCCGGGCAAGGGGCCGCATGGCGCGAGTCACGCATGGGTCGACGTCTGGCTCGGCACCGGCTGGATTTCGGTCGACGTGACGCACGCTGCGTTTGCCAGCGAGATCTATTGCCGGCTCGCCGCCGCGCGCGACTACGAAGCGGCTGCCCCGATCCGCGGGCGGCGCATTGGCGGACTCGAGGAAAAGCTGAATGTCTCGGTCACGGTTAGTGCACAGTTACCGCAGTAAGGTGGATCGCACCAAAGGCTGCGGCGGCGTGGCATTACAATAGCGGCGTCTGCTGGTCTTCTGGATATTTTCTATGACTTACTGTGTGGCGATGTGCGTGGATGACGGACTCATCTTTTTGTCCGATACACGCACCAACGCTGGCGTCGATCACATCAGCACCGCGCGCAAGATGACGGTGTTCGAGCAGCCCGGCGAGCGTGTGCTGGTGCTGCTCGGCGCCGGCAACCTGTCGCTGACTCAGGCGGTGCTGCAGGAGCTGAGCGAGCCGTCCGACCCCGAACGCCCTACACTTTGGAGCGCGCCGACCATGGCGGACGCGGCACGCGTAGTCGGTCAGGCGGTGCGCGACGTGCATCAGCGCGAAGCCCCGGCGCTGCAGGAATTCGGCGTCGACTTCAATTGCAGCTTTATTCTGGGCGGCCAGATTGCCGCCACGGCCAAGGCGCGCGCCGGCCGGCCGCATCTGTTCATGATTTACGCCGCGGGCAACTTCATCGAATCGTCGGCGGTGAACCCGTATTTCCAGATTGGCGAGTCGAAATACGGCAAGCCGATCATCGACCGCGTGTTGACCCCGACCACCCCGCTCGACGAGGCCGCCAAGTGCGCACTGATCTCGATGGACTCGACGCTACGCTCGAATCTGTCGGTCGGCCTGCCTCTCGATCTGCTTGTGTACGAAAAGGACGCGCTGCGCGTGACGCGCTTCGTCTCGGTCGATCACGACAACACGTACTTCGAAATGATCCACCGCACGTGGGGTGAGCGCCTACGTCAGGTGTTCTCCGAGATTCCCGATCCGGACTGGCAGGCCTCGGCCAACGTGCCGATGCAGCGCCCCGAGCGGGCCCTGGTGATGCATCGCGCGCCGGTAGCGGGCGACGAGGCGGTCGAAGCGAAGCCGGCTCAGACGCTGGCGCAAGCCGAAAAGAACAAGGCGCAACGCTAATGGCACCGTAGCAGCGGCGGGCGTCGCTCGCCGAAGGTCGCACAAACAATCCCCGCAGCAATAAAAAAAGCCAGCCACCGGCTTATCGCCTGTGGCTGGCTTTTGACAGCGTCCTGCTTCAGCTGTCCGTCAAGTCGATTAGAACTTGTGACGGATACCGAGGCTGACGATGGCTTGCGAGTTCGAAGCCGATTCTTCGTCGTAGTCAGCAACCGACGCGACTGCGCCCGTGCCCGTTGCCCGTTGATAGGCGCCGATCAGGTAGAGGTCCGTGCGCTTCGACAGGTTGTAGTCGCCGCCCAGCGAGATCTGGTTATACGACGCCGAATCGCCGTTGCCCGAACCGTGCGTGAACGTGTAGCCCAGACCCAGCAATGCTGCCGGCGTCAGCTGGTAGTTCACGAAACCTGCGCCGACGTTGTAACGTTCCGTCGAGGTGAACGCCGAGAATCCGTCCGCCTTGTACTGTGCGTTGCTGTAACGCAGACCGGCCGTGACCGGTCCGATTACGTACTGCGCGCCGACCGAAGCGATACCGATCGACTTGGCCGTTACGTACGGCGTGTTGATCGAGTTGAACGTGCCGTCCGACGTACCAGCCCAGCCGCCGTTGCGACCTGCCAGCGTATCGGCGTTATCCATGCGGATGTAGCCGGCTGCAACGCTGAACGGACCGTTTGCGTACGTAGCTGCGCCCGACCAGGTTTGACCCGAGCCGGTCGAACCTGCGACGCCGCCGAATGCGTACATCGCTTCGAACTGGAAGCCAGCGTACGTTTGCGACGTGTACTTGATTGCGTTGTTCGTACGCGAGCTGTTGTCGTTGTTGTCAACGTCGCTCGGCGTCGTGAACGTGGAGCCCCAGTAGTTGTCAGCCGTGACTGCCTGGACCAGGTCGACGACCGGGTCATACTGGCGGCCGATGGTGACCGTACCGAACTGATCGCTCGACAGTCCAACGAATGCCTGACGGCCGAACAGCTTGCTCGAGCCGTTGTACGAACCCATGCTGCCGGAGTTCGGGTTGAAACCGTTTTCCAACTGGAACACAGCCTTCAGGCCACCGCCCAGATCTTCCGTACCCTTCAGGCCCCAGCGGTTGCCCTGCAGGTTGCCGGCGGTCAAGCCGATGGAGCTCTTGTTGCTGCCCGAAACGTTAACGTTGTTAACGTACTGGATCGAATCGTCAAGTACGCCGTACAGGGTCACGCTGCTTTGAGCATGAGCGGCGCCTGCTGCGCCCAGTAGTGCCAGCGAGAGGCTAGACAGTGCGAACTTTTTCATCCATTTCTCCACGCGATGATTGGTTTAGTTGTTGCGGGATGGAGAATAGCGCAGGCTGTCTGAAGGGTAATACTGAAAAAAAATGAGTGTCTCGTAAACGTGACACCGGGCGAAAACGCTTATATATCAAGGAAAGTTGGCATTGTTGCCAATACAGCAACATCGAATGCCGAAATCCGCATTATTGTTGTTTCGTTCATAGTCAGGGCGTCAGCATGTGTCACAGAAGCGTCCGTTGAGGGGCTGGATGTAACTTTTTGTATCTCTGCGTGAGATGACGCGAGATCGTCAAATAGCTTTGAAATCAACGCTGGATTGATTTGCGTGCTAGACAGTTGTGCCCGACTGTGAGTGTTCTCCCTGGTATGGGACGCGAAAGAGGCCTCACTCAGCGTTATCGTCGCGGCGGCGGCCGGTTATCGCGCTCACAAGGAATCCGGCGCCGGCGGCCAGCAGTATCGATCTCCATGGATGCCGTTTGACGTAGCGATCCGCTGCGATAGCCTTGCGGCCAGCCTCCAGCAGTGTCGAGGCGGCAGCGCGAGTGGCCTGGCCTTCCGCCTGAAAGACCTTGCGGCCAATGCGGGTGGCCGTGCGAACGTCCACGGCCCGTGCGGCCGGGGATTGCCGACCGCCTTGATTCCGCTGAACCTGCTGCGCCTGTTTTGCCAGATCACTTGCTACGGCGCCTGCGGTAGTCCCGTTAGCAACGGCGCTCTGCGCGTCCGAACTGTCTGGCTGTCCCGTCGGCGCCATGGCTTGCGCGAGCGTGGCGGCGGGCGAAAGACCCGTGGTACGGCCGGACATCGTCGAAGCGGCGAACACTGAGGCCATCTTCGCGCGGCTGCCCGGCGGCGCCTGGTCCAATTGCCCCCATGCGCCGCGCGGATCGTGCAGCCGTCCGCGCGCCGCGGAGAACTCTGCGCCGAGCAGCAGTACGGCGGCCGAGAAGTACAGCCACATCAACAGCACCGCCAGCGAACCGGCCGCGCCGAACGAATTGGCCATACCCGCGTGGGCCAGATAGAGAGCGAAAAGTTTCTTGCCTGCGGAGAACAGCACGGCTGCCACCGCGCCGCCCACAAGGGCGTCGCGCCAGCGGACCACGGCGTCGGGCAGGAATTTCAGCAGGGCGGCGAAGGCGAAGGCCAGCACCAGCAGGCCGACTGCCAACTGCATCAGATTGCCGATCACGACGTATGGCGAGTTGCCCCACAGCCACTGGCCGATGAACGTAATGGCCGTATCGAGCACGAGTGAGACGATCAGCAGAAACGCTACGCCGAGCACGAGTCCAAACGAAATCAGCCGGACCCGCACTAGCGCGATGACGCTCGACGAACGCGGCCCGGTGAGCGGCCAGACGATATTGAGCGCGCTGTTGAGCGACGAGAACGTGGCCGACGCGCCGATCGCGAGGAGAGCGAACGAAATGATCGCCGCGATCCCGCCTGCGCTACCCGCGTGGCGGGCGTTCTGGACAATGGTTTGCACACCGGTGGCGGCTTCGTCGCCGAGCAGCCCATGGATATGAGCGAACAGTTCGCCGCGCACTGCCTGAGCGCCGAAGAACCATCCTGCCACGGCGATCACCATGACCAGCGTGGGGGCCAACGAGAACGCCGCATAAAAGGCAATGGCTGCCGCCATGGCGGCACAGCGGTCTTCGGCGAACTGCTTGAACGCACCGATTGCCCATGAAGCCTGCTGGCGTGCTGCGCTTTGCAATTTGTCGGCGGATAGCGTGTCGATGTCCATACGGCCTCTTGACGGGATCGTGGCGCCGGAAGTTGCTCACGTGCTGATGCGGCACGGCGGGTATGACCTTACGCATTGCAAGCACTATGCCCGTCACTATAACAAGGACGATCCCGGGGCAGGGTATGTCCGGTTGGGGCTCTGTACAGTCGCACGCACTCTTATTAATAAACGACATATACTTTTTACCACTCCCTAAAACATCCATTGCCGAGGGCCACCATGCTGCAAATGTCCCGGCGTCAGTTCCTGAAGGTGACGGCATCCACGCTGGCCGGATCGAGCTTGGCCCTGATGGGCTTCTCCCCGGACCCCGCGCTCGCCGAAGTCCGTCAGTACAAACTGTCGCGCACCACTGAAACCCGAAATACCTGCCCGTATTGCTCGGTGGGCTGCGGGATCCTCATGTACGGCCTCGGTGACGGCGCGAAGAACGCCACGGCCAGCATCATCCATATAGAAGGCGACCCGGATCATCCGGTCAACCGCGGCACGCTGTGTCCGAAGGGGGCCAGCCTGATCGACTTCATCCATAGCCCGAGCCGCTTGCTGTATCCGGAGTATCGGGCGGCCGGCTCCGATCAGTGGCAGCGCATTTCGTGGGATGACGCGCTCGACCGCATTGCGAAACTGATGAAGGCCGACCGCGACGCCAACTTCGTCGAAACCACCGAGGACGGCAAGAAGGTCAACCGCTGGCTGACCACCGGGATGCTCGCTGCATCGGCGGCCAGCAACGAAGTGGGCTATCTGACGCACAAGGCCGTGCGCAGCATGGGGATGTTGGCGTTCGACAACCAGGCGCGTGTCTGACACGGTCCGACGGTGGCAGGTCTTGCCCCGACGTTTGGCCGTGGAGCGATGACGAACCATTGGGTCGACATCAAGAATGCGGACGTGATCCTTGTGATGGGCGGCAATGCCGCCGAGGCGCACCCGTGTGGCTTCAAGTGGGTGGCGGAAGCCAAGGCGAACCGCAAGGCGCGCCTGATCGTGGTCGACCCTCGCTTTACGCGAACCGCATCGGTGGCGGACTATTACGCGCCGATTCGCACCGGCACGGACATCGTGTTCCTCGGCGGGGTGATCAACTACCTGCTGACAAACGACAAGATCCAGCACGAGTACGTAAAGAATTACACGGACTTCGCGTTCATCGTGCGCCAGGATTTTGCCTTCAACGACGGCATCTATTCCGGCTACGACGCCGACAAGCACTCGTACCCGGACAAGGATTCGTGGGATTACGAGCGTGGCGACGACGGCTTTGTGAAGGTCGACATGACGTTGCAGGATCCGCGCTGTGTCTACAACCTGCTCAAACAGCATTACTCGCGCTATACGCCTGAGATGGTCGAAAAGACCTGTGGCACACCGAAGGAAAAATTCCTGAAGGTCTGCGAAATGCTCTCCACGACGGCAGTGCCCGGCCGCGCGGGAACGATCCTGTATGCGCTTGGCTGGACCCATCACTCGGTCGGCGCGCAGATGATCCGCACCGGCGCGATGGTGCAACTGCTGCTCGGCAACATCGGCATCGCCGGCGGCGGCATGAACGCGCTGCGCGGTCACTCGAACATCCAGGGGCTGACGGACCTCGGGCTGATGTCGAACATGCTGCCGGGCTATATGACGCTGCCCACGGAAGGCGAGCAGAACTACGCCGACTACATCAAGAAACGCGCTACCCAGCAGTTGCGGCCCAACCAGCTTAGCTACTGGAAGAACTACGGCGCGTTTTTTGTGAGCTTCATGAAGTCGTGGTGGGGCGACGCGGCGACAGCCGACAACAACTGGGGCTACGACTATCTGCCCAAGCTCGACAAGCTGTACGACTTGCTGCAGGCCATCGAATTGATGGACCAGGGCAAGATGAACGGCTATATCGCGCAAGGCTTCAATGTGCTCGCGTCCTCGCCGAACAAGGCGAAAACCGCTTCCGCCCTAGGCAAGCTGAAATGGCTGGTGGTGATGGACCCGCTCGCTATCGAAACCGCCGAGTTCTGGAAGAATTATGGCGACTACAACGACGTGGACGCCTCGAAGATCCAGACCGAAGTCTTCCGGTTGCCCACCACCCTGTTCGCGGAGGAACGCGGCTCGCTGGTGAGTTCGAGCCGTGTGCTGCAGTGGCACTGGAAGGGCGTGGACGGTCCAGGCGAATCGAGGAGCGATCTGGAGATCATGTCGGGGATTTTCCTGCGCATGCGCAAGGCGTATCAGGAGCAGGGCGGCAAATTCCCGGATCCGATCGTCAAGCTCGCGTGGCCGTACGCGAACCCGGAAAGCCCGACGCCGGAAGAACTGGCGATGGAGTACAGCGGCCGTGCCGTCACCGATCTGACCGATGCGAAGGACCCGACCAAGGTGCTGGTGAAAAAGGGCGAGCAACTGTCGGGCTTTGCGCAACTGAAGGACGACGGTTCAACCGCGAGCGGCTGCTGGATTTTTTGCGGCGCATGGACCCAGGCGGGCAACCAGATGGGCCGGCGCGACAACGACGACCCGACCGGTATCGGCCAGACCCTCAACTGGGCGTGGGCGTGGCCGGTCAACCGGCGGATTCTCTACAACCGCGCATCGTGCGATCTGAGCGGCAAGCCGTTCGATCCCACCCGCAAGCTGATTGGCTGGAACGGGTCTGCGTGGACCGGGGCGGACGTGCCCGACTTCAAGGTGGACGAACCCCCGGAAAACGGCATGGGACCGTTCATCATGAACCCCGAAGGCGTGGCGCGTTTCTTCGCGCGCGACGAGATGAACGAAGGGCCGTTCCCCGAGCATTACGAGCCGTTCGAGACGCCGCTTGGCTATAACCCGCTGCATCCGCAGAACGCGCAGGCCACCAACAACCCGGCCGCGCGCGTGTTCCCGGCCGACCGGGCAGCGTTCGGCAAGGCGGCGGACTTCCCGCATACCGCGACCACCTATCGTTTGACCGAGCACTTTCACTTCTGGACCAAGCATGCGCGGCTGAATTCGATCATTCAGCCGCAGCAGTTCGTCGAAATTGGCGAAGACCTGGCGAAGGAGGTGGGCGTGGTGGCGGGCGACCGCGTGAAGGTGTCGTCGAATCGCGGCTATCTGATTGCCGTAGCGGTGGTGACCAAGCGCATCAAGCCACTGATGATCGACGGCAAGAAGGTGCAGACCGTTGGCGTCCCGCTGCATTGGGGCTTCAAGGGGCAGACGAAGCCGGGGTACATCACCAACACGTTGACGCCGGTGGTAGGTGACGCGAATTCGCAGACACCGGAATTCAAGTCGTTCCTGGTGAAGGTCGAGAAGGCATAGGGGGCGAGATAAAAAATGGCACTGCAATCATTGGATATCAAGCGCCTGTCCGCCACCACGGTCCCGCCTCCGGGGGTACGGGAGCCGGTGACAGGCACCGTGGCGAAACTGATCGACGTCAGCAAATGTATTGGCTGCAAGGCGTGTCAGACGGCGTGCATGGAGTGGAACGATCTGCGCGACGAGGTGGGGATCAACCACGGCGTGTACGACAACCCGCTGGATCTCACCGAGCATTCGTGGACGGTGATGCGTTTCTCCGAGTATGAGAACCCGGACGGCAACCTCGAATGGCTGATTCGCAAGGACGGTTGCATGCATTGCGAGGACCCGGGTTGCCTGAAGGCGTGTCCGTCGCCGGGGGCGATTGTGCAGTACACGAACGGCATCGTCGATTTTCATGAGGAGAACTGCATTGGCTGCGGTTATTGCGTGACGGGCTGTCCGTTCAACATTCCGCGCATTTCGAAGACGGACCACCGGGCATACAAATGCACGCTATGTTCCGACCGCGTCGCGGTGGGGCAGGAGCCGGCGTGCGTGAAGACGTGCCCGACTGGCGCGATCGTGTTCGGCACCAAAGAGGACATGAAGCAGCACGCAGCCGGGCGCATCGAGGACCTGAAGGAGCGCGGCTTTGAGCACGCGGGGCTGTACGATCCGCCGGGGGTAGGCGGGACACATGTGATGTATGTGCTGCACCATGCGGATCAACCGTCGCTGTACCACGGCTTGCCGGATCATCCGCGGATCAGTCCGATGGTGCGTTTGTGGAAGGGCATGGCGAAGCCGCTGGCGGTGGCGGGGATTGTGATCGCGGCGCTGTCCGGGTTTTTCCATTACACGCGGATTGGTCCGAACGAGGTGACGGAAGACGACGAACTGGCGGCGCGGGAAGAGGCAGGACGCATTCGTGGCGAGCGCGAGGAGCAGAGCGATGTCAAATGACCCGAATCTGATTGTGCGTTACACGGCCAATGAGCGGACGAATCACTGGATCACGGCGATTTCGTTTGTGGTGCTGGCGTTGTCTGGGTTGGCGTTGTTTCATCCTTCGATGTTCTGGCTGACGGCGCTGTTTGGTGGAGGGCAGTGGACGCGGATCCTGCATCCGTTTGTGGGTCTGGTGATGTTTGTGTCGTTCCTGATTCTCGCGATGCGGTTTTGGCATCACAACTATCTGGACCGTGATGATGTGCAGTGGCTGCGGCAGATTGATGATGTGCTTGCTAATCGCGAGGAGAATTTGCCGGAGATTGGGCGGTATAACGCTGGGCAGAAGCTTTTGTTTTTCACTATGGTGGGGTGTCTGTTTTTACTGCTTTGCAGTGGGGTTGTTATCTGGCGGCGGTATTTTTCGGTTTACTTTCCTATTGAGGTTGTTCGGCTCGCTGCGCTCGTTCATGCTTGTGCTGCGTTTGTTCTTATTGTTGGGATTGTGGTGCATGTCTATGCTGCTGTCTGGATCAAGGGGTCGGTTGGGGCTATGGTGCGGGGTACTGTTACGCTGGGGTGGGCCAGGAAGCATCATCCTAAGTGGTTTCGGGAGAGTGTTAAGTAGGACTGTGGTTTTTGCCTTGAGGCGCTTTGTCCGTGTTCGTACGGTGTTGGCCTTTCCTTGCATTCTTATTGGTTTATTAGCGATGCCCCTGTGCGGGGCGGCACTTACTTTCTTTGTCCCACAGGGACTACCTTCGGGTCGCCGCCGCAAAGAAAGTAAGCAAAGAAAGCGGGCTCGCAACCGCCAGCTTGTAGGTGTCCACCACTGGCATGAACCCGGAGTGGTGCGCGCACGAAATGATCTCTCGCACCGCCATCGGGTTTGACAAAGGGCTCATCCACCCCGCTCCGCACTACGTGCGTCACGGATGGGTCTGCGAGGGAAGGCGGGGGGGTGGTAAAGCAGTGATTTTGGGCCGTGCAAAGAAACGCGCCGGTGAGGAAAGCGGTCTGGCAGTTTGGCCGGCCGGGCCGCCCAGCGTAAAGCAAGCTCGAACCAGATATGGTTAGAACGCCAGCGGAATATGCATTAGGGGCTGTGCCCGACGGCGGGGCGCGCAGCGCAAGGCTGGAACGGATGACTGCCTTGTCACCAAGGCGCGTGGTGCGAGGGCTGGTTTCGTGCGCGGACCGCTTCCGGGTGACCTGAGTGGCGGACACCTACAAGCTGGCGGTGTGAAGCCCGCTTTCTTTGCTTACTTTCTTTGCGGCGGCGACCCGAAGGTAGTCCCTGTGGGACAAAGAAAGTAAGTGCCGCCCCGCACAGGGGCATCACTAATAGACCGCTAAGAAAGCAAGGAAAGGCCAACACCGTACGAACACGGAACCAAGACCCACAAGGCAAGGCAAAAAAGCAACCCGACCCAAAGCACGCGCAGCACAAAGAAAGAGCCCCAGCTGATATGCCCCAAAAAATCCTAGACCCCTCGCAGATAGAATCCCAAGACCCCACAGCGATCCCACGCATCCGCCTGCCCGAACGGGCGACAATATTTGCAGCCCGCGCCGCGAGACTAAAAACCCTCGCACCCAGCAACCCGATCTCCCCCTACATCAGACTGATGTCAACAGTATCCGAAGCCCAGCACCACGAGCTAGCAACCATCACCCCAAACCCGCCATTGCGCGAAGCGATCACCCAGGCCCAACACCACTCCATGCCTCTAATCCCGGCCCTCTCGCCGGATCGAGACCCTCAGTGGCGCACCATCCTCCACCGCCTGCTGGACAAAGTCGAAACCGCCGGCGCCGTCACCCCTGCACTCGGTAACGTCCTCGACGCCTTGCGTCTAAAATCCCCCGAAGAACTCGACACCGAAGCCGACGCAGTCCTCGCCCACCGCTACAGCGAAATCGATCCCGCCTCGGCTCCGTTTATCATGGCAGCCCTCCAGGTTATCTGGACCGATCTTGCGAGCCGCTTCGATCCGCGCGATATTCCCTATCTCGACACGTCTGGTGTCTGTCCCGTCTGCGGCGCTTTGCCAGTTGCCAGCATCGTGCGCGTCGGCGGTCAGTACCAGGGCTATCGCTACCTGCAATGCGGTCTATGCTCCAGCGAATGGCATGTGGTCCGCATCAAGTGCTCGAATTGCGATTCGACCAAAGGGATCGCCTATCATGGCATTGCGGGTGGTAGCGATGCCCTCAAGGCGGAATCCTGTGATGAATGTCATACGTATCGCAAGATCGGCTATCAGGAGAAAGATTTCGAGTTCGAACCGCTCGCAGATGACCTCGCGAGCCTCACGCTCGATCTGTTGATGAACGAAGCAGGCTATCGACGCAGCAGCCCCAATCCGCTGCTGTGGCCTGAAGTGCCATCGGACGCATAAGCAGGAGAAACGTCGCGTGAGCGAAGTGCAGGGGAACCCGTTAAACGCGCTGCTGGCACGTGTGCCCGCCGTCGAACGAATCATGTCGTCCGCGGCCGTGCAGCCGTTGCTCGCCGAATACGGCCGCACCCAGGTGCTCGCCGCCGTGCGTGCCGCGCTCGACAGGCTGCGGCAGGATCTGCAGGCCGGCGCTGTGCATGACGCCGGGTTGCAGGATGACGGACACGCCATAGCGTCTGCGACGTCTCACGACGGTCCGGACGTTCTGCAGCGCGGGGCCCACCTTGACTCCGCGTGCAACGAATCTCAAGTCGTCAGTCAGGCCGCCATTATGTTGGCGCAGCGCGCGCAGAGCCGTCTGCGCGCTGTCTTCAATCTTACCGGCACGGTGCTGCACACCAATCTCGGCCGTGCGCTGCTGCCCGACGAGGCCGTGCGCGCCGTTGTTGAAGCGCTCACACGTCCGATGAATCTCGAGTTCGATCTCGCAACCGGTAGCCGGGGAGATCGCGACGACTTGATCGACGACGTCATTTGCGAACTGACCGGCGCCGAAGCGGCCACGGTAGTGAACAACAACGCGGCGGCCGTGCTCTTGACGCTGTCGGCGCTTGCGTCGAAGAAGGAAGTGATCGTATCGCGTGGCGAACTCGTCGAGATTGGCGGCGCGTTCCGCATTCCCGACATCATGTCGCGCGCGGGCGCGAGGCTGCGCGAGGTCGGGGCGACCAACCGCACGCATCTGAAGGACTATGAAGAGGCTATCGGTCCGCGCACTGCGATGCTGATGAAAGTCCATTGCAGCAACTATGCGATCAGCGGCTTTACGAAAAGCATCGAGCTCGATGAACTCGCACCGCTCGCGCACCGCCATGGCTTGCCGATGGCGGTTGATCTGGGCAGCGGCACGCTCGTCGATCTCGCACAGTGGGGATTGCCGAATGAGCCGACCGTGCGCGAGAACATTGCCGCTGGGGCGGACCTCGTAACCTTCAGCGGCGACAAGCTGCTTGGCGGTCCGCAAGCGGGGCTGATCGTCGGACGCGCCGATCTGATCCGCAAGATCAAAAAGCATCCCCTCAAACGCGCGCTGCGTGTGGGCAAGCTCACGCTTGCAGCGCTCGAGCCTGTCCTGCGCCTTTATCAGGCGCCCGAATTCCTGAGCGAGCGACTGACAACACTGCGTCTGCTGACACGTCCAGCCGCGGAAATGCAGGCGTTTGCCGAACGCGCGTTACCGCTCCTGCAGCGCGCGCTCGGGGAGAGCTTCATCGTGAGCGCAGAGC
>NZ_JAMFSB010000151.1 GCF_026225065.1 Paraburkholderia sp. | reverse complement strand
TCGATCGCGACGACGTCGTTAGCGAAGAATTCGGGGGTCGCTTCGAAGCGCCGGGTCAGTTCGGCACGCATGGCGTCGAGGTCGGTCGTCTTGACCACGAACAGGAGCGTGTCGACAGTGCCACTGCGGAGTTCGAAAAATGGCGATTTCTTGGGCGACATAGCGTTCGACAAAAAATTTTGCGTATTTTACAGGCGTCCACGCGTGGAGCCAGTATTTTCGGCGAGAGGGATAAATGCCGCTGCCCAACCGGCGACGGCGGACGCAACAGCAGCGCAGGAAGGAAGGGAGCGGCGCCCGGCGGGACCGCTCGGCGGATCACTGGGAGGAGGCTTGCGAGGCGCGCTGCACGTGGCGCACCAGCAGGCTTTCCGACTGGTCGGGCCAGCGTGCCGTGCGGGCATGCTCGCCGGTCGGGCCGAAGCCGAGACGCTCGTAAAAGCGCATCGCCGTGCGGTTGGCGTCGGCCACCCACGCGTAGATTTCCTCGGCGCCTTCAGCGGCCAGCCATTCGCTGGCAGTGTTGACGAGCAGCTCGCCGCCGCGCAGATGACGCACCGCAGGCGCCACCCACAGCTCGCCCACAAAGGCGCGCCGCGCCGCACTGTCTTCGAAATGCGCTTCGATCAGCCCGGCGGGATGGCCCTCGGTATAGAGGATGAACGACGTGGCCACTATCGAGACCGCGTGGCTTGCAGCGGTAGCATCGAAGCTTGCGGCGTCGACCGACAAGGCGTCCTCGAGCGTCTCGCCGAAGGCATAGGGTGCCTCCCGCAGCGACGCAGTACGGAGTTCGCGGAATACTGCGCCCTGATCAGCGGCGATGCGGCGAACGGTCAATGACGGACTCATGCAGACGAAAACCCCTTGAAACACTAAGGCGTAGCTTTAACCGAACCGGCGCGGGAGTCAAATCCTTATTTTCCGGATCTGTGGGCGGGCGCCCTTGACGACACCCGCTTATCTCTTTTCTCTCACGGGGCCTTCATGGCGCCTGATAGCTGCCCGTGCCGTCCGGCCAGGGCGTCAACAGCTCGAAACCGTCTTCCGTGACGGCGACCATGTGCTCCCATTGCGCCGACAACGAGCGGTCTTTGGTAACCACGGTCCAGCCGTCGCGCAGGACCGTGGTGCCGGCGCGTCCCGCGTTGATCATCGGCTCGATCGTAAACACCATGCCCGGTCTCAGACGGATCCCCTGCCCCGGCTGGCCGTAGTGCAGCACCTGCGGATCCTCGTGATACACCTTGCCGATGCCATGCCCGCAGTAATCGCGCACGATAGAAAAACCGTCGCGCTGCGCGGTCTTCTGGATTGCGTGGCCCACGTCGCCGAGCGTCGCGCCCGGCTTCACCTGGCGCATGCCGGCGACCATCGCCTCATAGGTCGTGTCGATCAGTTGCCGCGCCACTGTGCTCGGCTTGCCAACGCAATACATGCGGCTGGTGTCGCCGAAGTAGCCGTCCTTGATCACGGCCACGTCGATATTGATGATATCGCCGTCCTTGAGGACTTCGGTCCGGTTCGGGATGCCGTGGCAAACCACCTGGTTCACCGAGGTGCAGACCGTCTTCGGAAAGCCCAGGTAGCCGACATTCGCCGGAACCGCTTTCTGGGTATTGACGATGTAGTCGTTACACAGCGCGTCGAGCTCGTCGGTGGAGACACCGGCCTGCACGTGTTCGCCGATCATCGCGAGGACGTCGGCCGCGAGGCGTCCCGCGATTCGCAGCGCGGCGATGTCCTCAGGAGTCTTGTAGGTAATGGCCATGAAGTCGGGGCAGGTTCGTGAACGCGCGGCGCCAAAGCAGTTGCCCGCGTTCGTGTGAAGAAGGCAAACCGGTTGGGTGCGCGGCGGTGTGTAGCACTCGCGTGGGCAACCCCATCCGGTCGTCGATCAGGGGAATTGTACAGAGGATGGCGGCAAGGGCTGGCGGAAGCCGCCCCAGCGCTTTCGCAAGGAATGCTGCAAACGCACGCAAAATATCTTTTGCACGCGCTGCATCCACAGGCGAACTCGACTCGTAAAGTGCGTTGAGGACTCGCCTTTTCTCAGTCGTCGTTGAAGCTTCGTCCGAGAGCAGCGATGTGTCTTCGTGTCCGCGATTTGCGCCTGTGCATCGCGTCAGTTGTCCTGTTGTGTACGCGTTTGCGTCGCAAATGGTGTGGCTTTCCTGAGGTCTATCTGAGGAGCACGGTCATGTCCGAAAAGTCAGAAAGCAGCCAAAGTAATTCAGCACAACTAATTGATACATTCGAGCGTCGGGTCCAGCGACGCACGCAACGCAGACAGTTTTTCCGCAATGCAGGTGGTCTCAGTCTTGGTCTCGTTGGCGGCACGCTGATCAGCGCTTGCGGCGGCGGCTCCGGCGTGTCCTCGATGGCTCAGTCAACCGCACCGACGGACGAAGAGATTCTCAACTTCGCACTTAACCTCGAGTATCTGGAAGCTCAGTTCTATACCTATGCGACAACGGGCAGTGGCCTCCCGGCCAGCATGCTCAGCGGCGTCGGCACGCAAGGCACGGTCATCGCGGGTGCCCAGGTGCCGTTCCAGGATCCCGTCGTGCAGGCCTACGCAAACGAGATCGCCAACGACGAACGCGAACACGTGGCGTTCCTGCGCACCGCGCTGGGTTCGTCGGCGGTTGCCATGCCGTCCATCGACGTGAGCGGCACCAATCCAAACGGTGCGTTCTCGGTAGCAGCGCGCGCGGCGGGTCTCGTCGCGGCCGGCGTCGCGTTCAACCCCTATGCGAGCGACAACAACTTTCTGCTCGGCGCGTTCATCTTCGAGGACGTCGGTGTGACTGCGTATAAAGGTGCGGCACCGTTGCTTGCGAGCAAGACCTTCCTGAGCGCCGCGGCCGGCATCCTCGCGGCTGAGGCCTATCACGCGGGCCTCGTACGCACGACGTTGTACGCGAAAGGACTCGATACGGCGAGCCTGATCACCGCAGCCAATGCCATCTCCGCAGCACGCGACAGCCTCGATCAGGTCGGTAACGATGACCAGGGCATCACCGGCGCTACAGCGGGCACGTCCAACATCGTTCCGCTCGACAGTAACGGGCTCGCGTTCGGACGCACCTATTCGGATGTGCTGAACATCGTGTACCTGACCAGTACGGCTGCAGTGAAAGGCGGCTTCTTCCCGAACGGCGTGAATGGCTCGCTCAACATGAGCGGCTGACAGGAGCGGCTGAAAAGCCGCTGCTTGCAGCTAGTGGGTACCGGCAACGGGCCGCCTCGACGGCCTTCGCGCTCCCCGTTGGCCGGCGTTCCCATCCATAACCGCTTGACCCGGGTTGACGACACACAGGAGATGTCATGAACGAAGCCATGAGTCCGGCGGTCGTGCCGCAGACGCTGACCGAGCAGACTTGTTTCCGTATTAGCGAGGCACTCGCCGGCCGTCGCCGCGGGCCGCGCGTGATGCTGTCGTTTGTCGGGCCGGCGGTGGTTGCGTCCATTGCCTATATGGACCCGGGCAACTTCGCGACCAATATCCAGGCAGGCGCGGGCTACGGCTATTCGTTGCTGTGGGTGGTGGCCGTGGCGAATATCGTCGCGATGCTGTTTCAGGCGATGTCCGCCAAACTCGGGCTCGTGACCGGCCGCAATCTCGCCGAACTGTGCCGCGAGTCGCTGCCGCGCCGTTATGTCTACGGCATGTGGGCTTTGAGCGAGATAGCCGCGATGGCGACGGATCTCGCGGAATTCGTTGGCGGAGCGATCGGGGTTTCCTTGCTGCTGCATCTGCCGATGATGGCCAGCATGCTGGTCACCGGCGCCGTCACCTATGGGCTTCTGCAGTTCGAACGAAAGGGCTTTCGCCCGCTCGAACTGGTGATCGCCGCACTGGTCGGCGTCATCGGTCTGTCGTATCTCGCCGAATTGCTGATCGCGCCAGTGCACTGGCCGTCAGTATTCCTGCATACCTTCAAGCCGAGTATCCCCGATAGCAATGCGCTGACTATCTCTGTCGGCATTATCGGCGCGACTGTAATGCCTCACGTCCTTTTTTTACACTCGGGCCTCACGCAGAATCGCGTGACGCCGCGCAATGAGCATGAACGCGCCAAGCTGCTAAAGTTTTCGAATATCGAAGTCGTGCTAGCGCTCGGTGTAGCGGGTCTGATCAACATGGCGATGGTCATTATGGCGTCAAGTGCGTTTCATCAGGGTCACTCGGACATCGCCAGCATCGAGACGGCCTGGCATACGCTGACGCCCCTGCTCGGCGGTGCGGCGGCGGGTCTGTTCCTTGCTGCACTGATCGCTTCCGGGATCTCGAGTTCGGTGGTTGGCACGATGGCCGGCCAGATGATCATGCAGGGGTTCGTCGGCTTTCGTATTCCGGTTGGCGTGCGCCGCCTCGTCACCATGGTACCGGCCTTTGCGGTGGTGGCCTGGGGCGTAGACGCGACCAAGGCGCTGGTGTTGAGCCAGGTGGTGTTGAGCATTGCGCTGCCGGTGCCGATGATCGCACTACTGTGGTTCACCTCACGCCGCGATCTGATGGGCGTCTACAGGAACAGCCTCCTGACGAACGTGGCCGCGGTGGTCGGCACGGTCGCCGTGCTGGTTTTGAACGGCGTGCTATTGGTACAGACAGCTGGAGTTTCACTCTAGGCGATGACGCCCGCGGCCCGGGCGGAGGAGAACGCCGTGCGCGAGCCTGCCTGCATCCGCCGACGGCTGCCGTGCGTAGATAGTACGAAACCTATCCTTCGGACTATTACGATCTCTCATGCCTCGACGCCTGCTTACCTTGACCGCCGCGCTAGCGTTCGCCACGCTCGGCGGATGCAGCGGAACCGCCATGCTAAATGCTACGGTTCCGCGCCAGCACGGCCATCCCGTACGGCAGCGACGCGCGCCAGAAACTCGATGTGTACGAACCGTTCGAAGCGGCGGCAACGGTGCCCCCGCACGGTCGTCCTGTGGTGGTGTTCTTCTATGGCGGCAGCTGGCAAAACGGCGAGCGCGGCGACTATCTGTTCGTCGGCGAGGCACTCGCTTCGCGCGGCTTCGTCGCCGTGCTGCCCGACTATCGAACCTGGCCGGACATCCGGTTCCCCGGTTTTATGGAGGACGCAGCCGCGGCAGTGCGTTGGGCGCGCGATCACGCCGCTGAATTCGGCGGCGATCCGTCGCGCATCTTCCTGATGGGGCACTCCGCCGGGGCGCATATCGCCGTGCTGTTAGCGACCGACGGCCACTATCTGGCCGCGCAGCAGATGAGCAAGCGCGACCTGAGCGGCGTAATCGGCCTGGCAGGACCGTATGATTTCTTGCCGCTCACCGATCCGGTACTGAAGAACGTCTTTCCGGCACCGCTGCGGGCTGCCAGCCAACCTATCAACTTCGTGAGCGGCGACGAGCCGCCGATGCTCCTCGCCGCCGGCAAGCGCGACACCACCGTCGACCCAGGCAACACGGACCGTCTTGCTGCGGAGTTACGGGCGGCCGGCGATACCGT
>NZ_JAMFSB010000150.1 GCF_026225065.1 Paraburkholderia sp. | reverse complement strand
TGCACCGGCAACTCGCCGCGGCGCAGGCGCGTCTCGCCGCGCTGGTCGATCCAGATCAGGCGCCGGTCGCGATCAATACAACCGATCTGCAGCAGGGCGCATTGTCGTTGCAGAAGCTCATGCGCTTCTCCACGATGCGCAAGCGCTACAGCGAACCTGCGGCCGCGGCGATGCTGGCCTGTGTGACCGCCGTATCGCGGCTGTACGAAGCAGCGTCCGAGTTGCCTGTCACGGCGCAACCGCCTGCCGCGGCTGGGATTGCCGTTATCCGCAGCGTTCGGGGCGAAGTCGCGGCGCTCGACGCTGCGATTGCCGAAGGGCTGCCGTTGCCATTGCCGCGCGCAGCCGCCGCACGAAGCAAGGAAGAAGTGCCGTCGATTCCCGCAGTCGTCGCGATGCAGCGCGCCATTGAAGCCCTCGCCGATGCCACCGCCAGCCGGCAATCGCACGCCAGCACGCCGCCACCCGCTGCGCCCGCACTGTTGCCGGCCGATGTCTTTTCAAATCCGCTCTATGCCCGCTTCGCGCTTCGCACGCTGCTGTCGGTACTGATCTGCTACGTGTTCTACAATGCGGTGAACTGGCCCGGCATTCACACGATAATGCTGACCTGTCTCGTCGTCGCGCTGCCCAGCCTTGGCGCATCGACCCGGCACGGCGTGCTGCGCATCAGCGGCGCGCTGATTGCCAGCGGTCTTGCGCTGTTCATGGTCGCGTTCGTCATTCCGCATCTGGAAAGCGTGACGGGACTGCTGCTGATGAGTCTGCCTGTAATCGCGCTGGGAGCGTGGGTATCGGCCGGTTCCGAGCGGATCAGCTACGCCGGTTTGCAGATCATGTTCACCTTCGCGCTCGCCCTGCTGGAGCAGTTCGCGCCACCATCCGATCTCACTGAGATTCGCGACCGGCTGGTGGGGATTCTGCTCGGCGTAGGCGTGGCGACGTTCATCCAGATGTCGCTGTGGCCGGAAGGCGAGGCCGACTCGCTGCGACTGCAACTCTCCAAGGTGCTGCGCGCGATCGTAGGTGTTGCTCGCAATCATGCGCAGGTGGTCGAAACCGCTGCGCCAGCGGCACAATCGCAATCGGCGGCGACGGCCTGGGCCATGCTGGCGGATTGCGAAGCAATGCTCGCGCGGGTTGCGCTCGAGCCCGACTGGCGCGAGGGCGAAACGGCCCGCGTCACGCTTCTCGCGCAAACGGTGCTCGCTCAGGGCCGCTCGATTCTGCTGGCGAGCGACGCCTTCCATATCGAGGCGAATTTCGACGCGAGACGTACGAACGCATCGGGCACTAGTTTGCGGCAAGCCTGTGGCGGATTGCAGCGAAACCTGGCGGAGTCGCTTGAACGCTATGCGCAGCAATTGTCGGGCGAGCCGCCACTCGCCGTGCCGCCGCTGCCGCTCGATTTGACGAAGGTGGCCGCCGCAGCGGCGGGCGAAGAGGGGGGCGAGCCTGCCACCGCGCTGCGGGAGTGGGCTGCACGTATCGACACTGCGCTGTCAGGCCTGCCGCAATGGTCTACCGATGAACTGCCTTTAGCGTTGCCGGCCGTTGCCGGACAGGGATAGCGCAATGCGCGACGATCACAATCCGTTGATACGGACTGCGCGTGGCACAGGCACCTGCCATTCGTTGCCGCGCTTCATGCAGCGTTGGCTTGTGCTGCTGCCAATCTGTGCGGGGCTGGCAGCCTGCGCGATGATTCATCACGATAGCCCACCGGCGGCGCTCATCCCACAGGACCAGATCCGTCTCGCCGACGATATCCATCTCGCAAGCGAAGGCTGGCCCTCTGCGCGCTGGTGGGAGCACTATCACGACCCGCAGCTCGAAGCGCTGATCGAGCGCGGCCTCAGTCATGCGCCGACGCTGGCGATCGCCCGTGAACATGTATCGCAAGCCCACGCCCAGGTAGAGCTGGTTCGCGCCGGGAGCGATCTGCAGATCTCCGGGATTGCCGAGGCGGATCGCGAGCACGTGTCCGGTCATGGTTTCCTCAGCGCCTATGCTTCGAAGGATCCCGCCATCGGCGCGTACGGCCCCTGGTACTGGACCGGACTGGTCGGCGTCGATGCCCACTACGATATCGATGTGTGGGGCAAGCAACGCGACCTCGTGCGTGCGGCGCTTGGCGAGCAGAACGCGCAACGCGCCGAGGCGGCGCAGGCGGAGCTGGAGGTGTCGACCGGCGTCGCGCAGCTTTACTACCAGATCCAGATCGTCTACGCGAACCTGGACCTGCTGAAGCAATTGCGCAGCGTGGAGGCGCTCGAACTGGACACCCAGACCGCGCGTCACGAGCGGGGGCTGGTGGCCGTTACCCAGTCCGCCGAGGCGCGCTCGCAACTGCTCGCGCTCGACCAGCAGATCGCTTCGGCACAGGAACAGATCGTTCAGACCCGTGAGGCCTTGCGAGCAGTACTGGGCGCAGGCCCGGACGACCTGCCGCAAATCGCGCCGGTGGCATTGCCCGCGCCCTCGGCCGGCCTGCCGTCCACGCTGTCCTTCGAACTGCTCAGCCACCGGCCCGACCTGCAGGCCATGCGCTGGCTCGTCGAGGCATCGTTCGACCGTATCGATTCCTCCAAGGCGGCGTTCTACCCGAGCTTCGACATCACCGCGTTCTTCGGTTTCAACGCGCTACGGATGCGGGATCTGTTCACCCATACGGCTGAGCAGATCAACCTCATTCCAGGACTCTACCTGCCGATCTTCGATGGCGGCCGTCTGAATGCGGGCTTGCACGGCGCACGCACGGCCAGCAACACGCTGATCGAGCAGTACAACGAAGCAGTGCTCGACGCCGTCCGCGACGTGGCTCAAACGGGCGGCCAGATCGACGACCTCGACCATCGCGCGCAACTGCAGCACGAGCGGATCGACGCCCTCCGTGTCTCGAGCGATAGCACCGAGGCGCAGTACGAGCGCGGTCTCGCCGACCGGACGGCCTCGATACAGGCGAAGGCGCCAGTGATAGAAGGGCAGATCGCGCTGCTGCAACTGAACGGCGACGAGCTCGAAGCGGAAATCGTGCTGACGCGGGCGCTAGGCGGCGGTTATCGCAGCGACGATTTGCCGACCCGGCCGCCGGTGCCACCGTTAGCGGCCAGCGGAGCGAACTAGATGCTGCCGCAGCCGCTCGCGCCGTTGTTGCTTCCGGTCGCCGCGGTCGCGCTCAATTTCATCGTATTGCTGTGCTGCGCACGCATGCGCTTCGCGATGCCGCGCACCACGTTGCGCTGCCTCGCGTTTGCCGCGCTGACGATTGCGATGCTGCACGCGGGCGTGACGCCGACGCAGACGCCCGATCTCGGCGCCTCCGCGGAGTACCGCTTTGCGCGCGGTGCGGTGCAGATCGCCTGGTGGCTGCTGGCGGCATCCACGATCATGGCGGTGGTGCGGCTCTACTACACGATCAATGACCGCACGCGCCAGGAGCGCTTTACGCTCGACGTCGCCGAGGTCGTGGCGTATCTGACCGCGGCGGTCGCTATCGTCGCCGACGTGTTCGACATTCCGCTCAAGGGTGTGCTGGCCACTTCAGGCGCAGTCGCGATCGTGCTGGGTCTGGCGTTGCAGAGCACGCTAGCCGACCTGTTTTCCGGCTTCGTCATCAATGCGACGGCGCCATATCGCGTCGGCGACCGGATCGTGCTCGACGACGGCTCGGAAGGCTCAGTGCGCGAAGTGACATGGCGTGCGACTCACGTGCTCAAGAGCAACCATGACCTGATCGTCGTGCCGAACTCGGCAATCGCGAAGTCGAAGGTTATCAATGCCAGCGTTCCGGCAGGCGCGCATGCAACCGTGGTCCGGTTTCAGGCGGATCCGGTGCATCGTCCGTCGTCGGTGGTGTCGGCGCTGCGGCTGGCAATCGATTCGTGTATTGGCATCGACGCTGCGCTGCCGTCGAACATTGTCACGAAGACGGTTGGCTGGCAGGCGACCGATTACGAAGTCTCGTTCTTCGTCTCGAGCGATCGCAGCAGCGACGACACGCTCAACGTCTTTTTCGACGCAGCGCATCGACATCTTGAAGCACTGTCGCTGTTCCATACGCCAGCGGATGAGACAGACGCTTCAGGCGAGCGCTCGGTCGGGCGCCGTCTGGTGGACAGCATCGGCATCTTCGGCCTGCTGTCGCGCGAAGAAAAGGAACAGCTCGCGAGCGTCCTGCAGGTTCGCGAACTTGCGCCTGGCGACGTGCTGCTGCAGGCCGGCGAAGTGCCGTCTGCGATTACGCTCATCGGCTATGGCGTGATCAACGCATCCACCCGGCTTGACGGCGGGACCGTGGATGTCATGCGCTTCTCACCGTGCGAATACTTCGGCGAGAGCGGACCCATCGCAGGTGTGGCGGTTGGCGCGGAAATCTCGGCAAAGACCTACGCGATTGTTTACGAACTGCCCGGAGCGGCGATTGCCGTACTGCTCAAACGGCATCCCGAACTGACGCACGTACTCGCCGCAAAACTCGCGGAACGTGAACGCCGCGGCCAGGCGTTGATGGAACCACCCAAGGACATACCGCCAACGCCGCACGGCCTCGCCGCATGGCTCGCACGCGGTATGCAAGCGCTCCATGGAATGCATATCTAACCCGGCGCGCAGGTTCGCCCCCATTCGGGGGATTGACCCGCTCAGGTCACGCCACTACTTTGATCGGGTATCCCACCTGAGAGTGAGACAAGCTTATGGTGCCGTGCGAATCCGCCTGCCGCTTTCGGGCGATCCCAGTAACGCAGGGCCTTTGAACTCGCGAGGCCACCCGTGACGGAACGCCCCCATCTGATCGAACTGACCGCCGAGATCGTAGCGAGCTTCGTCGCGAGCAATCCGTTGCCGGCGGCCGATCTTCCAGCCTTCATTTCGAGTACCCATGCCGCACTGGCCGCGCTGCTCGATGCTTGCGAGGACGCAGGCCCGCATGCCGAGGCGGCAGTCCCGATCAGTGAATCAATCCACGATGAGTACCTGATCTGCCTGGAGGACGGCCGCAAACTGAAGTCGCTCAAACGCCATCTCCAACACCGCTACGGCATGACCCCCGATCAGTATCGAGCGAAATGGGGACTGCCCGCTGACTATCCGATGGTGGCGCCCGCCTACTCGGCGCTGCGCTCGACCATCGCCAGGAATCATCCCGCTGGCGCCATCAAACCGCGGCGGGGTGCCAAGACCTGAGAGAAAGCGGGCACGCTCGTACAGTGCGGTTTCACCCATTGGGGGGATACCGGAGGAGCGCCAGTCTCGCGCATGATGCTCACCAATGAAACGGAGTGACATCATGTCCAGACAGTCACAGGACGCGTCGAGCGTTCTCCGGGCGGCCTGTCCGGATGCGGCAGGCGGGTTCGGTGCAAACTTGTGGGCGAGCGAGAGTTCGGTCGTGCAGGTCGAGGAACGTTGGCGCTGTCCGCCGTTTTCCGCAGTCGATGCCGCGGCGGCGGATCGCATCCTCGCAGGGAGCTGGAGCGAGGATGTCGCCGCGAGCGAACCGCGCGAAGTGTCGAGCGCCGGCGACGAACGCTTCTATACGGTCGGCATCGCCCTGAGCGCCACCACGCTGAAATTCCACCACGACGGCAAGATCATCTGTGACGGCCCCGTCATGCCCGGTTCGATCCAGATCTCGAAACCCGGCGAAAGCGTCAAAGCCTTTTATGCCTCGCCGTGCCGCGTGATGCATCTGTTTATCTCGCCGGATCTTTTGTTGCGGCGGTATGACGAAGCCGCAGGTCAACTCGTGCGGCCCGATCTCGCGGACCAGGATCCGCGGATCTTTCGGGATGTCGCAGTCGAGCGGCTGGCGCTCGCGCTGCAGGACGCGAATCCGCTCGCCGATACCTTCGGCCGTATGTATGCGGACAGCATTTGCGACGCGATTGTGGCACGCCTGCTGGCGAGGCGCACGGACGTCATGCCGGCGTCGCCGGTGGCGCGGGGCGCGTCTCTGCCGAGGTGGCGTTTGCGCCGGGCGATCGATTTCATCGAAGCCAATCTCGCCAACCCGATTGGTCTCGCCGAAGTGGCCGCCAGTACGGGACTCACGCGCATGCATTTCGCTGCCCAGTTTCGCTCGACGACCGGCTATTCGCCGCACACCTACCTGCTAAGACGACGGCTCGAACATGCGCAGATGCTGCTGCGCTCGTCGGAGTTCAGCGTGCTGAACGTGGCGCTCAGCTGCGGCTTCAGCTCGCATGCGCATTTCACTGCGGTCTTCAAGCGCATGATCGGCGAGCCGCCGAACGCGTGGCGGGCGCGCATGCGCGGCGCCCGGTTGCCCGACGAATCGCCCGGTCACGCCGCTCAACGGGACGCTCCGCGATAGCGGCATTCCCGCATACGAATAGCGGCGTTGCGCGTTTATTTCCTGCCACGTTGTCCGTCTAACTCCCGTATAGGCCTCCTGACGACCCGGCCATTACCGAAACATAACCGAATCATCACGCTTCGTAGCGGTGCCGGGTTTAGGCTTGGCCGCATCTTCCCTCGTTGTGCGGTTACGACGATCTGGTGTCCCGACGGAGCCTGAAATGAATGATGTCGTTGTTGCATACGAAAGTTTTTCGAAAGTTGGACGGACACAGCGAAGCGGGGCGCTTCCGTGCGTGTCACCCGAACCGGGTGCGTGGCGTGCGATTGCCGCCCCAGGGTCTCTGCCGGTCGTTAGCGGTAGCTTGGCCGCTCTGCAGATTCCGCGGACTGGTGGCGCACGGATCGGCGATGGCTTCGCGCATATCAGGCTCGATATCGAACGGGCGTGGCAGGCCATCATGCGCTTCGATTCCCGCGAGGCGCTGGCCATCGCGGACCTGATCGAACAGCAGGCGGCCCGGTTGTCGGTGACGGTGACGAAGGCGCTGCACGGCGAAATCGCGGCGCTGCGAGCGGTGGCACTTGTGTTTCAGGACGATGAGGTGGCCGCGTTGCCGGCCGCGTTGTCCGCGCTTGCGCTGGGCGCCAGCGCGCCGACGGCGCAGGTCGCGTTGACCGTGTGCCGCAGTGTGTATTGGCGGCGCGGAGATCTGGAAAGTTTCTACGCGGTGGAGCGCGTCAGGCTGGACGCCCGGCCGGGCCCGACGCAGGCGCTCTCGGCGCTGTTCGATCTGGCCTTGGATGCCGCCGTCGCCTTCGATCAGATGCGCTTCAACGCGGCGCGCCTGCTGGCTGCCGACGCGCTCGAGACGGGGAAGCGCCTGCTCGGCAGGCAGGTTCCGGCCGATGCCTTTCCCGCCTCCATCATCGCGCAAGTACTCTACGAGCAGGGCCAGGTGGACGAAGCCGAGGCGTTGATCGCCGCACGGATGGCCAACATCCGCGAACGCAGTACGTTCGAAGGCGCGCTGCGCGCGCATATGCTGCTCGCACGCATCGCCGCGAACCGGGGGCAAGCCGGCCGGGCGCTGGTCATTCTCAGCGAGGCCCAGGCGCTCGGTGTGCGGCGCGGCTGGGCGCGGCTGCAGGCGGCGAGCCTCGCGTATCAGGTCGAAATCGAAGCTGGCAATGGGCGCGTCGAGCAGGCCGAGCAATGTCTGGAACGTCTCGACGCGCTCGCACGTGAAAAGCGGGCGGCGAGCGCCAGTGGTAGCAGCGCTGCCCTCGAGATCGTGCGTTTTCATACC
>NZ_JAMFSB010000014.1 GCF_026225065.1 Paraburkholderia sp. | reverse complement strand
GCCAACGCCCCCGCCGCAATCAAGCCCGACATCACATACGGCAGCCCCGCAATCTCGGGCGCAGCCAGCACCACCATATCAGGCTGCATCTGGATCTCGCTCCACTGCACGATGCCGTCGTGATTCGTATCGGCGACGCTGATCAGGTTCGGCTCGATCCTCAACCACTGTGTCAGCCACTGCGGCAAATCGGCGAACGAATGGTTCACGAGATTCGCGAGGATCTCGTACTTGATCAGCACCGATAACACCGGCACGGTCAAATAAAACAGCGCGACAAAGAACAGCGTCCAGCCGACCGAGCGCCGCGCCGAGGCCACCGACGTGGTCGTGTTATAGCGCGTCAGAATATGCGGCAAGCTCGCCGTCCCTAGCGACAGACACAGCAGCAGCGACAAAAAATTCCGCTCGTGTGTCTGCCGGTCTTCGGCGCTGATCGCCGGAAATGGCTCGGCCATCGGCACCGGCGATGACGCGCGCATCAGCAACGCCTCACGGCGTTGCGTCCACACGATCCTCGCAGCGTCCGCATCACGCGGGAACAATTCAAGCGCCCGCTCGCCGGTATTGATGTCGCGCAACGGCCCGTTATGCCGGCGCAAATCAGCCACCTGCTGCGTCAGTTGCTGTTTCGCGTCCGTGAACGATTGTGGCAGCCTGTCAATCCGCGTCTGCAACTGCGCCGCCTGCATCCGGTAGTTCTCGCGCACGTTCTGATCCAGCGGTGAGTCGCGCACCTGGCGCTCCAGGGTCTCGACGCGCGACATCAATCGTCCGTAGTTGAATTGCGGTACCCAGCCGAGGCCGTCCTTATGCGCGATCATCGACACCGGAATCAGGATCGCAAAGATCAGGATGACGTACTGTGCCACCTGCGTCCACGTCACCGCGCGCATGCCGCCGAGGAACGAGCACACCAGAATGCCCGCCAGTCCGCAGAAAATCCCCACTGCAAAATCGACGCCGATAAAGCGCGTCGCAATCAGCCCCACACCCTGGATCTGCGCCACCAGATACACGAACGAGCACAGGATCGCGGACAGCGCAGCGAGTCCGCGCACCGCGTTGCTTGAGAAGCGCGTGCCGAGAAAATCGGGAATCGTGTAGCGCGCCAGCTTGCGCACATACGGCGCGAGCAGGAACGCGGTCAGGCAATAGCCGCCGGTCCAGCCCATCAGATACGCGAGGCCATCGTAGCCAGTCGCGTAGATCGAACCCGCCAGACCGATGAACGACGCCGCCGACAACCAGTCCGCCGCCGTTGCCATGCCGTTGAAGGCGGACGGCACGCGCCGGCCCGCGACGTAGTACTCCACCAGATCCGAGGTGCGCGACAACAGTCCGATGACCGCATACACGGCGATCGGCACGAACAGGAACACGTAGCCGATCCATACGCCTGGTCCCGTCACCTTCTCGATGCACCACATCACATAGATGAAGGTGAGAAATCCCAGCGTGTAGAACGCGTATGAACGGATGAGCCGATGCGTGAGCGTCATCGGCTCAGTTTCCTCGCGTTGTGGTGGGACTCGCCGGCGTGGCGACGGTGTCGACCTTCGCATCCGCATCGAACGCTCGTTGCAGCGTGCGGTCGGCCCGCTGCATCAGCACGATGTAGACGACGATCAACGCCACGTAGATCAGGATCGCCCCTTGTGCGCCGATATAAAACGGCAGGCTGAAACCGGCGAAGCGAACCTTCGAGAGAGCAGGCGCCGCCAGCGGCACCACGAACGAGACGATAAAGCCAAGCGCCATCAAAACGCCGATCGACAGCAGGTTGAAGCGCCAGTAACGCCGATGCGCGCGCGCCATCGCCTCCGAAACCGGCGGCGGTTCGGGAGGAGGATGAAGCGCGGATTGAGAGGGGGGATGCGGCGCGGCCATGCGCCTATGTATCAAAAAGGAACCGCGCAGGCAATCGGGGTTGTCCGCGCGGTGTCCTCAGAAGCTCACGCTCAAAGCGACTCGCCGAGCTGATCGAGAATCGCCGGGTTCTCCAGCGTCGATATGTCCTGCGTAATCTCCTCGCCCTTGGCCAGCGAGCGCAGCAGGCGCCGCATGATCTTGCCCGAGCGCGTCTTCGGCAGGTTGTCGCCGAAGCGGATGTCCTTCGGCTTGGCGATCGGCCCGATTTCCTTGCCGACCCACGCACGCAGTTCGTTGGCGATCTTCACCGCCTCCTCGCCTTCCGGACGCGAGCGCTTCAGCACCACGAAGGCACACACGGCTTCACCGGTCGTATCGTCCGGACGCCCCACCACGGCCGCTTCCGCGACGATCGGATTGGACACCAGTGCCGACTCGATCTCCATCGTGCCGAGCCGGTGGCCCGACACGTTGAGCACGTCGTCGATACGGCCCATGATCGTGAAGTAGCCGGTTTCCTTGTCGCGCACAGCACCGTCGCCGGCGAGATACAGCGTGCCGCCGAGCTCTTCAGGGAAGTAGCTCTTCTTGTAGCGCTCCGGGTCGCCCCACACGTTGCGCAGCATGGAAGGCCACGGCCGTTTGACCACCAGAATCCCGCCCTGCCCGTTCGGCACGTCCTGGCCGGTCTCGTCGACCACCGCGGCTATGATGCCCGGCAGCGGCAGCGTGCAGGAACCCGGCACCAGCGGCGTTGCACCCGGCAGCGGCGTAATCATGTGACCGCCGGTCTCCGTCTGCCACCACGTATCGACGATCGGGCAATGCCCGCCGCCGACGTTCTCGTGGTACCACATCCACGCTTCCGGATTGATCGGCTCGCCAACCGTGCCGATCACGCGCAGTGACGACAGGTCGTAGCTCTTTGGATGCACCTTCGCATCGGCCTCCGCATATTTGATTAGTGAGCGGATCGCGGTAGGCGCCGTGTAGAACAGCGAGACCTTGTGCTTCGCGATCATGTCCCAGAAGCGGCCCGCGTTCGGATAGGTCGGCACGCCTTCGAACACCACCTGGGTGCCGCCAAGCGCCAGCGGGCCATATGCGATGTAGCTATGGCCGGTGATCCAGCCGATGTCGGCGGTACACCAGAACACATCGGTGGGCTTCCAGTCGAACGTCCATTTCAGCGTTTGCGTGGCCCACAGCAGATAGCCGCCGGTGCTGTGCTGCACGCCCTTCGGCTTGCCGGTCGAACCGGAGGTGTAGAGGATAAAGAGCGGATGCTCGGCGCTGACCCACTCCGGCGCGCATTGATCGGACTCAGCCTGCGTCAGTTCATGCATCCACAGGTCGCGGCCTTCGTTCCACGCAACCTTGCCGCCGGTGCGCTTGTAGACGATCACGCTTTTGACGGCTTCGCAACCGCCCATCGCAAGCGCTTCGTCGGCGATGTTCTTCAGCGGCAATGCCTTGCCGCCGCGCATCTGTTCGTCAGACGTAACCAGCGCCACGGCGCCTACGTCGACCAGGCGCTCGTTCAGCGACTTCGACGAGAAGCCGCCGAACACCACCGAGTGCGTCGCGCCGATCCGCGCGCAAGCCTGCATGGCGACGATGCCTTCGATCGACATGGGCATATAGATCACCACGCGGTCGCCCTTCTTCACACCGCGCTTTTTCAGCGCATTGGCGAAGCGGCCCACGCGCTGCAGCAGATCCTGATAGGTGACATTGGTGACGGTGCCGTCATCGGCCTCGAAGACGATCGCGATGCGCTCGCCGTTACCGGCTTCGACGTGGCGGTCCAGGCTGTTATACGACGCGTTCAGTTCGCCGTCCTCGAACCACGTGTAGAACGGCGCCTTCGACTCGTCGAGCACCTTGGTGAAGGGCTTGTTCCAGCTCAGCGTCTCTTTCGCAAGACGCCCCCAGAAGCCTTCGTAATCGCGTTCCGCTTCGGCGGCGAGCGCCCGGTACGCGTCCATACCGGAGATCGTCGCGCCCGCCATGGCTTCGGCGGAGGGTGGGAAAACGCGGCGTTCCTGAAGAACCGATTCAATCGCAGACATCGACAACCCCTTGGTGAAGATAAAACGTAATCCTGTGCTGACGCGCCGGTCGCGCGCCATGTCATGGTGGCGCCGCACGGCTTTTGCCCGCAGCACCTGTCTCCAACCCTCGCGCGAAGCCTTCACTCTCCGCGCAGCCGACCGGCAAACCCGCATACGGTACTGCAATATGCCCGCGATTCGACGCTCGACCCGTTCATCGCCCAAGATAAACGTTGCAACTTACCGGCCACTTACGCAAGCCTCATATAGCGGGATGCTACCCGCTTAGGCGTCGGCGTGGGGCCGCAGAGGGCTCGCCGCTTGACGCGGCTCAAACCCTGGAAGCAAACGCCAGACCTTGGTGTCGCGCCCCGGACGGCACTCTTCCGACCGCCCTGCTCGGGCCGGCCTCCTGGGCGAGCGCTGAGCGCTTCGTACGCGCCCCTTTTACAATGCTAACTGAACTCACCTCTCCAGTTCCACCTTGAAGCAAGGCTTGCGCGTTTGCGGGACTCCAGCAGGTAAACCCGGGTGTCGCTGTACAATAGCGGGCCGCCGCGAGCTTGTTCGCCTGCTTTTCCGCGAGCTTCTCCGTGGGTTTGTCCGCGGTTTTGTGCGAAATGCCACGCCATTTCGCGCCGCCCAAATTCATCGCCCTGAGCCCTGATCCTTGCCCATGTCCGCTCCGCGCCCTGACTCCGCTGGTAAAACGCGCCGCCCGATGCGCCCGCTGCCCGCCATCATCTTCATGAGCCGCTGGCTGCAGGTCCCGCTTTACCTCGGTCTGATCATCGCGCAAGGCGTCTACGTCATCCTGTTCATCAAGGAAGTCTGGCATCTGGTCACGGCATCCATGACGCTCGACGAAACCAACGTCATGCTGGTCGTCCTCGGCCTGATCGACGTGGTGATGATCTCGAACCTGCTGATCATGGTGATCATCGGCGGGTATGAGACCTTCGTGTCGCGCCTGGGCGTCGAGGGTCATCCGGATGAGCCCGAATGGCTCGATCACGTGAACGCTGGCGTGCTGAAGGTGAAGCTGTCCATGGCGCTGATCAGCATTTCGTCGATCCATCTGCTGAAGACCTTCATCAGCCCCGATCAGAATTCGGCACACACCATCATGTGGCAGGTGATCATTCACGTCGCGTTCCTGTTCTCCGCGGTCGTGATGGCCCTTGTCGACCGTCTGACTACGCATACGCACCCGGCGCATTTTCACGAGCCGGCGGCTCGCGAGCAACCTGTTTCCACTCCACTGAAAGCGCAAGACTGATCGCGCAGCCCTTGCGATCAGTACAACAGCGCCATTGTCCCCACAGAGCTAGCCATGACCGTCATCAAACAGGAAGACCTGATTCAGAGCATTGCTGATTCGCTTCAGTACATCAGCTACTACCACCCGCTCGATTACATCCAGGCCCTCGGCCGCGCTTACGAGCTCGAAGAGAGCCCCGCCGCGAAGGATGCGATTGCGCAGATCCTCACCAATAGCCGCATGTGCGCCGAAGGCAAGCGGCCGATCTGCCAGGACACCGGCATCGTCACGGTGTTCGTGAAGGTGGGCATGGACGTGCGTTGGGACGGCGCGACGATGGGCGTCACCGACATGATCAACGAAGGCGTACGCCGCGGTTATCTGAACCCCGACAACGTGCTGCGTGCGTCGATCGTGAGCCCGCCGGAAGGTGCGCGCAAGAACACCAAGGACAACACGCCGGCCGTGATCCACTACGAGATCGTGCCGGGCGACAAGGTCGACGTACAGGTCGCAGCCAAGGGCGGCGGCTCGGAGAACAAGTCGAAGTTCGCGATGCTTAACCCTTCGGATTCGATCGTCGACTGGATCATCAAGACCGTGCCGACCATGGGCGCCGGCTGGTGTCCGCCGGGCATGCTCGGCATCGGCATCGGCGGCACCGCTGAAAAGGCGATGCTGATGGCGAAGGAATCGCTGATGGATCCGATCGACATTCAGGACGTCATCGCACGCGGTCCACAGGACTGGATCGAAGAGTTACGTGTTGAGCTGCACGAGAAGGTCAACGCACTGGGGATCGGCGCGCAAGGTCTTGGCGGTCTCGCCACCGTGCTCGACGTCAAGATCATGGCGGCGCCGACGCACGCTGCAAGCAAGCCGATCGCGATCATCCCGAACTGCGCGGCCACCCGTCACGCACATTTCACACTGGATGGCTCGGGCATCGCAAAGCTCGAAGCGCCGTCGCTCGACGCATGGCCGAAAGTGCAGTGGGAACCGGACACGCAGAAGAGCCAGCGCGTCGATCTGAACACGCTGACGCAGGCCGAAGTCGCTTCGTGGAAGCCAGGCCAGACGCTGTTGCTGTCGGGCAAGATGTTGACGGGCCGCGACGCTGCGCACAAGCGCATCGCCGACATGCTCGCCAAGGGCGAAAAGCTGCCGGTGGACTTCACCAACCGCGTGATCTATTACGTCGGCCCGGTCGATCCGGTGCGCGACGAAGCGGTCGGCCCGGCAGGTCCCACCACCTCCACGCGGATGGACAAGTTCACCGAGATGATGTTGTCGCAAACAGGTCTCATTTCGATGATCGGCAAGGCCGAGCGCGGCCCGGTTGCAATCGAGTCCATCAAGAAGCACAAGGCCGCGTATCTGATGGCCGTGGGTGGTGCTGCGTATCTCGTGTCGAAAGCGATCCGCAGCGCCAAGGTGCTGGCCTTCGAAGACCTCGGCATGGAAGCCATCTACGAGTTCGACGTACAGGATATGCCGGTCACGGTAGCGGTCGATTCGAACGGCACGTCGGTACATCAGACCGGCCCGAAGGAATGGCAGGCAAAGATCGGTAAGATTCCGGTCGCCACGATTTAAAACCCGCTTCAATACCCGCGATCGGGTGATGCAAAGCCGGGGCTACGGTCCCGGCTTTTTCGTTGAGCAGGCCACAAGCAACATCATCGACCCGTGACTCGCAACGGGTTAAGCATCAAAAAATGCTTCGCTCCTTGGCTTTTTTGGAGCGGGCGTTTATTGTTGTTGAAAAATCGAATTTCAGAGTCCCACAAGGAAAAAATCATGCAAGGCGACAAGAAGGTTATCGAATGTCTGAACTCGCAGTTGAAGAACGAACTCACTGCGATCAACCAATACTTCCTGCACGCCCGGATGTACAAGCATTGGGGCCTCGAGAAACTCGGCAAGCATGAATACGATGAATCGATTGGCGAAATGAAGCATGCCGACTGGCTGATCGAACGCATTTTCATGCTGGACGGTCTGCCGAACCTGCAAGACCTGCACAAGCTGCTGATCGGCGAGGAAACCAAAGAGATCCTCGAATGCGACCTGAAGCTCGAACAGATTTCGCAAAGCACCTGCAAGGAAGCGATTGTGTATTGCGAATCAGTACGCGATTTCATCTCGCGCGAAATCTTCGTGAAGATTCTCGACGATACTGAAGAACATATTGACTGGCTGGAAACGCAACTGGATCTGATCGACAAGGTCGGCATCCAGAATTACCAACAAAGCGGCATGGGCTCGATCGAGTCCTGAGCCATGCAGCCCGCGTACCCTGTGATGGATGACGCGGGCTTGATTGTTTGCCCTTCCCTGTGCCCCTCTCTGTCCTCTCTGCTGCCGTGACCGCACCCATGCACACTGCTTCGTCAGACGCAGGCGTTATTGCGTCCACCTCGTCTTCATCGTCCAACGCTTGCCTTGAGCAAGCCGTCAGCGAGGCTCATGCCGCCGGCAAGACGCAGGATCATGCAGGTCATGCTCCGATAGGCGTATTCGACTCGGGTCTGGGTGGTCTGTCCGTGCTGCGCGCACTGCGCACGCAATTGCCTGACGAAGCGGTCATCTATGCGGCCGATTCGCTGTACGCGCCATACGGTGAACGCGACGACGATTTCATCGCCGACCGTACGCTCGCGATTGGGGAATGGCTCATCAAGCAGGGCGCGAAAGTGCTGGTGGTGGCGTGCAACACGGCGACGGCTCAATCCATTGCGCTGGTGCGCGAGCGCTTGCCGATTCCGTTGATCGGCGTCGAACCGGGTATCAAGCCGGCGGCCCTGCAGTCGAAGTCTCGGGTGGCCGGCGTGCTCGCCACTCAGGTGACGTTGCGCAGTGACCGCTTTCAGACGCTGCTTGAACGCTATGCCGCAGACTGCCGGTTTCTCTGCCAGCCTGGCCATGGACTGGTGCAGGCCATCGAACGCTGCGATATCGGCTCAGCGGAGTTGCGCGCGCTGCTCGACAGCTACCTGCAACCGATGCTCGACGCCGGGGCCGACACGCTGGTGCTCGGCTGCACGCACTATCCGTTTCTCGATGCGGCAATCCGCGATATCGTCGGCGAGCGCATGACACTGATCGACACCAGCGTTGCTATTGCCCGGCAGGTGGAACGCGTTCTCGATCAGCATGGGCTGCGGGCTGCGCCGAGTTCCGCGGTCGATCTGCCCCGTTTTTGCTCGACCAGCGACGGTGCGCATCTGCAACAGCTCGCTGCGACGCTGTTGCACGTCGACGCTCCCGTGGAACGCGTCGTAATTCCGTCGCGGCGCACGCTCGCGGCTGACTCCGAGGCGGCTTAAGGCGCACACCTTTCGCCCGATCCCAAGCCTCTGCCGTCCGGCACGCGCCTCATCCGCCCCCACCAAAACCAGGTTATCCCTCCTAACAGGCTGGTTTTGTTACAAAAATTCCCGCAGGACGCTTGCCAAATGCATCAAACATAATGATAATAATTCGCATTAACGTTAGCTATTAGACCCACCATGATCGTTTGCGTGTGCAAGTCTGTTTCCGACCGGAAGATCCGTGCCTCGATCGCGGATGGTGTCGACTCGTTCGACGAACTTCAGTTCGAGCTGGGCGTCGCTACCTGCTGCGGCAAGTGCGAAGAGTCCGTGCGCGATGTCATGGCGCAAAGCGGTGTCTGCGCGAGCCGCTGTGGGGTCGAACATCATGCGCATCCGGTGCCGGTCACGTTCTACGAACGAAAGGCCGCCTGATCCTGCCGGCACGGCGCTCCCGCCGTGCCTCAAGCGTCCTGGCCGCCTCGCCTTCACGCTTTAGTCCACTGCCGTCAGCAAGCCAGTACACGTACGAGCCAGCTACCCGCTCACCCCGTAAAGGAGTTCGAGATGGAATTGCTGATTGGTTTCGTGACCACCCTCTGTATTTCGCTGCTGATATTCCGAAAATGACGCTGTCTTGTCGTAGACCCGGTATCGACGGCGCCTGGCCGCGCTGACATGCCCGCCTCGCATTCCCTCCCAGCCAGCCTCGGGCCGGCGCCTTCCAGCCGTACGAATTCCCGCTCCGTTACAGCCATCGCTGCCGTCGCCCTGATTCACGTCGCACTGCTTGCGGTGATCGTGAGCGGGCGTCACGACGAGCCGGTGCGCCCCATCGAGTCGCGCACCCTGACCGCCGAGTTGTTGAGTCCCGCGCCGGTGGCCGCGCCCGCCGCCGTGCAATCGATCGCCCCGCCACCGCCCAAGCCGACGCCGCCCGTCCCGCACGCAAAGCCGAAGGTCCAGGCTCGGCCCACTCCGACGCTCAAACCGACGCCGATGCCCTTGCCGCAAGCGGCGGCGCCATCGCCGACGGCACCCGCCGCCGCTCCGTCCGCACCGCCTGCCCCGGCCGCCCCAGCGGCGCCGGCACCGACGGCCGCGGCTGCGCCGGCCATCGGCCGGCCGACGATGGAAATCAGTGCGCCGAAGAATGTCACCCATCTCGACTGCAATATCGCCAAACCCGATTACCCGATGCTGTCGAGGCGTCGCGGCGAAGCCGGTACGGCCTATGTCCGGTTTGTCGTGGGTCTGAACGGCAATCTCGAGGACATCGCACTGAAAAAGAGCAGCGGCTTCGACCGCCTCGACGACGCAGCGTTGGCCGCCGTGCGGGCGAGCACGTGCAAACCTTATGTCGAGAACGGCGTGCCGATTCGGGCTGCTTACACTCAGCCGTACGAATTCGGTCTGAATGACTAAGCGTGGGTGGCTGAACTCAACTGAGCGTAACCGAACGACTCAAGCAGATTTTAAAAAAGGAATCGCAATGCAGAACTACGGATTGGCCCACGTCTGGGCCCAAGGGGATTTCGTGACGCGCGGCATCGCGCTCGCGTTGCTGATCATGTCGGTGCTGTCCTGGAGCGTCATCGTCATCAAAGGCTGGAATGTGGTGCGCCTCAAGCGTCTGACGAAGAACGCCGAACAGGCATTCTGGCATTCCGACGATCTCACGGACGGCGTGCAGAAGCTGGGCTCCCGCTCCTCATCGCCGCAGGACAACCCGTTTCTCGCGCTCGCACTGTCGGGCCAGGAAGCGGCCGATCACCATCATCAGACGCAACCGCATCTGCACGATCGCATGGACGTGTCCGACTGGATCACGCGATGCCTCAAAGACGCCATGGACGACAGCGTCGCCCACATGCAGAGCGGCCTCGCGATCCTCGCGTCGATCGGCAGTACGGCGCCGTTCGTCGGTCTGTTCGGCACGGTGTGGGGCATCTATCACGCGCTGCTGGCGATCGGCGCGAGCGGTCAGAGCTCGATCGACCAGGTAGCCGGCCCGGTCGGCGAAGCGCTGATCATGACTGCGTTCGGCCTGTTCGTGGCGATTCCTGCCGTGCTCGGCTATAACGCGCTGACCCGCGCGAATAAGGCGCTCGTCACCAAGCTGAACCGTTTCGCCCATGGCCTGCATGCGTTTTTCGTGACGGGCGCGCGCCTGTCGTCGTCCAAGCGCGGCGACGGCCTGCGACTCGCCACGCGCGCCAACTGATCAGCGAGGTACTCCGATGGGAATGAGCCCCTTCGCCAGCGACGACGATGATGGCCTGATGAACGAAATCAACATGACGCCGCTCGTCGACGTCATGTTGGTTCTCCTGATCGTCTTCATGGTGACGATTCCGGTGATCCGTCACGCCGTGAAAGTCGATCTGCCGCATGCAAGCAGCCAGAAAGAAGAAACCAAGCCGGTGCAGGTGAACGTGTCCGTGGAAGCCGACGGCACGGTGCTGTGGGATGAGCAGAAGGTCAGCGACGACGAGTTGCGCGCGAAAATCGAACAGGCCGCAAAGACAAGCCCGCAACCCGAACTGCATCTGAACGCAGATCGTAAGGTGGCCTATGAAAAGGTGGCACAGGTCATGTCCGCGGCGCAGGCCGGCGGTCTCACGAAAATCGGCTTCGTGACGCAACCTGTCAGCCACTCGCACTAGTGCCAGCACCGTTCAAATGCAAAATAGCCCTTGTTTTCGGGGCTAAAAGTAAAAGGCCTTCATCGTCTGATGAAGGCCTTTTTTTGTGCGCACACGGCGCCTTCGGGCGGCGAGATCACCTGCTATCGGATGAGTAGCGAGCGACTCCACATGCGACAGCCGTGTTCGACACGGACAGCGCGATCAGCCCTATCAGGCTCGCTATGATAGCGGCCATGAGTTTCCGCATAAGAAACTCCTTAGCGGAGGGATTTCACTATAAGCCCGTCAGCCCAGGCATTCAAGCAAAGGCCCATTGAAAGTACTCATCACAGACGGCGCTTAAATGCCAAACGATATGACGCAGTGCTTCAAACGGTCGTAGGCTGAGCAATGGATTGCGCAACCGTCGGCCGAACGGTCTTGCGCTTTTCTGCGGCCTCCGGGCATTCGCCAATGGTGTGCTTGCCGGTATCCGGGTCCAGCATCTCAACCAGGTAGTCGACGAACGCCCGCACGGCGGGCACCATGCCTTGCCGCGAAACGAACACCGCATAGAGTTGCGGCGCAGGCAGCGTCCATCCGGGCATCACCGGCGACAACTGCCCGGCGCGCAACGCGGCGCCGTACATCATCTCGGGCAAGGCGGCAATACCGACACCAGCCAGCACGGCCTCGCGGATCGTCATCAGATCGGCGCTCACCAGACGGGGTTCGTGTTCAAGCACATGCCGCGTGCCTTCCGGCGAGATCAGCTGAAACACGTGTCGGCCGTCGGTGGTGGGTGTATCGAGTGTCTCGAAGCGGTTCAGGTCGGAAGGCAGGAGCGGCGGCGCGTTTTGCTGCAGCAGGCTCGGTGCGCCAACCAGCATCTGCTGCGTGCGCCACAACGGCCGCACGACGATATTGGCGTTTTCCGGCGGCTCCGAGCGGATCCGCAATGCAACATCGATCGAATCTTCAAACAGGTCTACGACGCGATTGGTCACGCGCATAACCACCCGGACCTCTGGGTAGCGGTGCATGAATTCCGGCAGGATCTGCGACAGCAACGTCTGCGAAATGGTGACCGGCACGCTCACGCGCACCGAGCCGCGCGGTGATGAGCGTAACTGCTGCACCACGTTGACGGCCGCCTGCGCCTCCGCCAGCATCGCCTGGCAATGCTGATAGAACAGTTGCCCCGCCTCGGTCAGCGCAAGCTTGCGCGTGGAGCGCTGCAGCAAACGCACCCCGAGCGACGCCTCCAGCTCGGTCAGGCGACGCGACAGGCGCGACTTCGAGATGCCCAGCACCCGCTCGGCCGCGGAAAATCCACCATGCTCGACGACTTGGGAGAAGTACATCAGGTCGTTCAGATTGTGCGAATCGATCTTCATCTCATCGTTCCATGAATAGAACAATCCATTGCGTGAGGGTGGCTGGCACCGCTAAAAACGGTCCCTATAATAGCTCTATGTTTCAGAAATAGTGCTATTCCCCATTTTTTAAGGTGACTTTGGATGAGCTCGACACGCACGATCGAACGCACGTATCCCGCGGTTCGCACGACCGAAGGCGGCGGCTTTATCGTCCATCGCCCGTTTCCGACCCGTATGCTGATGGACTTCGACCCATTTCTGCTGCTCGATGAAATGGGCCCGATCGACTACGCGCCCGGCGAAGCCAAGGGCGCGCCAGACCATCCGCACCGCGGTTTCGAGACGGTCACGTATGCGCTTGAGGGCCAGTTCGGCCATAAGGACTCGGCGGGCCACTCGGGCACGCTGAACGCAGGCGATGTGCAATGGATGACCGCAGGCGCCGGAGTCGTTCACAGCGAAATGCCGGATCCGGAATTCTTGCGTACCGGCGGCCGCGTGCATGGCTTACAGGTGTGGGTGAACCTGCCGCGCAGCGACAAGATGATCGCGCCGCGCTACCAGGAAATGCCATCGGCGAAGATTCCGGTGGCGACCTCAGCGGACGGCCAGGTGCGCGTGAAGGTGATCGCAGGCGAGGCGCTGGGCGTCGCGGCGGCCATCGAAACCCGCACGCCGATCCTGTACCAGCATTTCACGCTGCAGCCGGGCGCGAAGATCGAGCACGCCGTGCCGGCGAATTACCGTGTGTTCACTTATGGGCTGTCGGGCAAGGGCTTCTACGGCGAGGCTCGCAGCGAAATCGGCCCGCGCCAGATGGTTGTGTTCAACAGCGACGGCGATACGGTCACGCTGGCCGCCGGCGAGGAACCGCTCGATGTGCTGCTGCTGGGCGGCGTGCCGCTGAAGGAACCGGTGGTGCGCTACGGGCCGTTTGTGATGAACACCGAGGACGAAATTCGCCAGGCCGTGATCGACTATCAGGCCGGGCGGATGGGGCAGATCACGCACTGAGCGTTGCCCCTGCGCGTGAGGCAGCCGCGACGGCTGCCCGCGGCGCGCCCGCTGACCGGCGCGGTGCTGCCGTGCTGCCGTGCTGCCGTGCTGCCATAACCTCTGCGGCGCGAAGCCAGACGATTTCGTTCACAATAGCGGCTCATGCCGCGCGCCCTTGACCTCTGTACCCCTGCGCCGCGCGGCGCCCCCGTCCCTGTTTAGGAGCGCGCATGGCAGAGTCGACCGTCACCGCCCACATCGGCGCGACGAATTTTCAGGTTCTTCTCGACGACGGCACGCACACCTGGATCGCCGATGAACCGGAATCGCTCGGCGGTGGCGACCGCGGGCCTGCCCCGGTGACACTGCTGCTGGCGAGCCTTGGCGCCTGTACCTCGATCACGCTGAAGATGTATGCGCAGCGCAAGGGCTGGCCGCTGGCCGACGTGCGTGTGACGCTATCCATCGAGACCGGCGCCGAGGGCTCGACGATCGACCGGCGCGTCGTGCTCGAGGGCGACCTGTCCGACGAACAACGCGAACGTCTGCTGCAGATCGCCAACGCGTGTCCGGTCCACAAGATCCTGACGCATCCGATCACGATCCGTACGGGCCTTGCCGCCGCCTGAGGCGGCGCGCGCTGACATGGGCACCGCTTAGCTTGAAGAGGAAGCCTCCGTTTTGAATTTCGAACACCTTATCCAGATCAACGACCCGTTGAATCCGTTCGTCGAAGCCATGACCCGCGAGCAGTTGTGGGAAGGACTGGTGCTGCGCGCCGAACAGCCGCAATTGTTCGTGCTGGGGCTCGACACGTGCACGATCCTGTCGCGTACCGAGGACACGCTCGAGCGCGAACTACACTACGGGCAGGCCACGGTGCGCGACCGCGTCACGCTGCTTGCCGACCAGAGCGTGCGCTACGACATCCTCGCCACCGAATCGCACGTGGGCGGCTCGCTCACGATGACCATCGAGCAGCCCGACGAACTGCAGTTGTTCCTGCGCTTCGAATACACCACCACCCTGCCCGTTTCCGACGACAAGGACGCGCGTCAAACGCAGGAGATCGTCAAATCGGCGTACCGCGAGTCGGACATCGATACGGTGCGGTTGATTCGCCAGTACGTGCAGGGCAACAAGGCGCCTGGCGCGCTGCACTGAAGCTTAACGGGGCTGGATCTGGTGGAGTGGCGAGGCTGCTCTCACTGCCCCGAGGCGGACGCACCAGCCCCGGCTATCAAAACTGTAATCCGATGAATTTGCCGATCTTGTAAATGGGAACTATTATCATTTAGAATAAACCCATCGAATCGACAAACCGACGGAACGAATGGACGACCTCACACGCTCTTCTACGCTTAGCCTGCGCCGCCCTGCGGCGGCTGCGCTAACCAGCCGTCCGAAAGCCATCAGCACCACCGCCGCGCCGCGGCAGTCCGCCGAACACAGTCCGGCAACGCCAGCCGCAAGCACTTCCGCGCCGGCAGTACGCAGCGAGACGCTGCTGCAAGGCCGCAGTCACGTCAGCATCGTCCATAACGGCGAGACCTACCAGCTTCGCGCCACGCGGTTGGGCAAACTGATTCTGACCAAGTAACGAGGTATCTACCGGGTATTGTGGGGACCACCTCCTCGAGAGGTGTTGGGCATTAGCCAGCAACGACGGCTTGCACGCGAGATCTAGACCCCTTCGTGCAAACACACCAAGCCAGCCGTCGCAGCAAGCCACGCCATTTTTTTTGGTTCCCACTTAATGCGGACATGCGCCAAAGCGCTTGTCGCAACTGCTGAACGAGTCGTATGAAGAAGCCGTGTGGATGGCGACATCCCACGGCTTTTGCGCTTGCGGCGGAAGCGCGGATGCAACTGGATATTCGATGCGCCGTTAGTCAACGCGCCGCTAGCGCGTCCACCCCCAGAACATCAGCCACCACGCACTATCGACAACTGCGAGTGCGGTGATAAACCACACCATCGCAAGGCCGCGCTGGATAAGCCGCTCACTGTAACGGCGTGTGACGAGCCACGCGAGCCAGGCGCTCCACAGGTTGGCCACGGCCAGAATGCCAATGCGCAGGTCTGTCGCCCACCACAGCGAGACATGCTCGGCGCGCAATAGCGACAGCGTGGTCGCCGACAAGCCGAGAAACACGCCTGCACCCGCGAGCGGAATCAGCCCCTGCGCGAGATGATGCAGCCGAGCCATCGTCGCAAACTTGCCCAGCGTGCGGGATGCGCCCATCAGCAACACCAGCAGGATCGTCCCGTAGACGAGCCCGGTCGCAACGATATAGCCAATCACGAGCGAACCGTCGAGCCACGAAAATACATCGTTCTGCTCAGGATAATGCGTGAAGAGAAACCATGGTGGGTTGGTGTCGAGCGGCCAGGTGATATCGCGATCCACGAGCCAGGTGGCGAGGACCATCTTCAGACCGACGAACCATGTCGACACGGTCCAGTGAAACGCGCCGATCGCAATGCCGAGCAGTCCATACAGAATCAGCGCGGTGTCCCAGGCACTTGCCTGCCGATCGCCAAGCTCCACGATTTCCGACGATGGTGCGCGCCATGTCAAGGCAATCGCATCACGATGTCCGCTGCAGCGGCCGCACATATGGCACGACGCCGCGCCCTTCATGTTGCGCAGCGGCACCAGCGGCGCACAGTTAATCGGAATCACGCGATGGCCGTGTTCGCCCTCTTTATACGAGCGGCGCCAGGCGTCCTCGTCGACCTTGTAGTGAAACGGTGCGAGCCGCGCCAGCAGCGCGAAAACCCCGTTGACGGGGCAGAGATACTTGCACCAGACGCGCTTCTCGCGTCCATACAGCAAGCCGATAATCATCGCGGCAAAAGTCGAACCGCCGAGCACCAGCAACACCGCCTTCGGATACTGGTAGACACTCACCATCTGACCGTAAATGGTGGTGAGGCCGAAGGCGACAAACGGCCAACCGCCCCAGCGCATCCAGCGAGGAATCGCCCAACCGCGGCCGAATTTGCTGGCGAACTCGGCAAGCGTGCCCTCGGGGCACAGCACCCCGCACCATACGCGGCCCAGCATCACCATGGAGAGCAGCACGAACGGCCACCAGATGCCCCAGAACACGAACTGCGCGGCGAGCGTCAGGTTATTCCACAGGTGCGCCGTCTCGTCCGGCAACGGCGAGAACGCCGGCACGAGAATCAAGAACGCGTACACCGCGACGACGACCCACTGGATGCCGCGAATCAGCGCGCCGTGGCGCTGCATCCACTGGCCCGCCGCTGCGAGCCGGCCTGGGCTGCTCGCGTGGCTGGAGTGGTCGAGATGATTTGAGCGGCGCAACGCCCCTCTCATGCTGTACGCCCCGCCGTCTGCTGCGCAGGCCGCCGGTTAGCGCGGCAGACCAGCAGATAGACGACGCCCCAGTACACCGCATACGCGATCAGGTTCATCAACGCGGGATGGGCGCGATAGCCGGTCAGCGTGGCAACGAGCGAGCCGAACGCGCTCGAATCGTCGAGCAGCGCCGAGGTGTTCCACAGTTGATCGACGAGCGTGGGCAGCATTTCCTTGTCGATCAGCTTGTCGACGCCGGTCTGAAACAGGCCCGCACCGAGAAACAGCAGCATGATCTCGGTGACGCGGAAAAAGAGCCGCCACGAGAAGAGCTTGCCCCCCAGTTGCAATACATAGAACGTCAGGAATGCGAGAGCGAGCCCAATCAGCACGGCCAGCATCTGGCCGCCGTCGACGTGACCCGACTGGCCGAAGCCGAGGCCATACAGGAAGATGACCGTTTCGCTGCCTTCACGCGCAATCGCGAGCGCGACCAGCACGGCAATGCCCCACCAGTTCGAGTCGCGCGTGCTCTGTTGCAGTGACTGCTCCATGTCGCGCTTGAGCGTGCGGCCGTGCCGCTTCATCCACAGCACCATCTGCACGATCAGCACGCAGGCGACCAGTACCATCGCGGTTTGAAAGTAGTCCTGCGCGTCACCGGACAAGACTTCGGTGAATCCGATCAAGGCTGCTCCGAGCGCGATCGCCGCAAGAATGCCCGCACCGACGCCCGCCCACAAATACGGCAGACCGCGGCGCGCGTCGTCGTCGCCGTTCTTCAGCCACGCATACAGAATACCGACGACCAGCAGCGCCTCGACGCTCTCCCGCCACACGATGAACAACACCTGACCCATCGAACTTCTCCTACTGCTTGAGCGGCCGCATGGCGCCCGCACTCGTTACTGCCTGATCTACTTCGCGACGATCACGCCCTGCGCCTGCTGGTGAAAATCGTCGAAAAACTTGTATTCGCCCGGCGACAGCGGCGCAATCACTACAAACGATTCCGCGCCCGGCGCCAGCACTTTTTCCTTGCGCAACTGGACGCTTTCGAACTCGGCTGCGCCCTTGCCCGAGTTGCGCACTTCAATCTTGACGCGCTGGCCGGCCGGCACCTCGATGCGCGCCGGATTGAGCGTGCCGTCCGTCATTTCAAGCTTGAACGTGGGCAGGTCGGCACCATGTGCGGCGCCGACGAGCGAACTCGTCATGGCGAGGATCGCGATGTTTCGGTTGATTCTCATGGGCCCTTCCAGGCAAATGCCGCGCGTTGATCAGTACCCGCCCTTCTTGCCGATGCCCGCGTACGTGAAGTCGTATTCGAGCGTGAACGGCTTGAACCACGGACCCACGCCGGTTTCCTTGTCGACGTGACGGCCGAAGGCCATGTGGCCGATTTGCATCGGCGGTGCGATGAAGAGCTTCAGGTGGTATTTGCCGGGGCCTTGCAGTTTGACGTTGTCGCCGTAGTGCGGACCGTCGTCGGCGACCATCGCCATCATGTCGCCCTTTTGCGTCTGGGTGGATCCGGCCTTCGTGAGCTCATAGCTCACTTGCAGGTAGGGCATCCAGTCGCCTTCCGCGAAACCGGTGGGGTTGTTCTTGACCGCGTGGATGTCGGCTTCGAGGTGGACGTCCGAATCGGATGCCTTGCGCATCATGCCTTCCGGTTCCATCGTGATCGGCTGCAGATAGACCGCGCCGATTTCCATGCCACCCTGAATCTGCTGCTTGCCGATCGGATACTCGGCGGCCGTTGCCGCGATGGCTGCCAGTGCGGCGACGGCGGCCATGCCACCGCGCAAGAATGAAGAAACCCGCATTGAAACTCCTTGTTTTTTAGACTGGGATGACGAGAGCCAAGATCGAAAACGATGCACCGCAAATCATTCGATTAACTTTCATATAATTACTAACGTTAATGCGAACCATTCACAATATTCGACGAAGCTTACCATTTCCCGGAGCTAAAAACAAATGGCGGTGCCGGGAAACCCTTTAGTGGTAAGGATTTCGCGAGGCATCAAAAACGAGGGGTGCTCTGACAGGACTGCCAGACTCAACCTTACAAAATAGCTTCGCCCGGGTTGGAATCGGGTGGGAACAGCAGAAATTAGGGGTCAACGTCCTACGCGACCCGCGAATTCCATGCTTTGGCGATATGCCAAAATCGAACGCCGTGCGGTTGAACCCCGCACGGCACGCCAGCCGGTATCGGCTGGTGCTTCCGGCGTTATTAGCTGGTGCCCGTCAGATGATCGCCCACATTGGCGCCAAATACCCGCTGACGCAGCAACCCCAGCTGATCGCGCGTCTGAGCCGCCTTTTCGAATTCGAGGTTCTTGGCGTGCTCCATCATCTGCTTCTCGAGCCGCTTGAGTTCCTTCGACAACTGCTTCTCGGACATGTCTTCGAACTTGGCGCGCTGTTGCTGTTCCTTCAGCTCCGCACGCGCTTCGTCGACGTTATAAACGCCGTCGATGATGTCCTTGATGCGCTTCACCACACCGCGCGGCGTGATGCCCATCTCGAGGTTAAAGGCGATCTGCTTGTTGCGGCGCCGTTCGGTTTCGTCGATGGCACGGCGCATCGAATCGGTGATGCGGTCCGCGTACAGGATCGCCCGGCCATTCACGTTCCGCGCGGCCCGGCCAATGGTCTGGATCAGCGAGCGTTCGGCGCGCAGGAAACCTTCCTTGTCTGCATCGAGAATCGCCACCAGCGACACTTCCGGAATGTCGAGCCCCTCGCGTAGCAGGTTGATCCCGACCAGCACGTCGAACGTCCCAAGCCGTAGATCGCGGATGATTTCGACACGCTCGACCGTATCGATGTCGCTGTGCAGGTAACGCACCTTGACGCCATGGTCCGCCAGGAATTCGGTCAACTGTTCGGCCATGCGCTTGGTCAGCACCGTGACCAGCACGCGGTCGCCTGCCTTGACGCGCTCGTTGATTTCGGCGAGCACATCGTCAACCTGGGTACGCGCCGGACGCACCTCGATTTCGGGGTCGACGAGGCCGGTTGGCCGGACCAGTTGCTCGGCCACCTGCCCTGCCGTCTTTTTCTCGTAGTCGGCGGGAGTGGCCGACACGAACACCACCTGGCGCATCTTGCGTTCGAACTCGTTGAACTTGAGCGGTCGGTTATCGAGCGCGGAGGGCAAGCGGAAACCGTAGTTGACGAGGTTTTCCTTGCGTGCCTTGTCGCCGTTGTACATACCGTTCAACTGACCGATCAGCACGTGCGATTCGTCGAGCAGCATCAGGGCGTCGCCTGGCAGATAGTCGACCAGCGTCGGCGGCGGTTCGCCCGGCGCGGCGCCCGAAAAGTGCCGCGAGTAGTTTTCGATGCCTTTGCAGAAACCCAGTTCCTGCAGCATCTCCAGATCGAAACGGGTACGCTGCTCGAGACGCTGCGCCTCCACCAGTTTGCCGTCGCTATAGAAAAACTCGAGCCGCTCGCGCAGTTCCGTCTTGATCGTTTCGACCGCGCGCATCACGGTCTCGCGCGGCGTAACGTAGTGCGACGACGGATACACCGTGAAACGCGGAATCTTCTGACGCACGCGGCCCGTCAACGGGTCGAACAGCTGCAGGGTTTCGATCTCGTCGTCGAACAGCTCGACACGCACCGCCATTTCCGCGTGTTCCGCCGGGAAGATGTCGATCGTGTCACCACGCACGCGGAACGCGCCGCGCTGGAACTCGGTTTCGTTGCGGTTGTACTGCATGGCGATCAGCCGCGCGATGATTTCGCGTTGGCCGATCTTGTCGCCGGTGCGCAGCGTCAGAATCATCTTATGATATTCGGACGGGTTACCGATACCGTAAATCGCCGACACCGTCGCCACGATCACTACGTCACGCCGCTCCAACAGGCTCTTCGTCGCCGAGAGCCGCATCTGCTCGATATGTTCGTTGATCGACGAGTCTTTCTCGATGAACAGGTCGCGCTGCGGCACATACGCTTCCGGCTGGTAGTAGTCGTAGTACGAGACGAAGTACTCGACCGCGTTGCGCGGGAAAAACTCGCGGAACTCCGAGTAAAGCTGTGCCGCCAGCGTCTTGTTCGGGGCGAACACGATCGCCGGACGGCCGAGCCGCGCGATGGTGTTCGCCATCGTGAAGGTCTTGCCGGAGCCGGTTACGCCGAGCAACGTCTGGAACGACAGGCCGTCCTCGACCCCTTCGACGAGCGTGTCGATGGCGGTGGGCTGGTCGCCGGCAGGCAGGTACGGCTGGTAAAGCTGGAACGGCGAGCCTTCGAACGTCACGAATTTCGACTCGTCGAGAGCGTCGTTGACTTCAGTCAGATGATGTTCGGACATGTGTGCGGCACCGGGGCCTGGGCAAAGGACTATTCTAGCGGTTTGCGGGAGCGCGGGCTGAGCCGACGACCGAGGGATGGCTTGCTTGACTTGACGGATGCAAGCCGCTTCTGATGCCGTGAAGAAGCGTCTGGACGGTCGTGCAAGCTGTAACGTTGCCGCCCTTTTTCAGGGGCGGCGCCGCGGACGTCAAGGCGCCGCCGGCTTGTCGAATCTGATGCCAAAGCGCTGTTTTTCAAGCAAATAATCCGGCCCGGTGGACAGGATGGGCCAAAAAACCCGTCAGGATTCGCTACAATGGCATGCTGCGCTCGCCGCTGCCGTCCCTCTTTTTTACTACTGCCGAACCATCATGTCTCTGTTCTCCGCCGTCGAACTTGCTCCCCGCGACCCGATTCTGGGCCTGAACGAAGCCTTCAACGCCGATACGCGCACCACCAAGGTCAACCTGGGTGTGGGCGTGTACTTCAATGAAGAAGGCAAGATTCCGCTGCTGCGCGCCGTGCGCAATGCGGAAAAGGCTCGTGTCGAAGCGGCGCTGCCGCGCGGCTACCTGCCGATCGAAGGCATTGCGGCTTACGACGCAGCTGTCCAGACGCTGCTGCTCGGCAACGACTCGCCGTTGATCGCTGCGGGCCGCGTGGTCACCGCGCAAGCATTGGGCGGCACGGGCGCATTGAAGATCGGCGCCGACTTCCTTAAGCGCCTGGACCCCGCCGCCAAGGTTGCGATCAGCGATCCGAGCTGGGAAAACCACCGTGCGCTGTTCGAAAGCGCCGGCTTTGAAGTCGTGTCGTATCCGTACTTCGACGCGAAAACCAACGGCGTGAACTTCGAAGGCATGCTGAGCGCCCTGAACGGCTATGCGGCTGGCACGGTCGTCGTGCTGCATGCGTGCTGCCACAATCCGACCGGCGTCGACCTGAGCGCGGCCCAATGGCAGCAGATCGTCGAAGTCGTCAAGGCGCGCGGCCTGGTGCCGTTCCTCGACATCGCCTATCAGGGCTTCGGCGACAACATCGAATCGGACGCTGCGGCTGTGCGTCTGTTTGCGCTGGCTGAACTGAATGTGTTCGTCTCATCGTCGTTCTCGAAGTCGTTCTCTCTGTATGGCGAGCGCATCGGCGCGCTGTCGATCATCACGGCGAGCAAGGAAGAAGCCTCCCGCGTGCTCTCGCAACTGAAGCGCGTGATCCGCACGAACTACTCGAACCCGCCCACGCACGGCGGCTCGGTTGTCGCAGCCGTGCTCGCTTCGCCGGAACTGCGCGCCACGTGGGAAACGGAACTCGCCGAGATGCGCGACCGCATTCGTGCGATGCGTAACGGTCTGGTCGAACGTCTGAAGGCAAGCGGCGTGGATCGCGACTTCAGCTTCGTGAACGCGCAACGCGGCATGTTCTCGTACTCGGGGCTGACGTCGGCGCAAGTGGACCGTCTGCGTGAAGAATTCGGCATCTATGCCGTGAGCACGGGCCGCATCTGCGTGGCTGCGCTGAATACGCGCAACCTCGATGCTGTCGCTGGCGCGATCGCTCATGTTCTGAAGTAATTTTTTGAGGAAGAGCGGCGCGTTCCAGCGCAGCCGGCTATCTGCTCGGGTTGTCTGGGCAAATAATAAACGGCGCCCATCATCCGCGGGCGGCGTT
>NZ_JAMFSB010000149.1 GCF_026225065.1 Paraburkholderia sp. | reverse complement strand
GCAGATGGAACAGGTCGAGTTGCTTGGCGAGCTTGCGGTGATCGCGCTTCTCGGCTTCCTCGAGCATGTGCAGGTACGCTTCCTGGTCTTCCTTCTTGGTCCAGGCCGTGCCGTAGATACGCTGCAGCTGTTCGTTCTTCGAGTCGCCGCGCCAATAGGCGCCCGCGACTTTCATCAGCTTGAAGACCTTCAGCTTGCCGGTGGACGGCACGTGCGGGCCGCGGCACAGATCCGTGAAGCCGCCGTGCGAGTACAGCTTGATTTCGTCGGTCGAGGGAATCGACTCGATGATCTCGGCCTTGTACTTTTCGCCGATGCTCTTGAAGTAGTCCACCGCTTCGTCGCGCGACACCACGCGACGCGAAACCGGCTCGTCTTTCTTCGCCAGTTCCTGCATGCGCTTTTCGATCTTCTCGAGATCTTCCGGCGTGAAAGGACGGTTGTACGCGAAGTCGTAGTAGAAGCCGTTGTCGATCACCGGGCCGATCGTCACCTGAGCTTCCGGGTACAGGTCTTTCACCGCGTACGCGAGCAAGTGCGCCGTGGAGTGGCGAATGATGTCGAGGCCATCGGCGTCTTTTTCCGTGACGATCGCGAGCGACGCATCGTGATCGATCAGCGCGGAAGTATCGACCAGCTCACCATCGATCTTGCCGCCGAGCGCGGCTTTCGCGAGGCCAGGACCGATCGACGCGGCCACTTCCGCGACCGTCACCGGATGCTCGTATTGACGAACAGAACCGTCAGGCAGACGTATCGAAACCATTGCGTTCTCCGAAATGCCGACCGGCGGCGGCACATACAACCATCAAATAAGCCCAAAAAAAATGCGGCCCCGCTTTCGAGGGGCCGCATTCACATTTCCTGCAAACTACATTGGCGAAAGTGGTCCTCGACTAGCGTCGCTCCGAAGTGGTTTCGGTCAACGTTCGCGGTGTCATAACCGTATTCGCCTTTTGCGCCAAGGCGCTTACTGCAGCTTGCGAAACCCCGGCAAACCGGAATTTCTCTTTCGTTGGTAGGCTCGATTGGACTCGAACCAACGACCCCCACCATGTCAAGGTGGTGCTCTAACCAGCTGAGCTACGAGCCTGAAGAAACGAGATTATATGGAGCGCCACATCACTTGGCAAGTACTTTTGTACACCGACACTGAAAAACCCCTGCGGCCGTTTCCGCGCGTGTGAATGACGGCACGCGGCCCCGCGGGCATCAAACCTTGCGTCAACTTTTGCGACCCGCCCTCAACACGCCTGTGACCTCGCCAAGCAGCGAACAAGCACGCTGAATCTGCGCAGCGCTCGACACCTCGACCGTGAATTGCATGAAAGCGGCGTTACGACGCGTCTGTGTCTTCACGCCGATCACGTTCATCTTCTCGCGCGCAAACACTTCGGAGATATCGCGCAGCAGACCTTGACGATCCGTCGCGTCGATCGTCAGGTCCACTGGGTACACCGACTGTCCGCGACCGTTCATCACGTCGGCGGACCACGCAGTTTCAAGTACACGTTCGGGCGCGCGCTCGGCCATGCGCAGGAACGTCGGGCAATCGCTGCGGTGGATCGACATGCCCTTGCCGCGCGTGACAAAACCACTGATGCCATCAGGCGGCGCCGGACGGCAGCAACGTGCAAGCTGCGTGAGCAACGCGTCGACACCGACCACCAGTACGCCCGTCGATGCACCATGCGCCACGCTCGAGCCGCTGCTGCGCTTCTCGAACTGCTCGGGTACTTCGACCTCCGGTTCGGGCGGTGGCGCATCCTGCAGTGCCTGCTCGACATGACGCAGGCTGAACTCTTCCTTGCCGACCACCGAGAACAGGTCTTCAGTGGCCTTGAAGCCGAGCTTCGCCGCAAGCTGATCGAGATTGACCGAGGTCTTGCCTTCGCGCTGCAACGTCTTTTCGACCATCGCCCGACCGGTGGCGATGGTCTCCTGATACTCGACCGCGTTGAACCATGCGCGCACCTTCTGCCGTGCACGCGGGCTATGCAGATAGCCAAGCTGCGGGTTGAGCCAGTCGCGTGACGGACCGCCCTCTTTCACCGCGACGATCTCAACCGTCTGACCGTTCTGCAATGCCGTGTTGAGCGGCACCATCGCGCCATCGACGCGCGCACCGCGGCAACGATGGCCCAACTCGCTATGCAGGTGATAAGCAAAGTCGAGCGGAGTCGCGCCTTGCGGCAACGGAATCACGCGTGCCTGCGGCGTCAGCACATAGATGTGGTCGTCGTCGAAAGTGGCCTGACGCAGTTGTTCCCACGGCTGCGCCGCGCGCTTTTCGCCATGCTCGCCCTCGGACACTTCGTCCTTCCACGCCAGCAACTGACGCAACCACGCAATCTTCTCGTCGTACTTCTCGCTCGCCGTGACCTGGCCGCCATAACCGCGCGCGCCGGCTTCCTTGTAGCGCCAGTGGGCCGCTACGCCGTATTCGGCAAACTGATGCATCTCCTGGGTACGGATCTGCACTTCGAACGCACGCCCGTCATCGCCGACAACCACCGTATGCAACGACTTGTAGCCGTTCGGCTTCGGACGCGAGATGTAATCGTCGAATTCCTTCGGCACCGGTTGCCACAGGTTGTGCACCATACCGAGCACGGTGTAGCAGTCCTTGATGTCCGGTACGATCACGCGAAACGCGCGCACATCGTAGAGCTCGGAGAAATCGAGATCCTTGCCGCGCATCTTGCGCCAGATGCTGTAGATGTGCTTTGGCCGCCCGCTGACTTCGGCGCGAATATGTGCGGCAGCCAATTCCTCCTGCAAGCGTGCGATGGCAGCGGCCACATAGCTTTCACGCTCCACGCGTTTCTCGTCGAGCAGCTTCGCGATACGCTTGTACGTAGCAGGCTCTTCGAAGCGCAGCGCGAGGTCTTCGAGCTCCCACTTCACTTGCCAGATACCGAGACGGTTCGCGAGCGGCGCGTAAATATCGAGCGTCTCGCGCGCCACGTCAGGCGATGGCGTCATCTTGTTCGCTGCGTAGTAACGCATTGACTGCAATCGCGACGCGAGCCGGATCAGTACGACACGAATGTCCTGCGCGAATGCGAGCAGCATCTTACGCAGTGCCTCGACCTGCGCACGCCGCGCCGCCTGAGCGTCGCGCCCCGCTTCGGGAATGGCGTTCTGCGCCGCGCGCAGACTGACGGTGCCCAGACGCAGCAGCTTGCGCACGTCGCTTACGAGTTGCGCAACCTCTTCGCCGAAGTTGTCGGCAATCACGCGCTCCGGATCCTGCAGATGCGGTGTCAGTGCGAACAGAGCCGCCGCCAGCACCGCCGGTGGGTCGACATTGAGCGTACGCATGATCGCCGCAGTGCCTGCTGCGTGATCGGCCAGCAATTCGCCCGACGACAGCCGCACTTCGCCCGCGTGCTCCCGCACGAACGCCATTGCCTCTTCGAAGGAAGGCAGCGGAATCGGCACGGTCGTAACGGTATCGGTATTCATGGTGCGACAGCCCAACGGGCCAGACGGATCAACAGGGATTCAACAACGGTTCCGGGTGCAGACTTAGCCGCGCTGCGCGGCCACGACAACCACTTCAACGAGGCACTTCGGGTTCGCAAGCTTCGCTTCGACCGTCGCGCGCGGCGGCGTGGCGTCCTGCTCAACCCACTCGTCCCACACCGCGTTCATGCCGGCGAAGTGAACCATGTCCGAGATGTAAATCTGCACCGACAGCAGATGCGACTTGTCGCTATTCACTTCAGCGAGCAGACGGTCGATATGGCCAAGCACTTCACGGGTCTGGCCGGTGATGTCCTGATCTGCGTCCTCGGCGATCTGGCCGGCGAGGTACACGGTGCCGTTATGCACGGCGATTTCGGAGAGCCGCTTGCCGACGTGGTGACGGATGACTGCCATGAAGATTCCTGATGATGGTTAAGATTGAACAATGCGGTTGAACGATCACACGTTCCGCGACACGTCCCTCGAAGAGGCGCGCCGCACAACCCCATATTATGACGCGTCAGCGCCAGGCCCGATAAAGAAGCGGCGCGCAATCCCGATCTGCTCGGCACTGAGAAACGCTGGCGCATGGCCCACACCGGGGATTTCCACGCTCGACACCGCGTTGCCCTCGGCAACCATCTTCTCGACCGTTTCACGCGACAGCAGGTCCGATTTTTCTCCGCGCACCACCAGCACCGGCCCTTGAATCGCCTTTAGCGCGCCCCACAACGCAACCTCCCCGGCCGCGGCCATTTCGTCTGTAATGGCAGCGAACGGCTGGGCGATGCGGGGGTCGTAGCGGAAATACCAGGCGCCGTCGCGCTCCTGCAGCAGCGGCGTGTTGATCTCGCGCCATTCTTCCGGGGTCAGCGGTCCGAACGATTGCGCCAGCAACGCAGCGTAATCGATGCCCTGCTGCAGCGTTTCGAACTGCACGGGCTTGCCGAGATAATCGCCGATTCGCTTCACCGCGGCCGGCTCGAGGTGTGGCCCGACGTCGTTCAGCAACAGCTTCTCGATCGGCGATCCCGGCAGGCCTCCGAGACCCAGCCCGATCAGACCACCCATTGAGGTGCCGAACCAGTCCACCTTTTCCACGTCGAGCCGCGCGATCAGCGTGACCATGTCCGCAACGTAGTGTGGCACGGAGTAGTAGTTGGGGACGTTCAGCCACGATGAAAGACCGCGGCCGACCACATCCGGACAAATGACGCGGTACGTGTCCGCGAACGAAGCCGCCAGCCGGTCGAAGTCGCGCCCTGAGCGCGTGAGACCATGCACGCACACCAGCACCCGCGGATTCGCGGGGTCCCCCCATTCCGTGTAGGCGACGCGATGCAAGCCTCCGGGGCTCGCGCACTGCACGAAACGTTGACGGGGCGTGGCCGTGCCGGCGGCAGTATGCAAAGCGGGAGACGTGACAGTCATCAGATTTCCTTGGCGAGCACGAACTAGTGAAGACGATTGTAAACCGCTTTGCCGTGTGCCAAGGATCATCCGGAAGACATAGGCAAATGCTCAAACCAAGGCCCAAAACAAAGCGGGCGAAGACTCAACCAGTCTCGCCCGCTTTGCGGCATTCTTCGCACCGGTCGAGCTGCAGCGGCCCTCAACTACGCCGCCGCTTCCGCTCAACCGTGCCTTACACCCCGTCCCATCAGCTCACAGCGCTCACATCGAGCGGCGCACCGGTCTTGGCCTTGATCTCATCCGCCGTCACGCCCGGCGCCAGTTCCGTCAGCTTCAGACCATCCGCTGTCACTTCGATCACGCCGAGGTCGGTAATGATCTGATCAACCACGCCCACGCCCGTCAATGGCAACGTGCATTCTTCGAGGATCTTGTGCTGGTCGCCCTTCGCGACGTGTTCCATCAGCACGACGACGCGCTTGACGCCCGCCACCAGATCCATCGCACCGCCCATGCCCTTGATCATCTTGCCCGGGATCATCCAGTTCGCCAGATCGCCCGTCTTGCTGATCTGCATGGCGCCCAGAATGGCGAGGTTGATGTGGCCGCCACGAATCATCGCAAACGAGTCCGCCGACGAGAAAATCGACGAACCCGGCAACGTCGTCACCGTCTGCTTGCCGGCGTTGATCAGATCGGCATCCACCTCCTCTTCGGTCGGCGACGGGCCAATGCCGAGCAGGCCGTTTTCCGACTGCAGCCACACTTCGACGCCTGCCGGCACGTGGTTCGCCACCAGCGTCGGCAAGCCGATGCCGAGGTTCACATAGAAGCCGTCCTGCAGTTCCTTCGCCGCGCGCGCGGCCATTTCGTCACGAGTCCATGCCATGATTACGCTCCTTTCGCGCGGACGATGCGTTGTTCGATGCGTTTCTCCGGATGCGCATTGAGCACAATGCGCTGCACGAAGATGCCCGGCGTATGGATGGCGTCCGGATCGAGCTCGCCCACTTCCACGATTTCCTCGACCTCCACCACCGTGATCTTGCCCGCCATCGCGCACATCGGGTTGAAGTTGCGCGCGGTGCGGCGATAGATCAGGTTGCCCGACTTGTCGGCCTTCCACGCCTTGACGAGCGCGACGTCGGCCGTCAGCGAATGTTCGAGCACGTAATGGTTCTCGCCGAACTGGCGGGTTTCCTTGCCTTCGGCGATCAGCGTCCCGTAGCCCGTATTGGTGAAGAACGCCGGAATGCCCGAGCCGCCCGCGCGCAGCTTTTCGGCGAGCGTGCCTTGCGGCGTGAATTCGAGCTCGAGTTCGCCGGCCAGGTACTGGCGTTCGAACTCCTTGTTTTCGCCCACATACGACGAGATCATCTTCTTGACCTGGCGTGTTTCGAGCAGCAGGCCAAGGCCGAAACCGTCGACACCGGCGTTGTTGCTGATGCAGGTGATGCCTTTGACCGCCGAATCGCGCAGCGCCGCGATCAGCGCCTCAGGGATGCCGCACAGGCCAAAGCCGCCGACGGCGAACGTCTGGCCGTCCTTGACGATGTCCTTGAGCGCGGTAGCCGCGTCTGGATAGACCTTGTTCATCAGTGTGTCCCTTCCTTTATGGAAACCCGAAAATCCGGTACACCGGCCGCCGGATCGGTGCGATGCGTGGTGATGCGGGGCGAGCCCAGAACGTCATTCTAGTCATCCGCAGCCGGCCTTGCGTCGACATTGCCCAGCCGACGCGGCAGACCCTTCACCCGCGGCTTCGCTGCAGCCGTGTGATTTGCCCGAAAGGGTACGATGCTCGCGCCATACGGCACAATACGCAAAAATACATAAGTGATTGTCCGCTTTCGCACCTGCTTTCGCACCTTTCATGCCCGCACTGGATTACCAAACCGCCTTCCATCTTGCGCCGATCGGCCTCGTGCTGTCGCGCGAGCGCTTCATTGAAGACTGCAACGACCAGTTGGCGTCGATCTTCGGCTGTCCGCGCGAGTCGCTGCTGGGGCAGTCGTTTCAGGTGCTGTACCCATCGGCGGACGAGTTCGAGCGGATCGGCACACGCATTCCGCCCATCATGACCGCGCACGGCAGCTACGCCGACGACCGGATCATGAGGCGCGCCAATGGAGAATTATTCTGGTGTCACGTGACGGGCCGCTCGCTCGAGCGCGCTAACCCGCATGCTGCGGGCGTGTGGACTTTTGAGGACCTGAGCGCGACGCGGCGGGTCGCTATCGAGCTGACGCCGCGCGAGCGGGAAATCGCAGCCCAACTCGTGACTGGCAAGACCAGCAAGCAGATCGGCCGGGTGCTGGACATCAGCTCACGCACGGTGGATGTCTACCGGGCGCGACTGATGCGTAAATACGGTACGGGCAATGCGACGGAGCTGCTGCAGAGGCTGCTCGGGCATTGACGATTGCGAAAGAGCTTGCGGCAAGTTCGCTGCATAGAGTCGCACTCCATGGAACCAGAGTAATTCACTAAAGCGCGAACGCTGGTCGACGGCAGGACCACCTCAAGCCGGCTTGACGAGCACCGCGTTTTCGATAGTCGAGCGCAGCAGGTCGGGAATCGGCGCCGACTTGCCCGCCGCGTAGTCGATCCACACGCAACGCGCGGCGCCCCGTGCATAGACGGTCGACGGATCGTCGGCCCGCGTCAGTTCGAAGCCGGTATCGAAACTGCTGCGGCCGGGCGTGCCGACCGACATCCGGCCAATCACGTCGCCGGGGTAATGGAGTTGCTTGAGGAATTCCATCGACGCGTTGACGATTACCGGTCCCTGCCCTTCTTCATTGCCGCCGAGAATACCCAGTTGCTCGAACCACGAAATCCGTACCTGCTCCATGTAACGGAAATAGACCGTGTTGTTCACATGGCCGAATGCGTCCATGTCGCCCCAACGGATCGGCATGGACATTTCAAAAACTGGGTGGTGTTCGCTCATCGTACTTCTTCTACAGGTTGAAACGGCGCGCCGTTTTTAGGCTCAACTCAGGCTCAATCAGGAAAGTCCAAAGCCGTCGTCCGCGGAAATGATCGAGCCGTTGATGAATTGCGATTCGTCAGCGGCCAGCAACAGCAGCAAGCCGTCGAGATCTTCAGGTTGACCGACACGGTGACGCGGCAACATCGAAACCAGCTTCTGCCCCTGGTCAGTCGACCAGTGGTGATGATTGATTTCGGTGTCGATATAGCCCGGACAGATCGCGTTCACATTGATACCGTGACGCCCCCATTCCTGCGCCATCGCCTTCGTCATATGAACGACCGCGGCCTTGCTCATGGAGTACAGGCCGATCTGCGGCAACACACGCAGACCCGCCACCGACGCGATATTGATGATGCGGTACGACGGCTTCTGGCCGCCGTTGCCGCGCATGATCATGCGCTTGGCGACTTCCTGGGCCACGAAGAACGCGCCGCGGGTGTTCGTGTCGAACACGTATTCGAAATCGGCGGGCGTGACTTCCGCGAGCTTCTGCGTGGTCGACACGCCCGAGTTGTTCACCAGAATATCGATGGTGCCCGCTTCCGTCTCGGCATGCGCCACGGCGGACTTGATGCTCTGGTAATCGGTCACGTCGAGCGACACCACGTGCGCAGCACCGCCGGAGGCTTCGATTTCGGCGCGCAATTCTTTCAGGCGTTCGGTGCGGCGGCTGGCCAGCACGACCTTCGCGCCGGCCTGCGACAGCACCTGAGCGAAGCGTTTGCCCAGCCCGCTCGAGGCGCCCGTAATCAGCGCAACCTTGCCTTCCAGATTGATCGAACGGCCCATTGTGTTTACCTTGTTCGGTTGGGGTTACACGCGCGGCGAGGCCGCGAAAGTTCGTGAATACCTGGGGCATACCCGATGAAACCCCGGGTCGCTACCGTATCACATAAATAGAACGATCGTGCTAATCTTTATTCATTGGGTTGCGGCGCCGGAACCGTTCGCCCACAATACGATCCCGAAAAAAGCATTCTAACGGTAAGAGGAGCATCAATGACCCCCGCAAGTCTCATTGAGCAGTATGGCCCGCGCGAGTCGATGGAATACGACGTGGTGATCGTCGGCGGCGGCCCCGCCGGCCTGTCCGCGGCGATCCGTCTGAAGCAGCTGGCAGCGGAGAAAGGCGTCGAAATCGGCGTCTGCGTACTGGAAAAGGGCTCGGAGATCGGGGCGCACATCCTCTCCGGCGCGGTCATGGACCCTCGCGCGCTGAACGAACTGATCCCCGACTGGAAGGAAAAAGGCGCGCCTTTAGACGTTGAGGTGACTGAGGACCGCTTCCTGTTCCTCTCCGCGACCGGCTCGAAGAACGTGCCGAACTGGGCGCTGCCTGACAACTTCAAGAATCACGGCAACTACGTCATCAGCCTTGCGAACGTCACGCGCTGGCTGGGCCAGCAGGCCGAGGCGCTGGGCGTCGAGATTTTCCCGGGCTTTCCGGCAGCCGAGGTCCTGTATAACGACGACGGCTCGGTCAAGGGTGTCGCCACCGGCAACCTGGGCATCGGCAAGGACGGCCAGCCGACCGAGAACTTCCAGCTCGGCATGGAACTACATGCCAAATACACCTTGTTCTGCGAAGGCGCGCGCGGCCACCTGGGCCGCCAGCTGAGCGATAAATTCAAACTGCGCGACGGCGCCGATCCGCAGGTCTACGGTATCGGCATCAAGGAACTGTGGGAAATCGATCCAGCGAAGCACAAGCCAGGTCTGGTGATCCATACGGCCGGCTGGCCGCTGGAGTCGGACACCTACGGCGGCTCGTTCCTCTATCACCTGGACAACAACCAGGTGATGGTCGGCTTCGTGGTGGGTCTCGGTTATACCAATCCCTACCTGTCGCCGTTCGAGGAATTCCAGCGCTACAAGACGCACCCGTCGATCCGCGCGTTCCTCGACGGCGGCAAGCGTGTGTCGTATGGCGCTCGTGCGATCACCGCCGGCGGCCTGCTGTCGCTGCCGAAGCTGGTGTTCCCTGGCGGCGCGCTGGTAGGCGACGACGCGGGCTTCCTGAACGCCTCGCGCATCAAGGGTTCGCACGCCGCGATCAAGACCGGCATGCTGGCCGCCGATGCCGCGTTCGATGCCGTGCAAGCCGGCCGCACGAGCGATGAACTCACGGCGTATCCGGAAGCGTTCAAGACCTCGTGGCTGCACAACGAGTTGTACCGCGCACGCAACTTCAAGCAGTGGATGAGCAAGGGCCTTTACCTTGGCACACTGATGGTGGGCATCGAGCAGAAGCTGCTGAGCGGCAATGTGCCGTGGACGCTGCACCACCAGCATTGGGACCACGAGATGCTGAAACCGGCGTCGCAGTGCAAGCCGATCGTGTACCCGAAGCCAGATGGCAAGCTGACGTTCGACCGGCTGTCCTCGGTGTTCATCTCGAACACCAATCACGAGGAGAACCAGCCGGCTCACCTGACGCTGAAAGATCCGAGCGTACCGGTGAACGTGAACCTGAGCACGTATGCGGGGCCGGAATCGCGATATTGCCCGGCAGCGGTGTATGAGTTCGTGAAGAACGACGACGGCAGCGAACGTCTGGTGATCAATGCGCAGAACTGCGTGCACTGCAAGACCTGCGATATCAAGGACCCGACGCAGAATATCGTGTGGGTCACGCCGGAAGGTGGCGGTGGGCCGAACTATCCGAATATGTGACGCGGGGTGTTGGCGCTGGGGTGGTCGCGCCGGGTGTTAGCACATTAGCGCAGGGTCACAGGACGCGAAAGCGCCGCTCTCCATGATGGATGAGCGGCGCTTTTTTTCGTCTGTCGGGATTGGGTTTTGCTGAAACGCCGCGACGTTGCCGCATTGGCTCAACGCCCTGCCAGCCCCGCCAGTCTCTCGCGCACGCTCGCCAGCACAGGCGCCCACGCACCGATCGCCGGCTGACGAAACAGCTCGACCGAGTCATACCAAGGTGTGCGCTGGGTTTGATCGCCCCAGAACCACGCCGACACATGATCGATCATCAGACACGTCGGCACACCAAGCGCGCCGGCTAGATGAGCGGGGCCGCTGTCGATAGTCACGACGAGATCCAGATTGGCAAGCAGCGCAGCGACGTCATCGAAACCGGCCTCGAAATGCGCCGTGGGATCGACCATCTGGATGCCCTGCGCGCGCCATTGCTCGACCGTAGCAGATCGCCCCGGCGACAGCGCGAACCAGGTGATGCCTGGTACCGTCAGAAGCGGCTCCAGTTGGTCGACCGGCACGGAGCGCCGGGCGTCACGAATGTGCTGCGGATTGCCGTTCCACACCAACCCGACTTTTGGCCCACTATTCACCGCCGTCTGTGCGATGCGCGTGCGCCACAGCTGGGCGCGCGCCGGATCGGCATTCAGATAGGGGCGGCCCCATCCTGACGGATCGAAGACACCGAGCCGCAACGGCACGCTCATCAGCCCACAGTGGAAATCGGGCTGGGTGACAAGGCTGGTTTCGAGCGCCACGTCGGCGGGCAGCATCCGTTCGAACAGATGCCGCAGCGGCCCGTCGTGACCGAAGATCACCCGGCCGCCCTCGCGTCGCGCCCGCTCAGCGAGCAGCGGCAAAAAGCGCACGGCCCAGAGGCAATCGCCGTTGCCTTGCTCGCCGTAGACGACCAACGTCTTGCCGGCGAGCGACTCGCCCTGCCAGTAGCGGCTGGCCTCGGCGAGCGCCAGGTGGGCGTCGTTCAGGTCGTCCCCAAATGCGACGCGCGATTCGTAATTCACCCAACCATCGGCATAGCGGCTGGAGCGTATTTCCAGCTCCGACAGATCGAACGTCGCATGTGCGTTGTTCGGCGACAGCTCAAGCACATGCCGCAACAGGGCTTCGGCTTCGGCAAAGCGAGCCTGTTCCTTGATGCACAACGCGAGCTTGTGCAGCGCGACCGGATTGCCCGGCACCACCCGCACGGCCTCGCACAACAGACGCTCGGCTTCATCGAAATCGTCGCGTTGCTGGATGGCGGCGGCGCGCCAGACGAGCGCGTTGGCATCTTCGGCGTTGCGCGCAAGCAGCAACGACGTGGCCGAGTCGACCAGAGGCCAGTCGCGCACCATAAATCCGGTTTGAGCAATGGTGTGAAGCAGCGTCGGATCGCAAGCGGGATCGAGTTGATAGGCCTGCACCAGTGCGGCAAGGGCTTCGCGCTGCTGGTCCCGGTTACGCCCCGCCGTCTGCAGCAAGGCCTGGCCGAACGCGAGCCAGTCCGTGGCGTGGGCCTGCGGCATGGCGACTCGCGCGCGTAACGGCGACAGCGCGTCCGCGCCGTCAGCTGCCGGGAGATTCGGGTCGATCATCGGGGGATTCAGACAGAGGCGGCAAGCTGCGCGGAACGCGACTTACGGCGCGCTCGCCGCGATCTTCGGCGTAGTGACGACCACATCGCCACACTGCGCGCGATGGCGCAGCGCATGATCGATCAGCACTAGCGCCAGCATCGACTCAGCAATCGGCGTGGCACGAATGCCGACGCACGGATCGTGGCGCCCAAAGGTCTCGACAATGGCCGGTTGCCCAGCCTTGTCGATGGAGCGCCGCGGTGTGCGTATGCTCGAGGTCGGCTTAATGGCGATCGACACCGTAATGTCCTGCCCCGTCGAAATCCCGCCGAGCACGCCGCCCGCGTGATTGCCGACAAAGCCTTCAGGGGTCAGCTCGTCGCCATGCACAGAGCCGCGTTGAGCGACGCTGGCAAAGCCCGCGCCGATCTCGACGGCCTTCACCGCATTGATGCCCATCATGGCATGCGCAATATCGGCATCGAGACGGTCGAACAGTGGCTCGCCAAGCCCGACCGGCACGCCCGAGGCGACCACGTTGATACGCGCGCCGATCGAATCGCCATCCTTGCGCAGCGCGTCCATGTACTCTTCGAGCTGCGGCACCACTTCGACATTCGCCGCGAAGAACGGGTTTTCGCGCACGTGCGACCAGTCGACGAACGGCACCTCGATCTCACCGAGCGTCGCCATATAGCCGCGAATCTCGGTGCCGAAGTGCTCGCGCAGCCACTTCTTGGCTACCGCGCCAGCGGCGACGGTAGGCGCCGTCAGACGCGCCGACGAACGGCCGCCGCCGCGATAGTCGCGAATACCGAATTTCTGCCAGTAGGTGTAATCGGCATGGCCCGGACGGAACGTATCCGCGATGTTGCCGTAATCCTTGCTGCGCTGGTCCGTGTTGCGGATCAGGAGCGCAATCGGCGCGCCGGTCGTCACGCCTTCGAACACGCCCGACAGGATCTCGACCTTGTCCTCTTCCTTGCGCTGCGTCACGTGGCGCGAGGTGCCCGGCTTGCGACGGTCCAGTTCAAGCTGGATATCGTCTTCAACGAGCGTCATTCCCGGCGGGCAACCGTCGATCACACAACCGATAGCGGGACCATGAGATTCGCCGAAGGTCGTGACAGTGAAAAGCGTACCAAGCGTATTGCCGGACATGAGCGTCGTCCAAAGAGATGCGGGGAAGCCGCTATTATGCCAGCCCGCCTCACGGCGAGGGCCACGCCCGACAGGCGTTGGCCGAACGGACAAGTCGCGTTTGGCCCTCGCAGGTCGCCGCGCGCTAGCGAGGCGAGGTACAGCGAGCGGCAACCCCGCTACTTCCGCGCCCCGCGCAACTCCGTCACGATCTGCTGCAGCCCTTCTGGCGTCGCCTGTGACGGATCGAGCGGCTCGCCAACCGCCAGCGTCAGCCGGCTCATCACACCTTTTTGCACCGGTCGCGGCCAGCGCGTCTCGCCGGCACGTGAAAAGACACTGCCCCACAGCCCGCGCAGGGCCATCGGCACCACCGGCGCCGGCGTGCGGCGAATGATCTCGGTCACACCGTGACGGAACGGGTTCAGATCACCGGTCCTGGTCAGCTTGCCTTCGGGGAAAATGCACACCAGGTCGCCCTCAGCGAGCGCCCGCGCACAGGTTTCATAGGCCCGCGTCAGCATTTCGGGGTTCTCGTGCGACGGTGCGATCGGAATCGCCTTCGCGTGACGGAACACCCACCCGGCGAACGGCGACTTGAAGATGTGGTGATCCATCACGAAACGGATCGGACGCGGGCTTTCGGCCATGATGACGATCGCATCCACGTAGCTCACGTGATTGCAGACGAGCACCGCCGCGCCCTCTTCCGGAATGTGCTCGGCATGCACGAGCCGGATCCGGTAGAACGTGTGCACCAGCATCCATGCGATAAAGCGCAGCAGGAATTCGGGCACCAGCGAATAGATATAGGTGGCCACCACGATGTTGAGCAGCGCGGTCACGAGGAATAGACCCGGAATGCTGACGCCCGCGGAGGTCAAGGCGATCGCCATCAGCGCCGAGACGATCATGAACAGCGAATTGAGGATATTGTTTGCCGCGATGATGCGCGCGCGGTGGCTCGGCCGGCTGCGGCTCTGGATCAGTGCATACAGCGGCACGCTATAGAGGCCGCCGAACATGGCGAGCAGGAACAGATCGGCAAGCACGCGCCAGTTGGCGGGCATTGTGAGGAATTCGCCGACGCTCAGCAAATGCCCCGCTGGCGGCAGCGCGTGACTCGCGAAGAACAGGTCGATTGCAAACACGCTCATACCAATCGACCCGAGCGGTACGAGCCCGATTTCAATGCGTCGTTTCGAGAGCCGTTCGCACATCAGCGAACCGAATCCAATGCCGATCGAAAACGTGCCGAGCAGCACGGTCACGACATCGGGATTGGCCGACAGCACGTCCTTCGCAAAGTTGAAAAACGACGACAGAAACGTCGCGCCGACAAACCACAGCCATGAAATCCCGAGCAGGCTCAGAAACACCGTACGGTTTTCGTGCGCGATCTTCAGATTGCGCCACGTTTCGCTGACCGGATTCCAGTTGATCTGCAGATCGGGCTGCGGCGCCGGCGTAGCGGGCACGAACACGGACACGGCGCGCCCCACCAGTGCTATCCCGACGCAGGCGCAGGCCAGCACCACGGCGCCGTGTTCGACGAAACCCGCTGCTTCCCCGCCGATAATCGTGCCGATCAGGATCGCGACGAAGGTGCCCATTTCGACCATGCCGTTGCCGCCGACCAGCTCGGTTTTCGCCAGATGCTGGGGCAGGTACGAATACTTGACCGGGCCGAACACGGTGGAATGGACACCCATCAGAAAGGTGCACAGATACAGAAGCGGCGCGCTGTGCAGCCAGAAGCCCGTGCCGCCGATCAGCATGACGGCGATTTCGAAGGTCTTCACAAAGCGCGTCAGCATCGCCTTGTCGTATTTGTCCGCAATCTGGCCGGAGGTAGCCGAGAGCAGCACGAACGGCAGGATGAAGATTGCCGAGATCAGGAACGCCGCGGTCTTCGCATCGACGCCGGAGAAACGCGCGGTCTGATACGTCACGAGCGACGTAAAGCCGATCTTGAACACGTTGTCGTTCATGGCGCCCAGGAACTGGGTCCAGAAAAACGGTGCAAAACGGCGCTCGCTGAGCAGGCGAAACTGGGATTCGTGCGCGTCGCTAGTGCGAGGTGCGCGGCGCGCGGCGGGTATCGGACGATCGCTCATGTAGTTGGGAAATAGGAGAAAGGACCGCGCGGATACAAAAAAGGCGCACGCTTTCGCGCACGCCCCTGGATCAATACCTCAGGCTTGTGGCAACTTGATGGCCGCTGCAGTCCGACCCGGCCAACATGGGCATCGCCGGACAATTAGCCCGTTTGCTGCTCCCGCTCTTCCGGCCAGTCGCGGATATAGGCCTTGAGCATGCGGTTTTCGAAGCCCTGCTCCTCGACCACGGCCTTTGCCACGTCGTAGAACGAGATCACGCCCATCAGCGTGCGGCTCTCCATGACCGGCAGATAGCGCACGTGGTGCTCGAGCATCATGCGGCGCACTTCGTTCACGTCCGTTTCCGGCGTGCACGTGAGCGGGTGGTCGTCCATGACCTTACGGATGGTTGCCGTACCCACGCTGCCGTGATGTTTGCTGAGCGTCAGGATGATTTCCCGGAACGTCAGCATGCCGACCAGATCGCCATATTCCATGACAACCAGCGAGCCGATGTCGTGCTCGGCCATCGCATTGACTGCGTCGAGCAGCGGCGTGTCCGGCGTGACGGTAAACAGGGTATTGCCCTTGACCTTGAGAATGTCGCTGACTCGCATGATTGTCTCCTTTGTCGACCGGGGTTCGCGCTGTGGCGCCGACTCGCGGTCCCATGCATGGTGATTGCAGAATCTGGTGAAGCCGTTAATACATGACTGATTTCGATCCTAGCGGAAAGGCCTGTAAAAGGAAAGCGGGCGCCGCACCAAGGCGGGACGGGCGTGGCAGCGCCCGACACCGGGAAAACCGGACTTGAAGCCGATAGTCCCGATGATACGATGCCTCCACCTTCACCCTTCGCGGAGCTGCCCGTGGCTCCGCCGCCCAGGATGTCCGCCAACCGTTTCGATACGCTCGCGCTGCATGCCGGCGCAGCCCCCGATCCCACGACCGGCGCGCGCGCCACGCCGATCTACCAGACCACCTCTTTCTCGTTTCGCGACACCGACCACGCCGCCGCCCTGTTCAACATGGAACGCGCCGGCCACGTGTATTCGCGGATTTCGAACCCGACCGTGGCCGTCTTCGAAGAGCGCGTCGCCGCACTGGAGAACGGCGCCGGCGCGATCGGCACGGCCAGCGGCCAGGCCGCGCTGCATCTGGCGATCGCCACGCTGATGGGGGCCGGCTCCCATATCGTCGCGTCTGGCGCCCTGTATGGCGGCTCGCACAATCTGCTGAATTACACGCTGCGCCGCTTCGGCATTGAGACGACCTTCGTCAAACCCGGCGATCTCGACGCCTGGCGCGCTGCGCTACGCCCGAACACCCGCCTGCTGTTCGGCGAAACGCTCGGCAATCCCGGGCTCGACGTGCTGGATATTGCTGCGGTCGCCGGAATCGCGCATAGCCACCGCGTACCGCTGCTGGTCGATTCGACCTTCACGACGCCGTACCTGCTCAGGCCCTTCGAGCATGGCGCGGATTTCGTCTACCACTCGGCGACCAAGTTCCTCGGCGGTCACGGCACCACCATCGGCGGCGTGCTGGTCGACGGCGGGACCTTCGACTTCGTCGCGTCCGGGCGCTTTCCCGAGTTCACCGAGCCGTATGAGGGTTTTCACGGCATGGTGTTCGCCGAGGAAAGCACCGTTGCACCCTTCCTGCTGCGCGCCCGCCGCGAGGGACTGCGCGACTTTGGCGCGTGCCTTCATCCGCAAGCCGCGTGGCAACTGCTGCAGGGGATCGAAACCCTGCCGCTGCGCATGGACCGGCACGTTTCGAACACCCGCAAGGTAGTCGAGTTTCTCGCTGCCCACGCCGCGGTTGAGTCTGTCGCGTATCCCGAACTGGACTCGCACCCGGATCACGCGCTCGCCATGCGCCTGCTGCCGCGCGGCGCCGGGGCCGTGTTCAGCTTCAACCTGCGCGGCGACCGTGCCGCCGGACGGCGCTTCATCGAGGCACTCTCGCTGTTCTCGCATCTGGCGAACGTCGGCGACGCCCGTTCGCTGGTGATCCATCCCGCCTCGACCACCCATTTCCGCATGGACGCCGCCGCACTCGCCGCGGCGGGCATTGCCGAGGGCACCATCCGCCTGTCGATCGGTCTCGAGGATCCGGACGATCTGATCGACGACCTCAAACGCGCGCTCAAGGCCGCGCAGAAGCCGGCCGGCGGGAGCGCCGCCAAACCGAAGGACACTCCCGAGGGCTCGGGCAACCCCAGCGGCAGCGCACCCAAGGAGTCCGCATGATCCTCGAGGCCCAGAACAAGGCAGCCTACGCTTACACCGGCGGCAAACCGTTTGACCCCAGCCTGCCTTGCGCCGCGTTCATCCATGGCGCCGAGCACGACCACAGCGTCTGGGCGTTGCAAACCCGCTACTTCGCGCATCACGGCTTCAGCGTGCTGGCCGTCGACTTACCCGGCCATCATCGGAGCGCCGGTCCAGCGCTCACCGACATCGCCTCCATGGCCGACTGGCTGGCCGCGCTGCTGGACGCTCCTGGCGTGGCGCGCGCTTGCGTGATTGGCCACAGCATGGGCTCGCTTGTCGCGCTTGAGTTTGCCGCGCGCTACCCGGAGCGTGCGAGCGGCGTCGCGCTGGTCGCCACTGCCGTGCCGATGGCCGTCTCCGACGCCCTGCTCGACGCCGCGCTCAACCGCGAGCCGGAGGCGATCGGTATGGTCAATCAATGGTCGCATTCGACGCTGGCCGCGAAACCATCGTGCCCCGGCCCGGGCTTCTGGCTGCATGGCATGAACCAGCGGCTGATGGAGCGGGTCTCGGCCAAAGGTGAACCGGGCCTCTTCCACACCGACTTCACGGCCTGCAACGCCTACGCCGATGGGCTTGCCCGCGCAGCCCAGGTGCGCTGCCCCGTCCAGCTGATCGTGGGACGGCGTGACGCCATGACGCCGCCGCGCGCCACGAAAGCGCTCGCCCAAGCGTTCGCACAAGCCGGCGCAACAGTCGACACGGTGATGCTCGACGCCGGCCACGCGCTGATGACCGAGCAACCGGATGCCACGCTGGACGCACTGTTCAGTTTTGCGTCGGGTCTTGGCGCTCAATCCGCATAAGTCGCGCAGTCCGCGCAATCGCTTCTGTAAGCTCAACAATAGCGCCGCCCGGCGGCGCGCACCATCGGCCGAATGGCCAGGTTGCGCGCATCCGCCGATGGCCGCACAATGGTTCAGGCCCATCCGGTTTCAGACACTGATAGAAGCACTTGTCCCCGACCGGGTTCGCCATGCAGCACAAATGGGCATGGCGGGGGATGGACCACAAGAGAGCTGCGAAACGGAGGCCAAGATGTCTCAACCCGCTCATACCGAACGCTTCGCGAGTTTCGCGGAGTTTTATCCGTTTTACCTCGAAGAGCATCGCAACGTTGTGTCGCGGCGGCTGCACTTTGTCGGCTCGCTGGGCGTGATTGGCTGTCTGGCCATGGCGCTCGCCACCGGCGACTGGCTGTGGCTGCCGGCTGCGCTTGTCAGTGGCTATGGGTGTGCGTGGATCGGGCATTTCTTCTTCGAGAAGAACCGCCCCGCCACATTCCGGCACCCCGTCTATAGCTTGATGGGTGACTGGGTGATGTTCAAGGATATCTGCGTCGGGAAGATTTCCCTCTAGCGCGAAGGCACGCCGCTCACGCCGTCTGAGGCGGCATTGCCGAACTGCGTCCCTCGGCTTCGGCCGCCGCCCGCATGGCACGCGCCGACGCCCGCAGGGCGAGCAGCGACGCGAGCGAGACACTCAGCTTGTCGTTCTCGAGCGCCGCCAGCAACGTCGCGCCGTCGACCCGGGTGGACTCCAGATTGAGCTGATATTCGAGCTCCGCGCGGTCGATCACGAACAGGTCGAAGAGCCGCTCCACCGTCACCTGGGCAGGATTGGCCAGCAGCAGGAAACGCGGGCGCGAGCCGTCTTCCTGCAGACGCGCGATCCACTCGATCTCCTCGAGCGTATCAAGCAAGTGAGTGGTCGTATCCATATCCCGGCGCAACATGCGCGCGAGATCCTGCAGCGTGTACCCAGGCTTGCCCGCTTCGCGTGCCTCGGAGAGGCGCGCGAGCATTTCGAGTGCATCGAACAGATTGCTGCCCGCAAAGCGCGGCCGGTGAAACTGCCCTATGCGGATCGCTGGCAACGCCGAAGCCACCATCGCGCCCGCCAGCGTGATAAACCAGCTCAAGTACATCCACAGCAGGAACATCGGCACCGCCGCAAACGCGCCGTACACCGCCGTATAAGTCGGAATGCGCCGGATGTAATAGCCGAAGCCGCGTTTCGCCAGTTCGAACGCAATGGCCGCGCCCACGCCGCCCACTACCGCATCGCGCCACTCCACCCGGCAATTCGGCAGATACACGTAGAGCATCGTGAAAGCGAGCGCCGTGAGCGGCAGCGCCGCGCCGGTCAGCGCCCAATCGATCACCGGCGTGATGTGCTGCGCGGCGCTGAACGCCATCGAGCGTGTGAACAGATACGAAGAAATCGACAGGCTGACGCCGATCAGAATCGGTCCCAGCGTGATGATGGCCCAATAGACCAGCACGCGCTGCGCGAAGGGTCGCGGCTTGCGCACCCGCCAGATCACATTGAACGCAGATTCGACGGTCATCATCGTCATCACCGAGGTGACGAACAGGACGATCATGCCCATCGTCGTCAGGCCTTTGGCCTTGGCCGCGAACTCGTTCAGGTATTTGAAAATCTGGTCGTTGATCTGCGACGGCATCAGATGGTCGGCCAGAAAACCCTGTAGCGACATCTGGAACGAACCGAAGATCGGGAACGCGGTGAACAAGGCGAACGCCACCGTCGCAAGCGGCACGAGCGAGAGCATGGTGGTGAACGTCAGACTGCCGGCCACCTGGGGAATGCGATCTTCGCTGCTGCGCTTCGCGGCGAATTGCGCGAGACGTTTAAGCGTATCGAGGTCGAAACGCACCCTGGACAACAAACCCTGCCTCCTTGCTTCATGAACCGTGTAGGGCTCGCGCCAGTTGCCCGCGAGCCGCCTGTGCTGCGGACCCAACCCCTATAATACCTGCTCACTCGATCAGGCCTATGAAAGACATTCTCGTGCTCTACTACAGCCGTTACGGCGCCACGCGGGAGCTCGCGCTGGCGATCGCGCACGGTGTCGACAGCGTCCCCGGCATGCAGGCGCGTGTGCGCACCGTGCCGCCCGTCTCGACCGTCTGCGAGGCGACCCAGCCCGATATTCCGGCGGAAGGACCGCCCTACGTCGAGCTGCGCGATCTGGAAGAATGCGTGGGCCTGGCGCTCGGTTCGCCGACCCGCTTCGGCAACATGGCCGCTGCGCTCAAATACTTTCTCGACGGCACCACGCCGCAGTGGCTGTCCGGCGCGCTCGCCGGCAAGCCGGCTTGCGTGTTCACGTCCACCGGCAGCCTGCACGGCGGCCAGGAATCCACGCTGCTGTCGATGATGCTGCCGCTCCTGCATCACGGCATGCTGATCGTCGGCATCCCGTACACCGAGACCACGCTGACTACCACGCTGACAGGCGGCACGCCTTACGGAGCATCGCATTTCGCGCGGGCCGATTCTGCGGAACAGGGTATTTCCGCAGATGAGAAGACACTTGCCGTCGCGCTCGGCGCACGCGTCGCACGCACGGCTGCCGCCATGAGCGAACGTCCGTGAGCACGCCCGATTCGGTTTCGTCGCCCCCACGACGACGCGGCGCCGCGCTCGGCGCAGCCGCGGCGCTGATCGCGCTGATCGTGCTCTCGGTTGTCTGGGAGTGGTGGCTCGCGCCGCTGCGTCCGGGCGGCACCGCGCTCGTTCTCAAAGCCGTGCCGCTGCTGCTCGCCCTGCCCGGCGTGCTGCGCCAACGGCTCTATACGCTGCAATGGGCGTCGATGCTGATCCTGCTGTATTTCGCCGAAGGCATTGTGCGCGGCTGGAGCGATCGCGGCCTGTCCGCGCAGCTCGGCTGGCTCGAAACACTGCTTGCTGTCGTTTTCTTCGTCTGCGCACTGGCGTATGTCGGCCCGTTCAAGCGCGCGGCACGGCGCGCGAAGCGGGCCGCGTGAAGTTATGCGCTTATGCCGCCTGTCGGATTGCGGCTCGCAACGCGCAGCTCCCACAGATCAACCGTAGACGAGGCGCCGTCACGTGTTCGCCTCCCTCTTCTGACCGACCATCATGACCCAACCCGCTTCTCAACCCGCTTCTCAACCGGCATCGAACGTGGCCCCAAGCGCCGCCTTTATTGCGGCTTGCCGCGATGCTATCGGTGCAGCACACGTTCTGACCGATTCCCACGACACCGCTTCCTACCTCACCGACTGGCGCCGCCGTTACACCGGTGCGGCCTGCGCGGTGCTGTGTCCGGCGACACCCGACGAAGTTGCCGCTCTGGTGAAACTGGCGGTGGAGTACCGCATCGCGCTAGTGCCGCAAGGCGGCAACACGGGGCTGGTCGGCGGCGCCACGCCGGATGCCAGTGGCACGCAAGCGGTGCTCAGTCTGCGCCGTCTAAACCGCGTCCGCGATATCGACCCGCACAACAACACGATCACCGTCGAAGCTGGCGTTATCCTCGCCGACGTTCAGGCCCGCGCAGAAGAAGCCGGCCGCCTGTTCCCGCTGAGTCTGGCCGCCGAAGGAAGTTGCACGATCGGCGGCAATCTCGCTGCCAACGCCGGCGGCACGGGTGTGCTGCGCTATGGCAATACGCGCGAACTCTGCCTCGGTCTCGAAGTGGTGACCCCGCAGGGCGAGTTGTGGGACGGCCTGCGTGGCCTGCGCAAGGACAACACCGGCTACGATCTGCGCGACCTGTTCATCGGCGCGGAAGGCACGCTCGGCATCATCACCGCGGCTGTGCTGAAACTGCATCCGCAGCCCGCGGCGCGCGTCACGGCGCTTGCCGCGCTCGCCTCGCCGCACGCGGCGCTCGACTTTCTCACGCTCACGCAGCGCTTTGCCGGTCCGCTTCTGACCGGTTTCGAGTTGATGTCCGATTTCTGCTTGCGGCTCGTCAACCGGCATTTCGCGCAGATGCGCTATCCGTTCGCCGAGTCTCACGCGCAGGTCGTGCTGCTCGAACTATCGGACAGCGAAAGCGAAGAACACGCACGCGCCCTCTTCGAACGACTGATGGAAACAGCGCTCGAGGAAGGACTGGTGGAAGACGCGGTAGTGGCGGAAAACCTCGCGCAATCGCAGGCTTTCTGGAATCTGCGCGAACACATTCCGCTTGCACAGGCTGAAGAAGGTCTCAACATCAAGCACGACATCGCCGTGCCGATCTCGCGCATCGGACACTTCATCACCGAAACGGACGCAGCGATTGCGCAAGCCATGCCGGGCGTACGCATGGTGACGTTCGGCCACCTCGGGGACGGCAATCTGCACTACAACGTGCAAGCCCCAGAAGGCGTCGATGCGAAAGCGTTTCTCGCGCAGTACCAGAGTCCGATCAACCAGATCGTCTACGACAACGTGCATCGGCATCGCGGCAGCATCAGCGCGGAACACGGGCTCGGCCAGTTGAAGATCGACGAGGCGATGCACTACAAGCAGGACGTGGAAGTGGAATTGATGCGCGCTGTCAAACGCGCGCTCGACCCGCTTAACCTGATGAATCCCGGCAAGGTGCTACGCTAGGAGTACGGGCTTTCCATCCACCGAGGAGTGCCGTTCGTGAAGATCCGTGTGCTGTCCGACCTGCATCTGGAGTGCCACGAGCCGGAAGTGATTCCGCATGCGCAAGCGGATCTGATCGTGCTTGCCGGCGATATCCACAATCACGCCGCCGCTCCTCGCTGGGCCGCTGAGACGTTCGACGGGGCTGCGCCCGTCGTCTACGTACCGGGCAATCACGAATACTACGACGGCGAATTCGGCGCGCTGGAAGCGGCCATGCGTGATGCGGCGGCATCGGTCGAGAACGTGCACTTTCTGAATAACGCGGCGCTGGTGGATCCCGCCGGCGAGTGGCGCGTGCTCGGCACCACCTTGTGGACCGACTTCACGCTCTATGGCGCCGACGAAGAAGCCCTCGCTATCTCGACGGCCGCAGCCCAGCGCGTCATGCTCGACTTCAAAGGGCTGATTCAGCTCACGTGGCCGCACGACGGCTCAGCCGCAGCGAACACCGCTGCTACACGCGATTTCACCCCTGCTGACTCCCTCGCGCTGCACGCGCAGGCGCGCGCGTGGCTAGAGCAGGAATTGAGCAAGCCATTCGCGGGGAAAACCATCGTGGTCACGCATCACGCGCCGCACCGGTTGAGTCTCGCCGAGCGCTATGCGGATGACCGCGTCTCGGCCGGCTTCATTAGCCATCTGCCGACGCTGGTGCGCTCACCGGTTGCACTGTGGATTCACGGCCATACGCACACGGCGTTCGATTACGCCGTCGATGGCACGCGGGTCATATGCAACCCGCGCGGCTATCTCGACCGTCGCACCGGGCAGCCGGAAAATCCGCAGTTTGCGTGGGACAGGGTGGTCGAAATATAGGATGTTTGAACCGACACGGGCAGCGTCATTGACGCTACCCGCACGCGCTCAGCGGCGGCGCGGATATCCAGCTGCGTCGCGACGCTCGGCGCGGATCGGCACCAGTTGCGGCTGTGCGCGCAGATTGCGAAGCAGGTCGCGCGAGGCGGCAATTCCAATCAGTCCCAGCATGACGGCCACGCCGATCAGCAGATGCGTATCCATGAGTCCCTCTTCGTTCCAGTAAATTCAGATTCCTGACTGCAACCCAGCTCGGTCGGCCAGCGCGTTGACCCAACGTTATCAAATCAAATCGGCGGGAGAAGTAAGGAAATGTTGCGATGCCGTAGATCTGTAACAGCCTGTGATGCGCGCCGGGAACGATGTGTCAACGCGAACCGGCGGACGGCGTCCGCCGGAACCCGCGCTCACGTGCGGGCGAATTTGCGCAGTTCGGCCTGATCGGTGGCGAGCGTCGAGGGTAGTTCGTCACGCAGAAATTCAACCCAGGTACGGATCTTCGCATCGAGATACTGGCGCGACGGGTACAGCGCGTATATGTTCATTTCCTGCGACGTGTATTCCGGCAACACCCACATCAACTGACCGCTGCGCAGGCCGCTGATCGCCGAATAGATCGGAATGAGGCCGATACCCATACCCTCGCGCACCGCCACCGCCAGCGCTTCCGCGACATTCACCTGAAACGTCGCCGCGCCTAGCGCCAAGGTCTCCTGACCATTAGGGCCATCGAAAGTCCATTCGTTTTTCGGAAATACCGGCATGACCATCTGCAGACAGGTGTGGCGGCTGAGATCCGATGGCGTCTGCGGCACGCCGTTGCGCTCGAGGTAAGCAGGCGACGCGCACGCAACGCTAAAGGCACTCCCCAGGCGCTGCGACACGAGGCCCGAGTCGGGCAGATCCTGGGCCAGCACGAGCGCCACGTCGTAGCCCTCGTCGAGCAGGTCGGGCATCCGTTGCGCCAGCGTCAATTCAACCTGCACTTCCGGATAGCGCTGCTGATAACGCCCGATGGCTGGCACCACATAGTGCTGACCGAAACTCGTCATGGCGTGGACTTTCAACTTGCCGGACGGCTTGGCGTGAGCGTCACTGGCTTCGGCTTCCGCCTGATCGACGTAGGCCAGAATCTGTTCGCAACGCTGCAGATAACGCTCGCCGGCTTCGGTCAGCGCGATGCGGCGCGTAGTGCGATTGAGCAAACGCGTGCGCAGATGCGCCTCGAGATCGGAGACCGCGCGCGACGCGTACGCCGTGGTGGTATTGAGGTGCTGCGCGGCACCGGTGAAGCTGCCCGCTTCGACGACGCGGGTGAAAACACGCATGTTTTGAAGCGTATCCATACCTATCCTCACTGAGACGAAGCGATTGTTACACGCTTCGCAAGAGCGATTATCTCAATTCCCGTAAAAATGCCTTGCATCTTTACGGGTTATTCGTGAATACATCGAAAAATATAATGGCGCACAGCGTACTTTAGTCAATAAAGGAGTAAATCGTGCAGCCTCCGGTACAAAAAGGGATCGCCGCGATCGCGGTTCTTACGATCTCCATGATAATCGCCGGCTGCGCCAGTACCGGAGGCATCGCGCCTCAGGCACGTGGAGTGAATCCGTCCTCGCTCGATGCCGGCGCGGCGATTCGTGCCGCCAATGCCGAGGCGCAGTGGCCCGCTGCCGACTGGTGGCGTATCAATAACGATCCGCAGCTCAATGCGTGGATCGACGCGGCGCAGGCCGACAATCCGGCGCTCGCCGTTGCGCAGGCGCGGGTGCGCGAGGCGCAGTCGCTAGCCGGGGTGGCGCACGCGGCGCTCTCGCCGCAGGTCAACGGGAATCTGTCGCTCGAGCGTCAGCACTGGCCGGACAATATCTATTACGGCCCGGGCCCCCTCTCCAACACCACGTCCTACGACAACACCGGCACGCTCGGCCTGTCCTATCACCTCGATCTGTGGGGCAAGGACAAGAACGCCGCCGAGCAAGCGCTCGACGCCGCCCACGCCAGCGCAGCCGACGAACGCGCCGCGCAGCTCGAACTCGAAGCGAACGTAGTGCGTGCGTATATCGGCATGTCGATGAATTACGCGCTGCTCGACATCGCCCAGGCGACGCTGCAACAGCAACAGCAGATCGTCGATCTCGCCACGCGCCGCCTCAAAGGCGGTCTCGGCACACAGCTCGAAGTGAGCCAGGCCGAAACGCCGGTGCCCGAGTACGAACGCCAGATCGACGCGCTAGAGGAGCTGATCGCGCTGGGCCGCAATCAGCTTGCGGCATTGGCCGGCAAGGGTCCGGGCGCAGGCGATTCGATTACGCGGCCGACGCTGTCTCTCAACGCCCCCGCTGGCCTGCCTTCGACGCTGCCTGCCGAGCTGCTTGGCCATCGGCCCGACATCGTCGCGGCGCGCTGGACCGTGGCGGCGCAGGCACGCGGTATCGACGTCGCCAAAGCCAACTTCTATCCGGACATCAACCTGCTGGCATCGCTGGGCGGCTATGCCGCGGCAGGCCCGCTATTCCAGTTCCTCAAATCGACCAACGGCGGCTGGATCGCCGGCCCGGCGATGTCGCTGCCGATCTTCGACGGCGGCCGGCTGCGCTCGCAACTGGGCGCCGCGGATGCCGGTTATGACACGGCGGTCGAGCAGTACAACCAGACCATTGTCAGCGCGCTGAAGGACGTGGCGGACCAGGTCGTGCGGATCCGTTCTCTGGAGACGCAGGCCAACGATGCCGATCGCTCGGTCACTGCGGCACACAAGAACTATGACCTTGCGAAGGAAGGCTACCGGCGCGGTCTGACGGACTATCTGAATGTGCTGGTGGCGCAGAACCAGTTGCTGCGCGCACAGGAAGGCGTCGCGCGCGTGCAGGCCGAGCGGCTTGGTGCGCATGCTTCTCTGATGACGGCGCTGGGTGGCGGACTCGCCGATCCGGCCGACGGTCCGAAGACTGATGAAACGCTTCCGGCGCATGAGAAGGGCAAAACGGTGTCCTCGGGTGGCGAGACAGCTAGCAACGGCAAGGGGGCGAACTCAGCGGCACCGGCGAGTGCCAGTGGCACGACGGAACGGGCGGCAGCTGATGACAGCAAAACGGCAAAGACGATGCCTCCGACCGCTAAGGTAGCGGCAGGCGCTCAGGCCTCGGCCTACGCGCCCGCAGTGCAGTAAGGGCCGAACCGACCATGTCCGCCTCCCCTTCCTCCGCCCCGCGCCAGCCGCTCACGCCGGCGGCCTTCTACACGGCAGCCGCCGACTGGGCCCGCACCGACGGCCTTACCTGGATCTATCTCTTCAAAGCGCTGGCTGCCGCGTTTCTTTCCCTGTACGTAGCAATGAAGCTCGACCTGCCGCAGCCGCGTACTGCGATGACGACCGTCTTCATCGTGATGCAGCCGCAAAGCGGCATGGTGTTCGCCAAGAGCTTCTACCGGATCTGCGGCACGGTGGTCGGGCTCGTCGTCATGCTGGCTCTGATTGGGCTGTTTGCCCAGCAACCGGAACTCTTCATCGCGTCGACGGCGATCTGGGTCGGCATCTGCACTGCGGGCGCCGCGCGCAACCGCAATTTCCGCACGTATGGCTTCGTGCTGGCCGGCTACACCGCCGCGTTGATCGGATTTCCTGCAGCACAACATCCGGACGGCGCGTTCATTTCCGCAATGACCCGCGTCGCGGAAATCGTGGTCGGCATTGTCTGTTCTGGCGCGGTGAGCGGGCTGGTGTTCCCGCAGTTCACCGGCGAACAGATGCGCACCACGATACGCCGCCGTTTTAGTGCGTTTGTCGAATACGTTTCGGCGTCGCTGTCAGGCCAGGTCGATCGCGCGCAGATCGAGGCCACCAATGCGCGCTTTGTCGCTGACATCGTCGGCTTCGAAGCGATCCGCAGTGTCGCCGTGTTCGAAACCCCCGCCTCGCGGATGAGAGGCGGCCGCCTGTCGCGATTGAACAGCGAGTTCATGACTGCGTCGACGCGCTTTCACGCCTTGCATCAGTTGATGAACCGGCTGCACGAAGCCGGCGCCTCCGCTGCTATCGAAGCCATCGAACCGTACTTCAAGGAGATCGCGCCGCTCCTCGACAAATCCGGCGAGCCGGTTCTGAGCGCCGCCGATGCCGTGCGCGTAACCGAGCAACTGGACGCCTACAAGACCGAGTTGCCCAACCGGCTGCGTGCAACGCGCGAAGCGCTGGAAGCCCGGCCCGAAGTGCCGCTGCTCGATTTCGACACCGCCGCCGAACTGCTCTACCGCTTCATCGACGATCTGCACGCGTATGCGGCCACGTACGCATCGCTGGCGAGCGATACGCACGAGCGCGAGCGCTGGATCGACCGCTACGAGCCGAGGACTAACGCGTTGTTTGCAGGTGTCGCCGGCGTGCGCGCGACGATCGTGATCGCGCTATTGGGCGTGTTCTGGATCGCGAGCGCGTGGCCGAGCGGCGTCACGCTGCTGCCTGTCGGCGCGGCGACCTGCGCGCTGGCATCCACATCGCCGAACCCAACCCGCATGGCATTCCAGATGGCGGGCGGCACGCTCCTGTCATCGCTGATGGGGATGGTCGTGGTGTTCGGGCTATATCCGCACGTCGACGGTTTTCCTTTGCTTTGCGTCGTACTCGCGCCGTTCCTGCTGCTCGGCGTATTCATGACGACGCGCCCGAAGCTGGCCGGCTACGGCGTGGGGTACTGCATTTTCTTTTGCTTCCTCGCGGGTCCGGACAACGTGATTCACTACGATCCGACCGGCGTGATCAACGATGGGCTGGCGCTGTTTCTGTCGATGCTCGCGTGTTCGGTCGCATTCGCGCTGCTCCTGCCGCCGTCGCTGCCGTGGATGCGCAACCGCCTGTTGATCGACCTGCGCCGCCATGTCGTGACGGCCTGCAGCTCACGTCTGGCGCGGCTGCGCTCCCGCTTCGAAAGCGGCGCACGCGACCTGATGTTCCAGATCAACGCGCTCGCCGAGACAGAACCCGAGGTCAAGCGCGACAGCCTGCGCTGGCTGTTCGCCGTGCTCGAAGTGGGTAACGCGATCATCGATATGCGGCGAGAAATCGCCACGTTACCGCCGCAGGCCCACTACGCCAAAACGATGCCGTGGCGCGTTGCCGAACGCAAGATGCGCGACGCGCTCGCGGCGCTCTTCGACCGGCCGAGCGTACAACGGATGGACACCGCGCTCGCAGCGACGATCGACGCCACTGCCGCCGTCCAGCAATTGCTGTCGACGTTCACACCACCGCGTGAGGAGCGTCATCAACTGCAACGCATCTTGAGTCATTTGCATTTCATTCGTACTGCGCTGCTCGATCCGCAATCGCCGCTGGAGACGCTGGTGGGCACGCGGATCGAGAGACAAGAAGGAGTTCGCCATGCCACGTGAAGTTGCTGTGCTTGACGCTTACGTGCCGGCCATTGTGTTGATGTTTATTGCCGGCGCTGTGCTTACATGGGTGTTGGATCGTGCGATTGCCTATACGGGACTGTATCGCGTGGTGTGGCATCCGAACCTGTTCCGGGCCAGCTTGCTCGTATGTGTGTGCGGCGTGCTGGGTCTCGCCGTTTATCGTTGATCAGAGTCGAATCATGACCATCCGAAATATTCTGGGTTTTGTGGCAACAGCCGTCGTCTTCATTGTTGCGCTGTTGATAGGCCGTGCCTTATGGGTTCACTACATGGACGAGCCGTGGACACGCGACGGGCGGGTGCGCGCGGACGTCGTGAACATTGCGCCGGACGTCTCGGGCGCGGTGGTGGCACTGCCGGTGCACGACAACGAGTTGGTGAAGAAGGGCGATTTGCTGATGCAGATCGACCCCTCGCATTACCAGATCGCGGTCGAGCAGGCACAGGCTGCCGTCGCAGCACGCAAGGCCGAGTTGCAGATGCGCCGCGACGACGCACAACGCCGCGCGGACATGGACAGCCAGGTGGTATCGAAGGAGAGCCAGGAAAACGCGACGCATACGGCGTCTGCTGCGGAAGCGGGTTATGAGCAGGCGCTGGCCGCGCTAGATGCGGCGAAATTGAATCTGGAGCGCACGCGCGTGGTGTCGCCGGTGGATGGTTATGTGACGAATCTGAGCGTGTTCCAGGGGGACTTTGCTATTGCGGGCTCGGCGAAGCTCGCTATTGTGGATAGTCACTCCTTCTGGGTGTATGGGTATTTTGAGGAGACGAAGCTACCGCACGTGAATGTTGGCGATAAGGCCGAGATGCGGTTGATGAGTGGTGGCGTGTTGCAGGGTCACGTGGAGAGCATTTCGCGGGGGATTTATGACCGCGATAATCCGCAGAGCCGCGAATTGCTGGCTGATGTGAATCCAACTTTTAACTGGGTCAGGTTGGCACAGCGGGTGCCTGTGAGGATTCAGATCGATCACGTCCCTGATGGGGTTGTTTTGTCGGCTGGGACTACTTGTACTGTTGTTGTTAAGGCTGGGTGATTTTTTTGCCTGCATGCCCGCGCCGTTGGCCTTTCCCTGATTTGTTATCGGTCTATTAGCTTCTCCCCCGTGCGAGGCGGCACCGCGACGTTTTCCTGGCCAGAGGGACCAAAAGGTCTTTGCACTTTGCACCTCGTACTTGTTGGCAGCTGCCGCGGGCGTAGCTCCGAAGATGCCCCCCCTCTGCAAACCGGTTGCCTCCTGCGCAAGAGGTCCGGGTTCTTCCCGTGACCGTTCCCATGCGGACGCGAATAAGCGCGAAGTGGCCGTGGCCGAGGGGCTGCAACGGGGTCAGCAGTTCGCACCTCGAACCGGCGAAGCCCGTCAGATGGGTTCCAGAGTCGCTGCATCCCAACAGAAGTGTGGACATTGCGGATGTTTTTGCGCACACGGTCTGCATGGAGGCGTGGTTTGTTCGCCAGCCGAATTGTGCCTCGACTTTCTACGACCAATTTTCAGACTCTTCCGCACGAATTGGGATGGCATGCGGGGTAAAAACCTTCAGGAGCTAAATAATAAGCTCCGCATCGCGGCCTCCTAATCTTTGTAGTCCTGCTGAATCAGGCCGCACCTCTCAAACAATCGCAAGGAGGCGAGGTCAATGGCAAACCTGCTGGGTGCACTTCAAGCCCTACCGGGGCGACAGGCGTATCACCTCGACGGGATAGCGAAGTACAGGCAACGCCTGCGCTGCCGTTCGACACTCTCACCTACGATCAGCAATACACGCTGACAGATAGCGACGGCTCACCGCTCGGGAATGTCCGCTAACGGGTAAGCATGGGCGGCGATGTTCTTGCAAGCGGCGTAACAGACTCGCGGGGCCAAACAGAACTCATCGCCACCGAGGACGCACGCCGCCTAACACTCGAAATCATCGGAGGCTATTGATGCGTATTCCTGTAGTCAAATTTGGCGACTCCACCACTACGGGAGGAGAGGTACTGGCGTTCAAAGCGCGCCTGCACGACAAAGGCAAGAAACTTGCGCTTGACGGCGAGCATGCGACGTGCGGCAACTGCAAAGGTTCGTGGCCGATGTTTGGGACCGGCAACGGGATAAGCAACCAAGGGACTCAGGTAGTAATCGACGGTGATGACGTGCTATGTCCGTGTGGCGAGAACCGCGTTATCGCCAGTGCAGACGCTCGATACTTTATTCACAAGCACCCTGACGCATCGAAGACGAGCATGGCAGAGCCATCGCGCGAATCGCCGATAGTCACGCAATATGACGAACAATTTACGTTGCTCGATGAAGCACGGCGGCCGCTCGAGAATGTGCGATACCGCATCGTGGTTGGCGGCGAACGGGTAATAGCGGGGCTTACGGATGCGAACGGGAAAATCGAGCGCGTCGCTACACCCACAGCATCAAGTCTAAAACTTCAATTGGGGAAATAAGAGTGTCCGACAATACGGAATGGGAAACCGTGCATGACTCAGCGGTGGCAAACACGAATCCCGACTCAATGGTGCATGTCACAATCAATACGACGCCGATCTGCCAAAATGTGACTAATCAGGAGTTTAGGCAGATCGTCATGAAAGTCAGAGACGCCGCAGTTTTGCTAGTGAAAGAACGTATTGCGGCATTCTCAAAATGGGACGATCAGGAAAGAGCACGCGTCATCTATTACTTTGGACGAGCCGACGAAGAAATTAGAGGTGCGCTTGCGGCAGGTCTGCCCAGATTGCTGTCGGCACTTCAGGAGCTTGTGCCTGAGAAGATTGTTCGATGGGATAATGCTTTGAACAGAAATCTTACGTGCGCGCTCACGCCCGATAGCGGGCAGAATCGCGCTAGCGTGTGTAAACCTGATTCAGCAAAGCGAATTATTGCGATCTATACCGCATTCTGCACAGACTCTAATGGCGAATTGTGGCACGCAGCGAAGGTGAAAACGCTGATTCATGAATGTACACATTATACAGACACTTTTAATTCGGATGATATTGCGTATGGCAATACTGACAGCGGAATGCACGCATTTGCGTTAGGCAACCCAGACAAGGCTATACGAAACGCCGATAGCATTGCGGGGTATATTGCAACCTTTGATAAAGCCGTTGCCAGATGAAAAATAAACTCTTTGCGTTATTATTCTTCACGACAACAGCCGTTATGCCTTGGCTTTCTGGAGCAGCACGTGCATGTACTATCGGCGAGGAGATGCAGACTCAGTTGCCGTTCAACGCTACCGAGATCTCTAACGCGGACAGGCTTGCAATTGCAGACATTGTCATTGAAGCCAAAAAGTGGCCCGATGTACAAATACAAGCAGTTGTGATTGCGGGCGCATATAAAGGCGAAGATGACCTGGATAGGCTGAAGGATGCCCGAGCCGCGAACGTTAGAGCGTATTTACAGCAGCTTGGCATTAAGAGCGGAAATATAATAACTGACAAAAAGACGTTCACAGACGATATGGTGGTAAAAATCCCCGGCGGCTCACTCACTGTCAATCAAATCGTGGTCGAGTTGACACCGATATGTGAGGGTAGTTGCGCGCGGCTTTGCAATGATCCGCGGGTGACGCCTACGAGCAAGGTAATCCAGTAAGCCCAAACCAGCTTGATTCCGGCCCAGCTTCGACAGGGCTGCGAGGTCAATGAGGAACATGGAATCGGATCGTGCGGTCCCAATGGGCGCGAGAATCCGTGTGGCACTAGTGAACCAAACCAGCAGCACTAAACGAGCCCCGCTTCAGCGGGGCTTCGTTTGTCTGCCATCACCCCTGCAACCTAAACCTCCCCACCATCCCCTTCAAAGCCTTAGCCTGATCATCAAGCGCGCGAGCAGCAGCCGTAGCCTGCTCAACAAGCGCTGCATTCTGCTGAGTCCCGGCATCCATCTGCGTAACCGCGAGGTTAACCTCCTCGATGCCAGAACTCTGCTCAGCAGAAGCAGCCGAGATCTCCCCCATGATGTCAGTGACGCGCTTCACAGCTTTCACCACCTCCTCCATCGTATTCCCGGCATCCTGAGCGAGCGCCGAGCCATTCCCCACCCGCTCCACCGACGTGCTGATCAACCCCTTGATCTCCTTGGCCGCGCCAGCACTGCGCTGCGCCAAATTCCGCACCTCAGCCGCCACCACTGAAAACCCACGCCCCTCTTCCCCCGCGCGCGCCGCCTCAACGGCCGCGTTCAACGCCAGAATGTTCGTCTGGAATGCAATCCCTTCAATCACCCCAATGATGTCGCCAATGCTCTTCGCGCTGTCGTTGATCTCGTTCATCGTCGACACCACGCGGCTCACCACCGCGCCCCCCTTCTCCGCAATCTCCGAAGCATTATTCGCCAGCGTGCTCGCCTGCTTCGCGTTGTCAGCGTTCTGCCGTACCGTCGAGGTCAACTGCTCCATGCTGCTCGCCGTGCGCTCCAGCGCCATCGCCTGTTGCTCGGTGCGTTGCGACAGGTCCTGGTTGCCCATCGAAATCTCGCCCGATGCCGTCGCAATCGCGTCAGCGCTCGCCGCGATGTCCGATACCGTCGTCGAGAGCCCGCTCTGCATGTCATGCAGCGCCGATAGCATACTCGAATGATCGTTGCGTGCCAGCGCAATCTGGTTCGACAGATCCCCCGCCGCAATCCGGCTCGCAATCTCCTTTGCGTACACCGGCTCGCCTCCCAGTTGACGCGCCAGCCGTCGCACCACCCATTCGCTGATCACAAACGCCAGCACGATCAGGCCAATCGTCATCGCCGCCATCGTCACGTACGACGAGCGGTAAATGAACGCCGAGGCGTCGATGGTCGCCTTTGCGGCCACGCTGCGTTGCTCCACCAGCGCGTCCACCATCTTCTCGAGCTTTTCGGTCTCCACCAGCAAGGACACATCCTGCATGCCCACCTGCCAGTTCATCTGCGACAGATCGAGCGGCTGTGCCTTCACCAGCTTCACAAAATCGCGCAGATGACCGCTCCATGTCCCGACCGCCGCGGTGAATTTCTTCTGCTGCGAGACCTGATCCGCATCGGCGGGGTCGACATACTGCTGCAGCGTGTTCATCTGCGCCGACAGGCCGGCGAGACCCTTGTCGATGTCCGAGCCGAGTTCGTCGCGCTCCTTGGCCGTCGTCGCGGTCAGCAGCATCTTCTGCGCACGGCTCGCCCGCAGTACATAACCTCGTGCTTCTTCTGCCGCCCGGCTCGCAACGTGGCCCTGGTCGTAGATCGATTGCGCCGAACCGTTGAGCCGGCTGATCTGCGTCAGCGAAAACACCCCGATCACCAGCGTGCCGATCAGCACCGCGGCGAAAGCCAGTCGGAGCGTCGCCTTCACGGACAAACCCTTGAGCCGCCCAACCGGCGCGCGCGAACCCGACGGGCCGCCCGCCGGTTCATCACTCGCCACGAAGCCCACACCCGGCTGGCTGCCCAGCGAAACTGCTTTCATATTTGGTCCTCACGTATGACCAGCCGGAAAGGTCGGTTCCGGCATTCCTTGTTATCTCTTCGGGTCTACGGCATCAGTGGCAGCAATCTTTAGTACAGCCGTCGTGCAGTGTTCCGCCCCCAACGCGCATCCACCGTGTGAATAGCGCGCCCGCGACGGCTTTATACACAGCCAAAATTCCCCTGACAGAAGGCACCGAGGCATCGCAAATAGTCGGTCTTTGTGACCGACGTTTGGCTGATCGCCCCTCCGTGGTGCCGGCATTACCCTATTTGATGTCTGATTCGCGACAAAACTTGTCCGAACATTTCACGCAAGCCACATTACACTTCGTGAAACGTCAGATAGTTCCGGGTAGTGTGACGATATGGCGCAGACGGTATCGTCACCCAGCGGATCCGGCCCCGCTCACTTTCTCTCCTTCTCTCACGCGCATGGAAACGAGCCTCGATAAAAACACCCTCGCCGGCGTCTCAAGCAGCACCGCCGCTGCCCCTCTGGCCGCCAAGGCCCAACGCACGGTGTACTCGGTGCTCGGCGCAATCAGCTTCACGCATCTGATCAACGACATGATCCAGTCGCTGATCCTCGCGATCTATCCGATGCTGAAGGACAACTTTTCGCTGTCGTTTGGGCAGATCGGCCTGATCACGCTGACCTACCAGATCACGGCATCGCTGCTGCAACCGCTGATTGGCATCTACACCGACAAGCATCCGAAGCCGTATTCCCTGCCCGTCGGTATGGGCTTTACGCTTTCCGGCCTGCTGCTGATGTCGGTTGCGCCGAGTTTCGGCATTCTGCTGGTGGCCGCGGCACTCGTCGGCTGCGGTTCGTCGGTGTTTCATCCGGAATCGTCGCGGGTCGCGCGGATGGCCTCGGGCGGCCAGCATGGTCTCGCGCAGTCGCTGTTCCAGGTGGGCGGCAACGCCGGTTCGTCGCTAGGGCCGCTGCTCGCCGCGCTGATCATCATTCCGCACGGCCAGCGCAGCATTGCGTGGGTGTCGGTGGCGGCACTGGTCGCGATCGTCGTGCTCACGCAGATCGGCCGCTGGTACAAGCATCATCCGGCCACGAAAAAGGCCAAGGGCGCGCAGGCCGGCCATGCAACGCTGTCGCGCAACAAGGTGCTGTTCGCGATGAGCGTGCTGATGTTACTGGTGTTCTCGAAGTACTTCTATCTCGCCAGCATCAACAGCTACTTCACGTTCTATCTGATCGACAAGTTCCATCTGCCGGTGCAGGCCGCGCAGATCCACCTGTTCGTGTTCCTCGCGGCCGTCGCGGCAGGCACGATGATCGGTGGACCGGTGGGTGACCGGATTGGCCGCAAGTATGTGATCTGGGTGTCGATCCTCGGCGTTGCGCCCTTCACGCTGCTGATGCCGTATGCCAACCTGTTCTGGACCGGCGTCCTCACTGTCGTGATCGGCGTGGTGCTGGCGTCGGCGTTCTCGGCGATCCTCGTCTATGCGCAGGAGCTGATTCCAGGCAAGGTCGGGATGGTCGCGGGCCTGTTCTTCGGCCTCGCGTTCGGCATGGGCGGGATCGGTGCGGCGGTGCTGGGCCAGTTGGCGGACGCGACCAGCATCGCTTATGTGTACAAGGTCTGCTCGTTCCTGCCGCTGATCGGCGTGCTGACGGTGTTCTTGCCGGATGTCGAGGGAAAGCGCGCGAAGGCGTGAGTTTCGTGTGACGTGAAGATGGACGGAGAAAGGCGCTGCGGCGCCTTTTTCGTTTTGCGGGGCGAGCCGGGCAGCCTATGGTGAACCCGCGTTGTCCGCGCTGGCACGCGTGCTCTATGCTGTGCGGACGCGCACCGTCACGCTCACAACATATCGCAGGAAGGATCGCCGCCGATGACCCGTTACCGCGAGTTCCACCGCCGTTCCATCGAAGCCCCTGAAGACTTCTGGCGCGACGAAGCGCGGCGCATCCATTGGGAGACGCCGTTCGAGACGGTGCTCGACCGCTCGAATCCCCCGTTTGCGCGCTGGTTCGTCGGCGGTAGGACCAACCTGTGCCATAACGCGGTGGACCGGCATCTCGCCGAACGCGCCCAGCAGAACGCACTCGTCTACGTATCGACGGAGACTGGCATCGAACGGCGCTACACGTACGCCGAGTTGTACGCCGAAATCAACCGGATGGCCGCGGTCATGCGCTCGCTCGGCGTCAAGCGGGGCGACCGCGTGCTGATCTACCTGCCGATGATCCCCGAGGCGGTGTTTGCGATGCTCGCCTGCGCGCGGCTCGGCGCGATTCACTCTGTCGTGTTCGGCGGTTTTGCGGCGCCGAGTCTCGCGGCGCGCATCGACGACGCAACCCCGGCGCTGATCGTGACCGCCGACGCCGGCGCGCGCGGCGGCAAGGTAATCGACTACACGCCGCTCGTCGACGAGGCGCTCGCCCGCGCCAAGCACAAGCCGCCGCATGTGCTGCGGATTGACCGGCAGCTCGCGCCCGAGCGGCTGAACGCCAGCTACCTGGTCGACTACGAGCCGCTGCGCGAACAGTTCTTCGACGCGCATGTGCCATGCGAATGGCTGGAGTCGAACGAGCCTTCGTATGTCCTTTACACGTCAGGCACCACCGGCCGTCCGAAAGGCGTCGTGCGCGACGTGGGCGGCTATGCGGTGGCTCTGGCGGCATCCATGGAGTACATCTACGAGGGCCGCGCGGGCGACACGATGTTCACCGCGTCGGATATCGGCTGGGTGGTCGGCCACAGCTACATCATCTACGCACCGTTGATCGCGGGCCTGACCACGGTCATGTACGAAGGCACGCCGATCCGTCCGGACGGCGGCATCTGGTGGCGACTCGTCGAGCAGCATCGGATCAACCTGATGTTCACCGCGCCGACCGGCTTGCGTGTGCTCAAGAAGCAGGATCCAGCGCTACTGAAGAAGTACAACCTGTCCAGCTTGCGGACTCTGTTTCTCGCTGGTGAGCCGCTGGACGAACCCACAGCCTCTTGGATCTCCGACGCGCTCGGCAAGCCAATCGTAGACAACTACTGGCAGACCGAGACCGGCTGGCCGATGCTCGCAATCCAGCGCGGCGTCGAAGCGTTACCGGCCAAGCTCGGCTCGCCGGGCGTGCCCGTGTACGGCTACGACCTGACGCTGCGCAACGAGCAGACCGGCGAGGTGTGCGCGGCGGGCGAGAAAGGCGTGATCACGCTCGGCTATCCGCTGCCGCCGGGTTGCATGTCGACGGTGTGGGGCGACGACCGGCGTTTCGTCAGTACGTATTGGTCGAGCGTGCCGGACCAGCAGCTCTATTCGACTTTCGACTGGGGCATCCAGGATGACGACGGCTACGTGACGATCCTCGGACGCACCGACGACGTGATCAACGTTGCGGGTCACCGGCTCGGCACGCGGGAGATCGAGGAAGCAATATCGAGCCACAAGGCCGTGGCCGAGGTCGCGGTGGTGGGTGTTGCTGATCCGCTGAAGGGCCAGGTCGCGCTGGCGTTCGTGGTGCTGCGCGATGCGGACCGTTATGCGGCGGACAAGGCGCGCCTGAAACTCGAGGCCGAACTGGTTTCGACGGTCGACCGCCAACTCGGTGCGATTGCACGGCCGGCGCGGGTGCATTTCGTGGCGATGCTGCCGAAGACGCGTTCCGGCAAGCTACTGCGCCGCGCGATCGCGGCGCTGGCGGAAGGCCGCGATCCGGGTGACCTGCCGACCATCGAGGATGCGAGCGCGTTGCAGCAGGTGCGCGATGCGCTGGCGGCGGCCGCGGGTGGCAAGACCTAGGCTCGCGCCTGCAAGAACCGCTTGAGAATGCCGTTCGAATAGGTCCCGGCGATCTCGGTCAAAAACGAAGCAAACGACGCGGGCGCATGCGCGTCCGCCGTATCGGACACCGTGCGCACGATCGCACACGGCACGCCGTACTCGTGACAGACCTGCGCGATCGCCGCGCCTTCCATTTCGACCGCGAGTGCATCCGGCAACGCCTCGCGCAGCGCCTCGACGGCCGCCGCGCTGGCAACGAACTGATCCCCGCTGATGATGAGGCCCCGGTGCACCTGTGGCAATTGCGTGCCGAAGCGTGCCGCTACCGCCTCGCCCTCTTCCGCGACAAAGCGTTCAGTCGCCGCTGCGAGTTGATCCGCCAGCACCTGATCCGCAGCGAAACGTGCGATGCCAAGCAACGGCACCTCGAAACGCGGAAACAACGGCGACGCATCAAGATCGTGCTGCACCAGGGTATCGGCGACGACCACATCGCCAATCCGCACTTCACGCCCCACGCCACCGGCGACCCCGGTAAACACCACCGCGTCGACATCGAACACATGAATCAGCGCGCTGACCGTCGCCGCGGCGGCCACCTTGCCGATACGTGCCAGCGTCACGACACACGGCGCGCCGTGCACAGTGCCGAGGTGATAATCGCGGCGGCCATGCGTGACCGTACGGACACCAGACTCTGCACGCATCGCATCGACCAGATCGCCGAGTTCCTGCGGCAACGCCGCCATCACCCCAAGCGGACGACGACCGCCTGCCGCTCCGGTTTGCGTCGTGCTCATTCGACCGCCTGCAGTTTGGCGACGGCGAGCGCCAGCCACTTTTCGCCGTGCCGCTTGAATTTGACCTGTGCTTTCGCATCGGCGCCGCCACCTTCGAGCGCGATGATCGTGCCTTCGCCGAACTTGGTGTGGAACACCTGCTGGCCGACCCGGAAACCGCTTTCGGCTGCGCGTGTTTCATTGGCGAAAGCCGGCAGCGGCGCCGAGGTCGACGACGACGGACCCGTGTAACCCGGCCGCGCAAACCAGTCGCGGCCATAGCCAGCGTTATCGGAACGGCCGCCCCAGCGTGAACCCGCCTCGACCTTCGGCGTAAGCCACTTGAGCGTTTCCTGCGGCAACTCGTCGAAGAAACGCGAACGGATGTTGTAGCGCGTCTGGCCATGCAGCATCCGGCTCTGCGCGAACGACAGGTACAAGCGCTCCTTCGCACGCGTAATCGCGACATACATCAGGCGGCGCTCTTCTTCGAGGCCATCGGTTTCCATCGCGCTGTTCTCGTGCGGGAACAGACCTTCTTCGAGGCCCGTGATGAACACCGCGGTGAACTCGAGCCCCTTCGCCGCGTGGACCGTCATCAGCTGCACGGCTTCCTGGCCGGCCTGCGCCTGGTTGTCGCCCGCCTCCAGCGACGCGTGCGACAGGAAGCCGGCGAGCGGTGTCATCGTGTCGGGGTTTTGCGCGGGGTCGGTGACGTCCGGCGCATCGAGGACGACGGTATTGGGATCATCCGCCTCCGACACGAGCTCCGGCGCGGACGTCGCACCCGGGCGCAGCGGGATGGAGCGCGCGGGCGTATCGAGACCGTAGCCTTCTTCACTGACGAACGCTGCGGCCGCGTTGACCAGTTCCTGCAAGTTTTCGAGGCGATCCTGACCTTCGCGCTCGGACTGATAGAACTCCGACAGACCGCTCGCACGCACGACATATTCGACCGTTTCCGGCAAGCTCATCTGCTGCGTTTCCGCGCGCATCTTGCCGATCAGATTGGCGAAGCTGGCGAGACTCGACCCCGCCTTGCCGGCGACGTACGGAACCGCCGCGGCCATGGAACAGTTGTAGAGACGCGCGGCGTCCGCGAGCTGCTCGATCGAGCGCGCGCCGATTCCACGAGTCGGAAAGTTGACGACCCGCGAAAGCGCGGTGTCGTCGTTGGGGTTGTCGATCAGGCGCAGATAGGCGAGCGCGTGCTTGATTTCCTGACGCTCGAAGAAGCGCAGACCGCCATACACGCGGTAGGCGATGCCCGCGTTCACCAGCGTGTGTTCGATGGTGCGCGACTGGGCGTTGCTCCGGTACAGCACGGCGACTTCGCTGCGCGAGGTGCCGGTGCTGATGAGCGCCTTGATCTCCTCGACGATCCAGCCAGCCTCTTGCGTATCGGTGGCGGCTTCATAGACGCGCACCGGCTCGCCGTGACCCGCATCGGTACGCAGGTTCTTGCCCAGACGCCGCGAGTTATTGGCGATCAACTGATTGGCCGCATCGAGGATGTGCCCGTGCGAGCGGTAGTTCTGCTCGAGCTTGATCAGATGCTGGACGTTGAACTCCTGTTCGAAGTCGCGCATGTTGCCAACGTTTGCACCGCGAAACGCGTAGATGGACTGATCGTCGTCACCGACGGCAAAGATCGAATTGGTCTGCCCGGCCAGCAGTTTCAGCCACGCATACTGGAGCTTGTTGGTGTCCTGAAACTCGTCGACAAGGACGTGCCGAAAGCGCGCCTGATAGTGGGCGCGCAAGGGCGGATTGTGCGCGAGCAGTTCGAAGCAACGCAGCAGCAGTTCGGGGAAATCGACGACGCCTTCGCGTTGGCATTGCTGGTCGTAGGCCTCGTAGAGCTCGACGAATTTGCGGTTGAAGTTATCGGTAGCGTCGACGTCTTTGGGGCGCAGGCCCTGCTCTTTGGCGTTGTTGATGAAGTACTGGAGATTTTTCGCCGGGTACTTTTCATCGTCGATGTTCAGGCCCTTCATCAGACGCTTGATCGCGGAGAGCTGATCGGCGGTGTCGAGAATCTGGAAGGTAGCGGGCAAGGCGGCGTCGCGATGATGGGCGCGCAGCATGCGGTTACAGAGGCCGTGGAAGGTGCCGATCCACATGCCTCTAGTGTCGATGGGCAGGAGCGCTTGCAGGCGCGTCATCATTTCGCGGGCGGCTTTGTTGGTGAACGTTACCGCGAGGATCGTT
>NZ_JAMFSB010000148.1 GCF_026225065.1 Paraburkholderia sp. | reverse complement strand
CACGTTTTCGCCTCTCTTCACTCTTAACGACGCCCCCAGATAAACCACTGCGACCGGCGAAATTCGATGACCAAAAAAGTTTATGTAAAGACCCACGGCTGCCAGATGAACGAGTACGACTCCGACAAAATGGTCGACGTGCTCGGTGCGGCTGAAGGCCTCGTCAAGACCGACAACCCGGAAGACGCGGACATCATTCTCTTCAACACCTGCTCGGTGCGCGAAAAAGCGCAGGAAAAAGTCTTCTCCGAACTCGGCCGCGCGCGCGAGCTGAAGGAAGCAAATCCGAACCTGATTATTGGCGTGGGCGGCTGCGTGGCGAGCCAAGAGGGCGCGTCGATCATCGCCCGTGCGCCGTATGTGGATCTGGTGTTCGGCCCGCAAACCCTGCACCGTCTGCCGCAGATGCTCGACAAGCGCCGCGAAAGCGGCCGCCCCCAAGTGGACATCTCGTTCCCGGAAATCGAAAAGTTCGACCATCTGCCGCCGGCGCGCGTCGACGGCCCGAGCGCCTTCGTCTCGATCATGGAAGGCTGCAGCAAGTACTGCAGCTACTGCGTCGTGCCGTACACGCGCGGTGAAGAAGTATCGCGTCCGCTCGACGACGTGCTGACCGAAATCGCCGGTCTTGCCGATCAGGGCGTGCGCGAGGTCACAATGCTCGGCCAGAACGTGAACGCCTATCGCGGCGCGCTGACCATCGGCTCACCCGAGATTGCGGACTTCGCGACGCTGATCGAATACGTCGCGGATATCCCGGGCATCGAACGCATCCGTTACACCACGTCGCATCCGAAGGAATTCACCCAGCGTCTGATCGACACGTACGCCAAGGTGCCGAAGCTGGTGAGCCATCTGCATCTGCCCGTGCAGCACGGCTCCGACCGCATCCTGATGGCGATGAAGCGCGGCTACACCGTGCTCGAATACAAATCGGTGATCCGCAAGCTGCGCGCGATCCGCCCGGATCTGTCGCTCTCCACGGACATGATTGTCGGCTTCCCCGGCGAGACCGAGGAAGATTTCGACAAGATGATGACGCTGGTTCACGAGATGAAGTACGACACCAGCTTCTCGTTCATCTACAGCCCGCGCCCCGGCACGCCGGCGGCGAACCTGCACGACGACACGCCGCGCGAGGTGAAGCTCAAACGGCTGCAACATTTGCAGGCCACGATCGAGGCAAATGTCGCGCGCATCAGCGAGTCGATGGTCGGCAAGGTTGAGCGTATTCTGGTCGAACGGCCGGCGCGCAAAGACCCGAACGAACTCGCCGGCCGCACCCAAAACAACCGCGTGGTGAATTTCCCGGTGCCGTTGGCATCGCACGCGCGGCTGATTGGCCAGATGGTGGACGTGAAAATCGTACAAGCGTACCCACATTCGCTACGTGGCGAACTCGTGCTGGTTCACGACGCGATGCACAACGACGCGCCCGCCACGACCCATTAAGCGTACTGACTACCGACAGGATCGATCCAACGCCTTGAAGACCTCTCAGCAGCATCTGGAATTCACCGCACCGCGCGAAGACAACGTGCGGCTCGCCAACCTCTGCGGACCGCTCGACGAAAATCTGCGGCAGATCGAGCAGGCGCTCGACGTCACGCTGCAGCGCCGCGGTCACCGCATCTCGATCCGCGGCCGGGGCGCCAAGGTGGCGCTCACCGCCCTCGAAAATTTTTACAACAACGCGCGCGATCCGCTCTCCGTGGACGATATCCAACTCGCGCTGGTCGAAGCGCGTCATCCGCCGCGCAAAAGCACTAATGGCACCAACGGCTACGAAAGCCCGGACGCGCGCTTTCGCCACGACCCGGATCATCCGTTCGACGAACCGGCCGACACCGGCGAGGAAGACCTCGAAGCACTCGGCCCGAAGCTGTACACGCGGCGCGCCGACCTGCGCGGCCGTACCCCGGCGCAACGCGAATATCTGAAGCAGATCATCGCGCACGACGTGACCTTCGGTATCGGCCCGGCGGGCACGGGCAAGACGTATCTGGCGGTGGCCTGCGCCGTGGATGCGCTGGAGCGCGACCAGGTCAAACGCATCGTGCTGACGCGCCCTGCCGTGGAAGCGGGTGAGCGGCTGGGCTTCCTGCCGGGCGATCTGGCGCAGAAGGTGGACCCGTATCTGCGTCCGCTGTACGACGCGCTGTACGACCTGCTCGGTTTCGACAAAACCGCCAAGATGTTCGAGCGGCAGATGATCGAAATCGCGCCGCTCGCCTACATGCGCGGCCGCACGCTGAATCACGCGTTTATCATCCTCGATGAGGCGCAGAACACCACGCCCGAACAGATGAAAATGTTTCTGACGCGGATCGGCTTCGGCTCGAAGGCCGTGGTCACGGGCGATACGACCCAGGTCGACTTGCCGCGCGGCCACAAGAGCGGGCTGATCGAGGCGCAGCAGGTGCTGACGGACGTGCGCGGCATTGCCATGACGCGGTTTACCAGTGCCGACGTGGTGCGGCATCCGCTGGTGGCGCGCATCGTGGAAGCGTACGACGCGCACTCGCAGAAGAACGCCAGCCCCGCCGACGCACGTTGAGCCGGCCGTGCCGCCACGTATTGAATACCGCCTTCGCCCGTTAAGCACGCAACAAAGCCCAGACGTATGAGCCGCGCCCCTAAATTAACGTTGAACGTGCAATTTCCCGCCGCCAAGGCCTGGCCGGAGCACAAGGCGATTCTGCCGCGTGCGACGGTGGCCGGCTGGGTGAAGGCGGCGCTCTTCGCCGACGCAGAACTGACCGTGCGCTTCGTCGACGCCGAAGAAGGCCGCACGCTGAACCGCACGTATCGCAGCAAAGACTATTCGACCAACGTGCTGACCTTCGCCTACGCCGAATCTGAAGACGATCCGGTGACGGGCGATCTGATCCTGTGCTGTCCGGTGGTCGAGAAAGAAGCCGCCGAGCAGGGCAAGACGCTGGCCGAGCACTATGCGCACCTTTTAGTCCACGGCACACTGCATGCGCAGGGCTACGATCACGAAGTCGAAGAAGAAGCGCAGGAAATGGAAGCGATCGAGACAGAGATCCTCGCCGCGCTCGGCTTCCGCGATCCCTATCAATAGAACCATAACCGCACCAGGCCCGTAGGCCATTCGCCGTGAGCGCCCCCTACCCCGTACCCGACGACCGCCCACCCTGCCCCGGCTATCCGCCCGAGTTAGGCGAATCGCGTCTGTTGACGGACGAGGAATTGCGCGCCTCACTCGACTGCACGCTGCGCGACTGGGACCGGAAAAGCGATCTTTGGCTGTTCGGCTATGGCTCGCTGATCTGGAATCCGGGCATGCCGACGGTCGAGGCGACGCGCTCCAAGGTGCACGGCTATCACCGCGGCCTGTATCTGTGGTCACGGGTGAACCGCGGCACGCCGGAACAGCCGGGCCTGGTGCTGGCGCTCGACCGTGGCGGCTCGTGCGCCGGCATCGCCTTCCGGCTGGCCGCCGAGGGCGCGATGCCGCATCTGGAAGCGCTCTGGCGGCGGGAAATGGCAATGGGCTCCTACCGGCCCGCCTGGCTGCCGTGCAATCTCGTCGACGGACGGCGCGTCGACGCGCTCGCCTTCGTGATGCGCCGCGACATACCCACGTACACTGGCAAACTGGCCGACGAGGTCGTGCAAACCGTGTTCGGTTGCGCCAGCGGGCGGTACGGCACGACGCTTGATTACGTCAGCCGCACGGTAACCGCGCTGCGCGAGAGCGGCATGCCGGACCGCGCGCTGGAAGCGCTGCTGGCGCGTTGCCGGGAAGCGCAGAGCGACGGCGGCTGAATTACCGAACGTTGGCGAACGGGCGTTCGCTTGTGCAGCGCGCACGTCGCCGCGAGGCGTGGAGGCGTGGAAACGTGAAGCCGTGGCGCCAGAACGTCTGCAATCTCCGATTGGCCTTACACTGAGCTTGCGTCACGGATTTTTGCTCCACTGCCCTTTGACCAGCGTTATCCGTTAGCATTGAACCAGGCCCTGCGCATGCGGCGCGACCCTTTGTCCCTGCCGGCAAGCCCGTGGGGACACGGTCCTGCCATGTGCGTGGTGTATCCTTAACGCTCTGCAACAGCGCGCCCAGTCTTGCCGGGCGCACCACCATGAACGACACGTATTCCAGTCGACACCGAACTAGCGACAAACCACAGGAAAAACGCTCCCTGCTTGAGCGTCTGACCGACTTCATCTCGCCCGAGCCCGAATCCCGCGGCGAACTTCTGGAAATCCTGCAGGACGCCCACGAGCGCAACCTGATCGACGCAGATTCGCTGTCGATGATCGAAGGCGTTTTCCAGGTCTCCGAACTGTGTGCGCGCGACATCATGATTCCGCGCGCCCAGATGGACGCGATCAACATTGCGGAAACACCGGCGGAATTCATCCCTTTCCTGCTGGAGAAAGCGCACTCGCGCTATCCGGTCTTCGAAGGCAATCGCGATAACATCATCGGCGTGCTGCTCGCCAAAGACCTGCTGCGCTATTACGCAGAAGAGGAATTCGACGTGCGCGGCATGCTGCGCCCGGCCGTGTTCATCCCGGAGTCCAAGCGCCTGAACGTGCTGCTGCACGACTTCCGCGTGAACCATAATCACATTGCGATCGTCGTCGATGAATACGGCGGCGTCGCGGGCCTCATCACGATTGAAGACGTGCTGGAGCAGATCGTTGGCGACATCGAGGACGAATACGATTTCGACGAGGAAAGCGGCAACATCATCGCCTCGCCGGACGGGCGCTACCGCGTGCGCGCGCTGACCGAAATCGAGCAGTTCAACGAAGCGTTCAACACGCATTACTCGGACGACGAAGTCGACACGATCGGCGGGCTCGTCACGCATCACTTCGGGCGCGTGCCGCATCGCGGCGAGAAGGTGCGCATCGACGACCTGATCTTCGAGATCCTGCGCGGCGACGCGCGGCAGATTCACATGCTGCTGGTACGCCGCGATCCGCTCGCGGGCCAGCGCGAGCGCGACGCGCAGCACGTGCAGACCTGATCTCTCTCTTCCTTAAAACGACCGCGCAATAATGGCCGACCCGATTACTTCCCGTCTGCGCCGTGGCGTGACGTCCGCGGTGGCGCAAGCACCGGGCCGGACGCTGCCGCGATGGCACTACCTTATCGCACTGATCGCCGGTGCGGCGAACACGCTCTCATTCGCGCCGACGCCGCACGGCGGCTGGCTCGAAGTGGCGATCTTCGCGTTTTTCTTCGCGTGGCTCACGCGGACCACGGGGTGGAAAAGCGCTGCGCTGACGGGTGGAGCGTTCGGCTTCGGCAACTTCGTCACGGGCGTGTGGTGGCTGTACGTCAGCATGCACGACTACGGCGGGATGGCGCCGCCACTGGCTGCGGCGGCGCTGGTTCTGTTTTCGTTGTATCTGGCGGTATATCCGGCTTTGGCTGCGGGGGTGTGGTCTTTTTGCGCGGGGCATGCGCAAAACGGCGCGCTCGACGACAAGCCGTTTTCGCCGACGTGGCATGGCGCGTTTGCGTTCGCCAGTGCGTGGGCGGTGAGCGAATGGCTGCGCGGCTACGTGTTCACGGGGTTTCCATGGCTCGCCAGCGGTTATCCGCAGGTGGACGGGCCGCTTGCGGGATTCGCACCGGTGACGGGTGTGTACGGCGTGGGCTGGATGTTGGCGCTGGTTGCTGCGTTGATCGTGCAGGCGGTAGTGCGTGTGCGTGAGCCTGCAGAGCTGCGCAAGGGCGCAACGCGTGTGGCCCGGGTTGCGCCTGCCGCTGTTGTCTCGGTGGCACTGATTGCGGCCGGCATGCTGCTGCCGTTGGCCACGTGGACGGTGCCGGCTAACGCGCCGCTTAAAGTGCGGCTGCTGCAAGGCAACGTGAAGCAGGAGATGAAGTTCGAACAGGCCGGCATGGTGGCCGCCATCAACGAATATCAGCAGATGATTACCGCGAAACCGGCGGACCTGATCGTGACGCCGGAGACGGCGATCCCGGTGCTGATCCAGGAACTGCCGGTGCCGTTTGCTACCGCGGTGCGCAACTTTGTCGATTCGACCGGCACGTCGATCCTGTTCGGGGCGATTGGCGGCACCATCACACCTGAAGGGCGGCTCGTCGACTATACGAATAGTACGTTCGGCATCACGCCGGGTTCGCATGAGTTGTATCGCTACGATAAACATCATCTCGTGCCGTTCGGCGAATTCGTGCCGTGGGGTTTCCGCTGGTTCGTGAACCTGATGAATATTCCGCTCGGCGATTTCTCGCGTGGGGCACCGGTGCAAAAGCCGTTCCTTGTGCATAACCAGCCGGTTTCGGTTGATATCTGTTACGAGGATATTTTCGGCGAGGAAATCGCGCGGTCGATTCGTGAGAGTGATACGCCGGCCGGGGTGTTGGTTAATTCTACTAACCTTGCCTGGTTTGGTGACACGATCGCGCTGGATCAGCATCTGCAGATTGCGCGGATGCGCTCGCTCGAGACGGGGCGGCCGATGTTGCGGGCTACTAATACTGGCACGACCGCTGCGATTGATGCGCGCGGGAATGTGATTGCGCGGCTGGCGCCTTTTACGGTTGGGTCGATTGATGTCACGGTGCAAGGGACGTCGGGGAATACGCCGTATGTGACGAGTGGGAATAATACTGTGCTGGCGGTTTCGCTGTTCTTGCTCGCGTTTGGATTTGCGTTTGGGCCGGGGATACGGAGAAGGAACGGAGGCGGTTAGAGAAGGTGGCGCTCTGGTTGAAAGGAGCGTCATTTTTTTGCCTCGGTGCGACCACGGTTTCGGCAACGTCTTAGCTAAGCCATATAAAGCAGATATTGGATGACGCCTCCAGCCGGCCTTCTCTCGTCAATCGGGCCGAGACCCTGCCGATGTAGGTGCCGTAGCGGCTTAGAGATCGAAGAATCAAAGAACCGGCCACTGGGCGGCTACGCCGTTTCTCGCAACTATGACGAAGCGCACAAATCGTCGATCAGTGATTCGAATGCAACCTTTACAGATGTTTTCACAAACAAAGTCCGTCGCTTCTCCGAATGGCAGAAAGTCTCCACGTTTTCGATGGACATGTATTAGAAAATCTGTGGCACCGATCGTTAACAGAAATTGCTGAAGCAAATCTCGCCGAACCTCGCCATCGAGCATGATGTGCTTCCATTCGCACTTTGCCAGATCGATGGTGGGGTAGTTCTTTTTGAAAAGTGAATGTACGCCTCGCGGGCTCATCTCGCTCACAGAATGATTGGTTCGATCTCGCTGCCATAGGTCGAGGGTTGCGCCGTGACTATTCTTCCGCTGAGAAGCGGCACCTGCTTCCGGCAGGACCGGCAAATCAAAGCTTTGTGCGAGTTCTTTCCTAGCAGAACGGTGGCTGAGTCGATCGGTGCTAAGCCGAACCTAGAATTCACCAAATAAGAAGGGCCGTATTGCCGCCCTCCAGTACTAGCCCCGCGCGACCATCATTACACCGCTTTAAATGCAGAAGGGCCGCTCGCGCGGCCCCTCTGTATTTAAACCCATGACAGACAACAAATATAACGATTTGCAATTCAATATTTATCTTGTACAGCTAGACACGATGCGGCAACGGCAGCAACAGATCAATCATCTAACGGCTCACAAAGCCAAGTCCCGTCACCTTTAAGCGTTCGCACCTTCTTCGCCTCATAGTCGTAGAGTAGCCACTGCTCCTCATATCGATCTCCCTCGGCCAGATATGGCCATGTTGCAAGCTCCCCGCCAAGATCAAACCGAAAGACCGTCTTTACATCTTTCGGCAGGACCTCGACCGACAGCAATATTTGCCCATCGAGATATTGCAATGCTTCATTGATAGCGTCGCTCGACGCCTCGTTGTCCGCGAGCCGCATGCCATTCGAGCTTATCGTCCAGTTGCACATATAGATCCAAAGGTGCCACCGACCAGACACGATTACTCGACGACGATCTGCGGACTTGCGCACTTCAGGCAACTCCGATCGCGACAAACGCGGTTCCTGAATCCGCAGATGCGGGTCACCGTACTCTAGGGTAAGGAACGATCCGACGCCTTTCCGGACCTGCCAGGTGGGCAAGCCGCAGACCTCCGAAAAAGCGTCTCTTATGTCATCACGCAACATACTTTCGCCTAGTTATTGGTCGGGCAAAACATCTCTATCGCTATCCCTTTGATCTCATGGTAGCCGTAGTCTTGACCAGTTATCGCGTCATGCAATTTACGACGCTGACCTTTGGTCAAACCAAGCTCCCTAACGATATCGCTAACTTGTTTGTTTTGAGCTTGATTGTTGCCCGGCGTACCTGTTGACACGAGACCGAACGGGTCATTGAGTTGGACCGGGTTCCCACCCACATAAGCATACGCATTCGTCTGCCCACTCGCCCACCCGATCGGGTCTTCACTGATGAACCTTGCCGTCGCCGGACTGTAATACCGGTTCCGGTAGTAATACAGCCCCGTCCCATCATTCTCCCGCCCAGTGTACTGCTGCGGATTCACATCCGCCGACCCCGTTGCCGTCGTCGTCCCATACGGCTGATACCGATACTGCGTCTGACTCTGCTGGTTCGCGTCCGTCAACGCAATCACATTGTTGTTCGCGTCGCGCAACACATACCGATCCTGGCTCGCATCATCGCCAATACGCTGGTAAGTCAGTTCGTCCGGTCCGCTCTCCGGGTACGGGGAGAACGCACGGATGCGCTTTGTCAGGTCGTTATCAGGCGCTGTGAAACTGAGCTGATCGCCAATCCAGACGGTCTGCATCCGGTGGCCGTTGACCGTACGATCACTGCGCCGGCCGAACGAGTCATAGCTGAAGCTCGCAGTCACCGCGCCGGTGATCTGGCTCAGCAAGTCCTGCGCGTTCCAGGTGTACTGACTCACCCCATCGCTCGCAAGGTTGCCGTTCAGGTCATAAGTAAAGGTCTTGCCCGACCAGCGCGTAAGCTGGTTCGCCCCGTTGTACTGGGTGTCGCTCACCGCTTGCGGCAGATCGACCTTCGCGAGGCTGCCGCCCGCCTTCGTGCGTCGACCCGCTAGGTCGTAGGCGTAGGTGACATCGCCCAGCAGACTTCCGTCGGCGTGCCGGTACGTGATCCCGGTCAGCTGGCTGGCGGCATCCCATGTGTAAGTCACCGTGATGCCATTGGCGAGCGTCGCCTGGCTGCGCCGTCCCAGCGCGTCGTACGCATAGCTAAACTTCTGCGGCGCGTCACTGTTCACCTGGTACTGAATCTGGGTGAGCCGATGCTCCGCATCGCGCGTGTAATCCGCCTTCGCGCGATCCATGTCGATGCCTGCCAGATCCCGTGTGTCGGACGCATAGCGATACGTCCAGATCCCTTGCAGCACAGGCCAGTCAAACGTGCGAAGCAGCTTGCCCGTGACGCTGTCGTAGTAGATCGCCGTTATGGCTACCAGATTGTCGGCAATGATGCCACCGTGCTGTGTCGGCCCGTAGTCGTCGACGCCCTGCACTCTATCCAGCGTGTCATCCCAGGCATAGCTCCACCTGCGGGT
>NZ_JAMFSB010000147.1 GCF_026225065.1 Paraburkholderia sp. | reverse complement strand
TGAGACGGACCACCGCCCTGCGCCCCGCCGAAATTGCCGCCGCCGCCGTGAAAGCCACCTCCTCCGCCGCCACCGCCACCGCCACCATGGAAGCCTCCTCCCCCACCTCCATGAATGCTGGTGCGCGCGCTGCCACGAAACCCAAAGGCAAACGTCGAGGTCGAGGTCGCCGAAAACACCACGGCGAGCGCAATACCCGTCAATCGCATCAGTGGTTTCATTGCGCATCTCCCTGTTGGTCGTCACCCGTCGTAGTCGGCGCCCGCATCGGAATCTCCCTCGCGCCAGGGCCCGGATGGAACGTGAAGGTCCCAGCTTCGAAGGTGGGATTCACCGTCCACTCATAGTTGACCGCATGCTGTGGCCGGGACGGCTGGGTCGTATCCGTGACGACAAACCGGCATGGCAATGGCCGCGCACCGGCCTGGATCCAGAGCTCCCAGTCGAGGCCCGGCTGCTGATACGCGTAGTGGTTGCACCACTTGCCTTCGACCTTGTCGAGCCCGATAAACAGCGCGCTAGTCAGCGACTTTTCGTCGTCAGACTGCTCGCCCCAGTAGAACAGGTCGACGAGCGGAAGCTGGACACCGTACTTGTCGTCAGCATCTGCGATCAGCTCGCGAATGGTGGGCGGCGCCGGCACCTTGCTGTAGTAATGAAGGGTGTCGTTGAACAGGACGAAGGTATGGCCGTCGTAGATCAGGCCCTTCGGCGCACGGCTTCCCGTAACGACAACCCGGACCTTGTTGGGACGCTGCACCGACATCTCCGTGCGATGCAGAAACCCGACGTTCTGCCCAGTCGTCAGCACGGCGTCGGTCACGCTATCGGCCTCGATACGGAAGCTCTTCAGGCTGCGCAGGTAGTTGCCGAGCTTGTTCAGCGCGTCGACAGCCTGCGACTGCACCTCTGGTTGCGTCTGAGCCGGCTCGTCGCTCCCGGACGTGGGGGCCTGGGCGAGCACTACGGGGGCACCGACCAGCGCCGCCAGCGCGGAACCCATCAGGACCATGCGCCGCACCCGCAAGGCAGGCTCGCTGTCATGACGCGAAATAAACAGGTTCACTATGCTCTCCTAAATCATTGAAACGTTGCACTGACCCGGCGTTCGAAGCGGGCAGCCTGCTGTACGGCTCTCTATCCGCGCCTGTGCTCAAGCGCGAATTGCCATTTCCGACTCCACAGTCGCCCGGGAGTCAATCGACGGTCAAACGGACAAATCCATTTATATCGAATTCCAAAACAATTGATGTTTTTCTGTCAGAGAATGGTGGTGAAATTGAAATTCGCGACAAAAAATAATAGATAAAGTGGCGATACCTCATGATCCTTCATCGTTCGCGCATTAAAATAAGAGAATGAGGTGATGGAGCGCCGCACGATGTCTCTCAACGAGAAGCGGCAGGCAGACGGTGAACCCAGTGTGGATTGAGTTTCTGCAACATTCTGCAGACCATGTAAAAGTGTTATTGGATGCTAGCAAACGTCTTGCCGAACATCAAGCGTCATTAAGGTGATATCGGAACAAGAAATAATCGAGAGGATTGTTTCAATCTGACGGAACTATGCATCCCCGCACGCTTATTCATAGGAAAAATGAAAAAATCACAGACGCAATTATTTTTATCTCATTCCAACACATTCAATAAAAAATCATTTATTAGTAATGCTATCCGCCCCTGTGCGGCCGTTTCCTGGGTTCAGTGACAACGGCTGGGCATGGTTTTCCAGATGGAACGCTCGCATTGCCTATGCGCCCGGACTTTGACGGACGGTCAACCTATGCCCTCCCGAACCGAAGAGCTTCCCACTGTCGTCCGGCGCATGAGCGCGGGCCAGATGCTGATGGCGGGTTCTTCGGTCAGCGCGGTGGCCGACGCCCTTCATCTGTCGACCGCCACCGTCAAACGCTACAAGGCCATACTGGAGAGCGGCGGCCTCGATGCGTTGAAGAAGATGAGCGTCGGTGGCCGCTCGTCCGCGCTCGACGCCGCGGCGCTCGAATGGGTCGCTGCCGCACTGCGCGGCTCCGCGCGCGAACACGGTTTCCCGAGCGATGCATGGACCAACGTGCGCTTGCGCGAGCTGATCTCCGCGCGCTTCGGAGTGCAGTACTCGCGCGTCTACGCCTGGCAGATCGCGACCAACCTGGGGCTCGGCCACCGGCTGTCAAAATCGAGCCGTTGAACGAGTCCGTCATCCTCCTCTGCTCATGCTCCTCACAAACGCCAGATGTCCTTCAACCTGCCGAATTCGGCTGGCCGGGTAAAGGAACGGTACAACTCGCCCACCGTGCCGAATGCAAGGGCCGGCTTGAGCGTCGCGCCGGGCAGCGCCTGGGTGATGCAGTCGTAGGCATTCATGTCGCGCTGTTCGGCATGCACAGCGTCGGTCAGTGCGATCAACGCCTTGTCGGCCGAATGGCTTCCAAGGTCCATGAAGCAACTCTCGAACGGGTGTTTCGCGGCAATCGTGGGGCGTACAGCGGTGGTTCGGCTGCTCACATCGGTCTCCTACGGGGGTTGTCCCTTTCCGTGTAACAGATCGATGTGACAATGGATCGAACCTCCACGGAAATTCAGTTTGAATTTTATGGACGGGTTGCCGACGCGCAACAGGCTTAAGGCCATTCGAGCGACGTTCGAGGCGGCGCCGTATTCTGGGGTTTCATAGAAAATGCATGCCGCATGTAAATCGGTCCTTATATTCGATCGATTATGTCAGCGTTTTGACACAGCACGTTCGCCTTCCCCGACCGGATCGGCCAGAAGCTCACCCCGCAAGCGATTCGAATATTTTCGACCCGGAATGCATGATTCTGAATAGTTAAATCGGCCTGATGATTACACGTCATTCCCGCAGGGACTCCGGATTTCCTCGAAATTATTTACTGCCTGACTTTTAAAAATCAAAAAATTAAATCAATATGAGAGCGAGCGCATATAAAATCGCGACTCAAAATCCAGCAAGTCTGTGAGTTTTACCCAAAATGAATAAAAGAAAACATCCGGCCCGGCGAGGTTCCAGCGGGAAATCGGCAGCGAAAGCCATACTCCTGCCGCTTACGCTCCAGTCCATCCGAGAGCGGTCGTTGCGCTGCCATCTCGCACTGGAAGCGTTGCGCGCCGGATCGGGGAACGGTCATCTGTTGAGCGAACTGATTCATGTCCTGTACGTGGCCTGGTATCTGCAGGAAGCGGGCTTCGGCACGGCTGACGCCACGCTCTATGCGCATGCGGAGCAGGCACTTGAGCGCAGCGCGGCGCGGGCCACCGGGGCAGATGTCTGGCGCCTGGAAGACGCCGAAGCCCTTGCGCTGGAACGGTTACTGGCGCTGCACGACCAGCAGTTGCAGGAGACTCCCGTCAAGGTGATACGGGACGTGCACAAGCGTCTCGCCCGTTTTGCGCAAAGCGACCGGACTGCGCCGTGGCAAAAAAATGGCCCCGTCATCTTGCGATAGCGGGGCCGAGACCCATGTCAAGGAGTGAGTCATGGAGGAGACGGGCCAATCATAGCGGCGCCTCCCGTCCGCAGCCAACGAAGCGTTTTCGCTTTGCTTATCCATGCCCGCTTCAGGTGCATTTCGCGGCGCCCCTGCATCGATAACCCTCCCGGCGTATATCGTTAGAACGAAAAGTCGCTTCGTGCTGCTAGTATCGGTCACTAAGATGGCGGTTTAAGTCCGCGGGTTGAGTCCCGTTTGCCGGGCGAGTTTGCGCGCAGCCCTGCGCCGCGCCCCCGGCAACCGCTACCGAAGGAGCATTTCGTTGACCAGTTTCGATCACCAACGCCGGCCACTTGTCATCGGCATCGGCGGCACCACGCGTGCAGCATCGTCGACCGAGCGTGCCCTCGGTTTTGCACTGCGCGGCGCAGAAGCCGCCGGTGCGCGCACCCGCCTGTTCGGCGGCACGTTCCTGCATAGCCTGCCGCACTACGCTCCTGAAGACGCTCAAAGGACCGACGCACAGCTCGAACTGATCGAAGCCGTGCGCGAAGCGGACGCGCTGATCATCGCCACCCCCGGCTATCATGGCGGCGTCTCCGGTCTCGTGAAGAATGCGCTCGACACGCTCGAAGAACTGCGTGCCGACGAGCGCCCTTACCTCGACGGCCGTGCAGTCGGCTGCGTGGTCACGGCCTATGGCTGGCAAGCCGCCGGTTCGGTGCTGACGTCGCTGCGCTCGATCGTGCATGCCTTGCGCGGCTGGCCCACGCCGTTTGGCGCCGGCATCAATACGCTCGAGACGCGCTTCGAAACCGTCGATACCTGCTCCGACCCGAAAGTGGTCGACCAGCTCGCTACAGTCGGCCAGCAGGCCGCGCAGTTCGCCCTCGCGTTTAGTACGCAGCACACGTCGGTGCCTCGGGGTGCAGCGCCCGAGGGCCGCACGGCCAAGGTGTTCACGCTCGCCAGCTAACAGGCACGCGAAGGTACGCGGCGCCCCGGCGCCACGCCGCAAATCAAGCGGCGCCGCTACCTGCATCGGCATACGCCGCCAAAGCCACAACACGCCTGAATCAACCCTAAAAAAGCGCCAACACGCTGCGTGTGCCAAGTAACAGACAGGCAGCACGGCGCGCCGGATAGTGGTCTCGACGCATCCGGGGTCGCCTCATCCGAAATTGCGAAGACAGTTCCAGGTCGAGCGTAATTTGCTTGCGACGAATGATTGGTTCACTGGCGAGGCTACCGCGCCTACGCTTGTTCCTGCCCGCCGACCCTCCGGTCGACACTATGCGTCTGGCTTCCATTGCAACGCACATGGGCAGAAACATCGCCAAAATCATGAATCGACAAGCTATCCAATACAAAGGTTACGAGGTCGCTCCGGTCGCACAGCAACTGCCCAATGGGCTGTTCGCCGCGAATCTGACCATCGGCAAAACCACTGCAGATCCGAGCCGGGCACATTCGTTCGACGCACTCGACTATTTCTTCGACGAAGAACATGCGGTCGCTTACGCGTTCCGCTGGGGACGCATGTGGATCGACAACCATCAATGACCAATACGTGACACGCACCAGTGGGAGCTGGTGTGCCGGTTGGGTTTGACCTGAACAGAACGGCCATGCGCCGGTCTGCTCGATGACGCGTCTGGAATGGCTGTGACAGAATAGGCGTCATTCGAGGAGATCTCACGCATGACATGGACCGTCGACGAACAGTTGGCCCTAACGGCAACGCAAGCGGTGACTGCGATCCAGACCGGCCGGCTGAAAGCCACGGACTATATCGCCACGTTACTCGCTCGCGCCGCGGCGCTTTCGACCCTCAACGCCCTCACTGCGCTCAACATGGAGGGCGCGCTCGATGCGGCCAGGCGGATCGACGCCATGACACCTGAAGCGCGCTCGGCATTACCGCTTGCGGGTCTACCGATCGTCGTCAAGGACAACATCAATACGGAAGGGCTCGTCACTTCGGCCGGTACCCCCGCGCTGGAAGACTTCGTGCCGCGCGCCAATGCGCCCACCGTACAGCGCCTGCTCGACGCGGGCGTGATCGTGCTCGGCAAGGCCAACATGCACGAGCTCGCGTGCGGCATCACCAGCACCAATTTCGCGCCGCATGCCGGTCACGTGCGCAACCCTTACGATCCGGGCCTGATTCCGGGCGGCTCATCGGGCGGCACCGCCGCCGCCATTGCGGCGCGCATCGTGCCGGCCGGACTCGGCACCGATACGAGCGGCTCCATCCGCATTCCTGCGGCGCTGACCGGTACGGCCGGCTTTCGTCCATCGGTAGGCGATGGGGGCGCAGAGCGCCGCTATCACGATCCAGACGCCGTGGTCCCAATCAGCCATACGCGCGATACCGTCGGGCCCATGGCGCGCGATGTCGCCGACCTTGCGCTGCTGGACGGCGTCGTGACCGGTGCCGGGCCGTTGCCTGAGGTTGCGCTGAGCGGTCTGCGCGTCGGCTTGCCGGCGCCGCTATGGGACGGACTGGAGTACGCGCTGGAAGACGTCGTACGGCACGCGCTGACGCGGCTCGAGGCGGCTGGTGTAACGTTGGTGCCGGTCGGGATGGACGAGTTGTTGCAACTGAGCAGCAAGGTCAGTTCGGCGGTGGCGATTCACGAAGCGCATGTGGATGTGCCGGCATGGCTCGTCGCCAACGATGCGCCGGTCAAAACGCTGGCCGAGCTGGCCGCACGTATTGCCAGCCCGGATGTACGCGACATCTACGATTCGGTGCTCGCCGACCCGCTCGCACATGAGTATCAGGATGCCCTGACCGTATGGCGGCCACAGCTTCAGCAACTGTATGCCCAGACCTTCGCCACGCAACAGCTCGATGCACTGTTGTTCCCGACCACCCGCCTCGCCGCGGTGCCGATCGATGACCTCGCAGGTTCGTCGGCCGTGTCGATTAACGGCGGCGCACCCATCGACGAAATGGACGCTTATCTGCGCAACGTCCAGCCGGCTAGCAACGCGGGCATTCCGGGCCTGTCGCTGGCTGCAGGCTTGACCGCTGAAGGTTTGCCGGTCGGTCTCGCACTAGACGGCCCGCTGGGAAGCGACCGGCGGCTGCTGGCCATCGGCGTGGCGTTAGAGCAGTTGCTCGGCGCGCTACCGGCGCCGACGCTTTGATGCGCGCGCGGAGAGGCTCAGCGGCCGCTGACGGCCGCTTGCGCGAGTCAGCTCGCACGGTCCAGACCGGAAGGAACTTTAGCGGCCGCGCACGTCTCGCGATGGCCAAGGCGGCCGCTCTGGTGGCAGTCGCTGTCGTAGCAAGCAGTTGCGCCGAGCTTGCTGCGGCCGATCCTGACGCGCTATGGAAAATCGTCGGCGGACAATGCGTGCCCGAAGCGCGCGCCAGCGGCCATCCTGGTCAATGCACGAGCGTGGACCTGGCTGGCCACTACGCGATTCTGAAAGACATCAGCGGCCGCAGCCAGCATCTGCTGATTCCGACTGAGCGCGTCACCGGCATCGAAAGCCCGAGCATCGTCGCGCCCAATGCGCCGGATTATTGGGCCGACGGCTGGAGCTCACGCAATACCGTGGAAGCATCGCTGAAGCAACCACTCGCCGCCGATCAGTTCGGACTGGAAATCAATTCGGAGTATCGCCGTTCGCAACAGCAACTGCATATTCATATGGATTGCATGCGCACGGATATCATCGACGCGCTGGCGCCTTACCGCCATGATCAGCCTGGCCAATGGCACTGGGAGACGATAGACGGCGCTCGCTACCGGATCATGCACGTCACCAGTCTGTCGCAAGACAACGACCCGTTCCGCATCGTTGCGCGCGATCACCCGGACTCGCAGTCGATGGCGACGCAGACGATCCTCGTCACCGGCGCAGGACCTTCTGCCGACCAGGACGGCTGGCTCGTGCTCAATAGCGGACTGGACGTGGACAATGGCAGCGGCACCGCTGAAGGCTTGCTCGATCATGCCTGCCATCTGGCCGCCGCTCATTAACGCGTAGTTGGCTTCTGCGTAGCTGGCGGCCACCTGGTCAACCTCGCTCGTCAGCCAAGCTCACTCGGCCTCGTTCGAACCGCCATCAACAGCGACACTCACCAACCAGCGGCGAATCACACTCTCCTCTGCAGCGTTGAAACCCGCGAGAATCTGCTGCTCGATCGCTTTCACGCGCGAGCGGCATTGCTTGAGCAGCGCCTTGCCGGCCTCCGTGACATCGATATGCTGAATGCGGCCGTGAACTGCATGAGGCCGCCGGGCGATTGCGCCGCTGCGCAACAGGTTCGCGACGATCACGCTGACGGTTTGCGGCGTGAGCATGGCGAGGCGGGCAACGTCCGCATTCGATAACCCGGGGTACGCCACCAGCATCGTCAACACCGTGAACTGCGGCGGCGTCACGCCGAGGTCGGCCAACGCCCGCTCCATGCGCAACCGGTGAGCGCCCCCCGCCTGACGCAGCAGGTAGCCGATATACCCCTCCTCACCGCGCTTGCCCTCGCCAATGCGGGGTACGTCGGATCGATCGTGTGTGGCGGCCGGTTTGTGCATGGGTATCAGACGTATTGGAAGTATCAGAACTCGAATATTTTAACGTTCGTGCTCTGATACTAACCGGTAACACGGCGCGGGGACAGCGGGCCCCGACACCCCGCGCCACCGTCCTAAGCGCTTTTTCGCAGATGCTTTGCGAAACAAATTGGTTCGTCGCAGATGCAGCTCCCCGTAGGATCGGTTTTAACGCGTCTTCTGACGCCCCCTGCATCCTGATCCGGCCCGACCCGTACTCTGCCGATGGCGATTTACCTCGACGACAAGCAACGCGAAGCCTTGGCGCGCATGAGCGCGAGCTGGACATGGCGCACAGAATGGCCGACCTGGGTGTTGATCGTCACGATTTACGTCGGATGGTTCGGCATCGCGACGCACGCGCGTAGCCTGGGGCTGCCGCTCACCACCGGTCTGCTGGCGTTGTTGAGCGCCTGGTATATGTCCTTGCAGCACGAATTGCTACACGGCCACCCTACGCGTTCGCGCCTCGTCAACGGCCTTCTCGGTTTCGCCCCGCTCGCCGTCTGGTTCCCGTATGGCATCTACCGCAATTCGCATCTGCGCCATCACGACGACGTGCATTTGACACGCCCCGAGCACGACCCGGAAAGCTACTTCGTCACCGGCGAAACGTGGCAACGTGCAGGCACCGCGACACGCGCGCTGCTGATGTTACGCAATACGTTTGTCGGGCGCTTGCTGGTAGGGCCGGCCTTCGCGATCGCTGCGACGACCATCGACGCGATGCGCAAGGTCGGTCGTGGCGACTGGCGCGAGGTCCCGTTGTGGCTCGCCCATGGCGCATCCCTCGGCGGCCTTGCGTGGTGGCTGCACACAGCTTGCGGAATACCTGTGTGGCTGTTTATGCTCGGCATCGGCTACGGCGCGTTGTCGTTGAGTTCGGTCCGCTCGTTCCACGAGCATCGTGTAGCCGAAGCTGTCGAGCACCGCACCGTGCTCAACGAAGCTGCGTGGTTCTGGCGTCTGCTGTTTTTGAACAACAACTATCATGCTGTGCATCACGACTTACCGCACATACCGTGGTTTGCACTGCGCGGAGTCTATGAAGCGTCCCACCACCAATACATAGAACGCTCGGGAGGCTTTCTGGTAAGGGGCTACTGCGAATGGTTGAGGCTCTTTACATTCGTTCCAGTCGCGCATCCGGCGCATGACAGTCTGTCCGATCTCATCCAAAGGAATCCGCCTGCTTCCGCCAGTTTTGCGGGTAAATTGCGGGTTAAATTCATGGTGGTTATCCCTCCCAGCCATGACTCGTCACCCTAACTGGCTGTAACCGCCACGTTGGCCCGCGCCTTATGCAATTTTTTGTAGCTGTCGATCAGGCGGTGGTGCCTATCGAGACCCTCCAGCTTCATACTCGTTGGCGTGAGCCCGAAGAATCGCACGCTGCCGTCCACGGCCCCCATTACCGCGTCCATCCGGGCGTTGCCAAACATCCGACGTAAGTTGACCACGTAGTCGTCCAGTTCCAGGTCGTCATCGAGCAGCACCTCTAGCACCACATTCAGGGCCTGGTAAAACAATCCGCGCTCGACCGTGTTGTCGTTGTACTGCAGGAATGCGCCCACCAGTTCTTGCGCCTCCTCGAATTGCTGCAAGGCGAGCTGAATCAGCAGCTTCAACTCGAGAACTGTTAGCTGCCCCCAGTCCGTATTCTCGTCAAATTCGATGCCGATCAAAGTGGCGATATCGGAGTGCTCGTCCAGCTCACTGTTCTCCAACCGCTCAAGCAGGGCTGCCAGCGCGGCATCGTCCAGTCGATGCAAGTTCAAAATATCGGCGCGGAACAGCAGCGCCTTGTTTGTGTTGTCCCAGATCAAATCTTCTACCGGGTAAACTTCCGAATAATCGGGCACCAGAATCCGGCAGGCGACGGCACCCAGTTGGTCATACACCGCCATGTAAGATTCTTTGCCCATGTCTTCGAGAATGCCGAACAAGGTTGCTGCTTCGTCGGAGTTGGAGTTTCCACCCTGGCCAGAAAAATCCCACTCAACAAACTCGAAATTCGCTTTGGCGCTGAAAAAGCGCCACGACACCACACCGCTGGAATCGATGAAGTGCTCAACAAAGTTATTGGGTTCAGTCACGGCGTTACTGACAAAGGTGGGCTGAGGTAAATCGTTCAGGCCTTCAAAACTGCGCCCCTGTAGCAATTCCGTTAGACTTCGTTCCAGAGCGACCTCGAAGCTTGGGTGCGCGCCGAACGAGGCAAAGACACCGCCTGTGCGCGGGTTCATCAAGGTGACGCACATCACCGGATAGGTCCCACCCAGCGACGCGTCCTTTACCAGCACCGGAAAGCCCTGCTCTTCCAATCCCTGAATCCCGGCCAGAATGCCAGGGTATTTCGCCAGCACTTCGTGCGGCACATCAGGCAGTGCGATTTCACCTTCCAGAATTTCGCGCTTCACCGCCCGTTCGAAAATTTCGGACAGACATTGCACCTGCGCTTCGGCCAGCGTATTACCGGCACTCATGCCATTGCTGACGTACAGGTTTTCGATCAGGTTGGACGGAAAGTACACCACTTCGCCGTCCGACTGCCGCACGAACGGCAGCGAACAGATACCGCGCTGCACGTTGCCGGAGTTGGTGTCGACCAGATGCGAGCCACGCAACTCGCCGTCGGGGTTGTAAATCTCCAGACAGTACGCATCCAGAATCTCAGCCGGCAGCGCATCCTTACGGCCGGGCTTGAACCAGCGCTCGTTCGGGTAATGTACGAACTCCGCGTTGGCGATGTCTTCGCCCCAAAACGCACCACCATAGAAATGGTTGCAATTCAGGCGCTCGATAAACTCTCCCAACGCTGACGCCAACGCGCTTTCTTTGGTCGCTCCCTTGCCATTGGTAAAACACATCGGCGAGTGCGCATCGCGGATATGCAGCGACCACACATTGGGAACGATAGTGCGCCACGAAGCGATTTCAATCTTCATGCCCAGGTCCGCCAATCTGCCCGACATAATGGCGATGGTTTGCTCCAACGGCAGATCCTTGCCCGCAATATAGGTGCTCGCGTCAGAAGCCGGCTTCAACATCAGCAAGGACTGAGCATC
>NZ_JAMFSB010000146.1 GCF_026225065.1 Paraburkholderia sp. | reverse complement strand
CGACCGGTAACGGCTGGTTCGAAACTGAGGCCGATTGCGGCGCGGGTACCTTGTATCGCTACCGGCTCGATGGTGAGCTGGCCGTGCCCGATCCTGCTTCGCGCTTCCAGCCGCAGGACGTGCATGGTCCGAGCGAAGTGATCGATCCGCGTGCTTACACCTGGCAGCACGCGCATTGGCATGGCCGGCCGTGGGAAGAGACCGTCCTGTACGAGTTGCATGTCGGCACGCTCGGCGGCTATGCCGGCGTGATGAAACGTCTGCCTGCGATTGCCGAACTGGGCGTGACAGCCATTGAGTTGATGCCGCTAAACGATTTTCCGGGTGAGCGAAACTGGGGCTATGACGGCGTGCTGCCTTACGCTCCTGATTCGGCCTATGGCCGCCCTGACGAGTTGAAAGCGCTGATCGACGCGGCCCACGGTCTCGGTCTCAATGTATTCCTCGACGTCGTCTACAACCACTTCGGCCCTGACGGCAATTATCTGCACCAGTATGCCAAGCCGTTCTTTCGCGAAGGCACGCATACGCCTTGGGGACCGGCTATCGATTTCAATCGCACGGAAGTCAGCGATTTCTTCTGCGACAACGCGCTCTACTGGATCAATGAATATCGCTTCGATGGCCTGCGCTTCGACGCCGTGCACGCGATCGACAATCACGAGTGGCTACGCGATCTCTCGGACCATATTCGCGCGAAGGTGCGGCATGGTCGTCACGTGCATCTGGTGCTCGAAAACGAGCACAACTCGGCCAGCCTGCTCGAAACGTATTTCGATGCCCAGTGGAACGACGATGCGCACAACACCCTGCACGTGCTGCTGACCGGCGAGACCGAAGGCTATTACCACGCGTTTGCGGATCAGCCGATCCGCAAACTGGCGCGCGTGCTCAGCGAAGGCTTTGCGTACCAGGGCGAACCATCTCCGATCCACGACGGCAAGCCGCGCGGCGAACCGAGCGGACATGTATCGCCCACTTCGTTCGTGATGTTCCTGCAGAATCACGACCAGATCGGCAACCGTGCCTTTGGCGAGCGTCTGCGCAAACTGAGTTCGCCGGACGCACTGCGTGCTGCTACCGCCCTATTGCTGTTATCGCCGCAAATTCCACTGCTGTTTATGGACGAGGAATTCGGCTCCGACCAGCCATTCCTGTTCTTCACCGATTACGCCGGCGACCTCGCCGACGCTGTGCGCGAAGGACGGCGACGCGAGTTCGCGCGCTTCGCTTCCTTTAGCGACGAAAAGCGCCGCGCGCAGATTCCCGATCCGAACTCGCCGCAGACCTTCGCTGCGTCGTCACCGCCCGTGGATAACGCTGCGCACCCTAACGCTCAGGACCGACTCGACTGGATGCACTTCTACAAATCCGCGCTCGCCGTGCGCGCAAAACTCGTTACGCCGCGCCTTGAGCATTCAAAAGCGCTCGGTACAAGCGTGCTCACGGCGCAGGACGGCAGCGACACCACCGCGCTTGTCGCTCGCTGGCGGCTTGACGATGGCGAAACGCTTTCCATTGCGCTCAATCTGGGCTCCGACGACGTGACGCTTCCCGACATACCCTCAGGCAAAGTGATCTTCGAAACCCCGCCTCGTGCACGCGATCGTATCGCGGGCCATCAGTTGCCGTCGTATACGTGCATCGCATGGGTGACTGGCGACGTCTGCGAATACGCCAACACCCACGATGCGCGCAAGGTGATAGAACGGGAGTGGCACGCATGAGCCCCGCTCGTCGCCCCGCCGGTTCGATCGACAGCCTCGCCGCCCGCGCGGGCTTCGAAGTCGAGTGGCAAAACGCGCACCACGTTACCCAGCGCGTGCCCGAAAGCACACTCGCCGTGCTGCTCGAACGCATGGGCTTGCCCTGCGGCAACGCGACCCAGACGCGCCAGAGCACCGCCGCGCTCGAAGCAGAACTGTCCGGCCGCAAGCTGCCACCGCTGATGACGGCCGAATGCGAGCGCGGCATCGCGCTGCCGCTGGCCGCGATCAAATCCGGCAGCCACTATCGGGTCGAACTCGAAAGCGGCTCGCAGATCGATGGCCGCTTCACCGCGCCGAAAGGCGAGGCGGCGCTGCTGTCACCGATCGATGAGCCCGGTTACCACACGCTCATCATCAACGACCACCGCGTCACGCTCGCGGTCGCGCCAGCACGCTGCTATACGGTGGCGGATGCATGGCAGGCGTCGCGCAAGGAGGCAATGCCGCCGTTGTGGGGCGTGGCCGCACAGATCTACGGCTTGCGCCGCACCGGCGATGGCGGTATTGGCGACTACTCCGCGCTGTCGCGTCTCGCCATCGAAAGTGCGAAGCGCGGCGCCCACGCACTTGCCGTCAGCCCCACGCATGCAATGTTCAGCGCCGAACCGGAGCGCTTCAGCCCGTATTCGCCGTCGTCGCGCTTGTGGCTCAACGTCACGCATATCGACGTCGAAGCTGTGTTCGGCGCGGAAGCGGCGCGCGCTGCGATTGAAGCTGCCCAGGCCGGCGATACGTGGATGCAGCTCGAAAGGCTGAACCTGATCGACTGGCCGCAGGCGGTCCGACTGAAACTGAAGGTGTTGCGCACATTGTTCGAGCAGTTCTGCGTGCACGATCGCGCTCAGGATGCACCGCGTGCGCTCGAATTCAACGCGTTCTGCGTGAAGGGCGGCCGCTCGCTGGAAGATCACGCGCGCTTCGAAGCGTTGCAGGCAGTGCAGCTTGCTCAAGCCGAGCCTAACGGTCACTGGCGCAATTGGCCCGAGGCGTTGCGCGATCCGCGCGGCGCGGAAGTTGAAGCGTTCGCCAACGCGAACCGGCATGAGGTGGAGTTTTATCTGTTCCTGCAATGGCTCGCCGCCAAGGGACTCTCGCATGCCCAGCATGCGGCCCGCGATGCGGGGATGGCGATCGGCCTGATCGCGGACCTTGCCGTCGGCTGCGACAGCGCTGGCAGCCATGCGTGGTCGTATCGCGACGACATGCTGCAAGGCGTGTCGGTCGGTGCACCGCCGGATCTGTTCAACCAGGCCGGCCAGGCGTGGGGGCTCACCACGTTCTCGCCGCGTGCCATGCGCACCCAGGGCTTCTCGGCGTTCATCGACATGCTGCGCGCCGCGTTTGCACACGCGGGCGGCGTGCGCATCGACCACATTCTCGGTCTGCGGCGGCTGTGGCTCGTGCCAGACGGCGAAAGCGCGGCCAACGGCGCCTATCTGCGCTATCCGCTCGAAGACATGCTGCGGCTGATCGCGCTCGAATCGTGGCGCCATCGTTCGATTGTGATCGGCGAGGACCTTGGCACGGTGCCGCCTGGCTTCCGCGAACGGCTCGAAGAGCATGGCATCGAGGGCATTCGTGTGCTGTGGTTCGAAGGCAGCGGAGCGGGCAACGGGTTCAAGATGCCACGCGACTGGGACCGGACCGCAGTGGCGACCACCACCACGCACGATTTGCCCACCGTTACCGGCTGGTGGCGCGGCGCGGATATCGTGTGGCGCAATCAGATTGGACAGACCCTGCCGCGCGCCGATGGGCGCGATCCCGTCGAAGTGGCACTGGCCGAGCGCGCCAGCGATCGCGCTGCCCTGTGGGATGCGTTCCAGTGGGCCGGTGTCGCCCCGCACGGCGTCCCAGCGCCGCCACCTGAATCAGCACCGGTGGATGAAGCACTGGCCTTCGTCGCCGCCACGCCGTCACCGCTCGTCACGTATCCGCTCGAGGATCTGCTCGCGCTCGAAGATCAACCGAACCTTCCGGGCTCAATCGACGAGCATCCGAACTGGCGCCGGCGTCTCGTGCTGCCGATCGATGAGCTGTTCGACGAGCCGGCCTTCAGCGACCGCCTGCTTGCGGTCGACCGGGCGCGCAGCGCCGCGGCTCCGGCTTCTGCCGCGTCAGCTTCTGATTCCGCTAACGCTTCTTCGGGGCCCGACACACCATGACAGTCCCGCGTTCCACACTCCGGCTTCAGTTCCACAAGGACTTCACGTTCGATGATGCGCTCGCACACGTCGAGTACTTTGCTGCGCTCGGTGTCAGCCATCTGTACGCGTCGCCGATCACGACAGCCGAGCCAGGTTCGATGCACGGCTACGACACGGTCGACTACACCCAGGTGAGCGCCGAATGCGGCGGCGAAGCGGGCCTCAAACGACTCGTCGACAAACTGCGCGAACGCGGCATGGGACTGATTATCGACGTGGTGCCGAATCATATGGGTGTGGGCGAGTCGAGCAACGCGTGGTGGCTCGATATTCTCGAGTGGGGACGGCATAGCGCCTATGCACGGCATTTCGACATCGACTGGCATTCGCCCGATCCAGCGTTGCGCGGTAAGGTGCTGATGCCGTGCCTCGGCGCACCGTACGGCGACGAGCTCGCGGCCGGCCGGATCGAACTGCACTTCGCGGCCGATACGGGACGCTTCTACGTGAGCTATGGACCTCACGTGGGACCCGTCTGTCCAATCGACTACCCGTCAATTCTGCAAAGCGCCGAACGCGCCGATCTGGGTGCACTCGCCGAGCGCTTCCAGGGCTTGACCACGCAGCCCGCAGACCAGCCCCGCGCCGCCGAAGCGCGCGAGTTGCTGCGGGAGTTCGTCGCGCAGAACGGCACGGCGGCGATCGACGCGGCGCTGGCAAACTATGCGCTCGCTGAGCCGGCCGCACGGGATCGGCTGCATCGTCTGCTGGAACGGCAGCACTTCCGGCTCGCGTGGTGGCGCACAGCGTCGGACGAAGTGAACTGGCGGCGTTTCTTCGACATCAGCACACTGGCAGGCGTGCGCGTCGAACGGCCCGAGGTGTTCGACGCGGTGCATGCGCTGCCGTTTCGCCTCTATGCCGAAGGCGTCATCGACGGCGTGCGGATCGACCACGTGGACGGCCTCGCCGAGCCGCGCGAATACTGCCAGCGGCTGCGGCAGCGGCTCAACGAATTGCGCGAAGGCGAACCGTATATCGTGGTCGAGAAGATCCTCGGCCGCGGCGAGTCGTTGCGCGACGACTGGCCCGTCCACGGCACCACCGGCTATGACTTTATGACTGACGTCGGCGCCCTGCTGCACGATCCGGCCGGCGCCGAACCGCTCGCTACGACATGGGCCGAGCTGAGCGGAAGGAGTGCGAATTTCGCCGATGAAGCGATGTTGGCACGACGCAAGATTCTCGCGGAGAACCTCTCGGCAGAACTGGACCGCGCAGCGCGGGCATTGCACCGGATCGCACGCGATTCGCTTGGTACGCGCGACTTTACGTTCACAGCATTGCGCCGCGTGCTGACCGAACTCGTGGTGCACTTCCCCGTGTATCGCGTATATCCGCAGAACGGTCTGCGTACCGAAGCTGACAACGTCTATTACAACCAGGCGCTGGCTGGGGCGAAGCAGACGCTCTCGCCTGCCGATCATGCCGTGCTGGAACAGGTCGACGCCTGGTTAGGCGGCAGCGCGGCTGAGGACGCCGCGCCGGTTCGCTCGGCCGCCAACGCGCAGCCTGGCCCGAACAACGCGCCGCTCAGTCACTCGGGATCGTCGCGCCGCACTGCGCAGACGCTGTTTTCGCAACTGACCGCGCCGGTGGCCGCAAAAGCGGTCGAGGATACGGCGTGCTATCGCTATGGCCGCCTGTTGTCACGCAACGAGGTGGGTTCCGACCCGGGCGAGTTCGCCATTTCGGTCGAGCAGTTTCATACATCGAACCTCGAGCGAGCGCGTCGTTTCCCGCACGCGATGCTTGCGACCGCTACCCACGACCACAAACGCGGCGAGGACGTACGCGCCCGTCTCGCGGTGCTCAGCGAAATCGCTCAGGACTGGAGCGCGACGCTGCGCGCATGGTCGACGCTCAACGCGCCCCAGCGCCGCGCGCCCGACGGCAGTGTGACCACGATGGACCACGACCGGGCGCCCGGTCCAGCAGCCGAAGCGATGCTTTATCAAACGCTGGTGGGGTGCTGGCCGCCCAATCTTTCGCCCGACGACGAGGCCGGCGTCAAAACCCTCGCGGAGCGGGTCGCGCAATGGCAGTTGAAGGCACTGCGCGAAGCGAAACTGCGCACGTCCTGGCTGGCGCCTGACGAAGCGTATGAGAACGCGTGCCGCGATTTTCTGTTCGATATCCTCGCACCGCAACGACACGACGGCTTTCTGGCCGAACTCTCCAGACTGGTTGCACGCATTAGCCAGGCAGGTGCGATCAACAGCCTGCAGCAGACCGTGCTCCGGCTCACGGCGCCAGGTGTGCCGGATCTGTATCAAGGCACCGAGTTGTGGGATTTCAGCCTGGTCGATCCCGACAACCGGCGTCCAGTCGATTTCGCGCAACGCCAGGCGTGGCTCGGTGAGACGCCGCCATCGGAGTTCTTGCCTGACTGGCGCAGTGGACGCGTCAAGCTGGGCGTCATACAGCGCTTGCTGTCGTTGCGTGCGCATCTGCCCTCGTTACTGAGCGACGGCGCGTATCTGCCGCTGACGGTGACGGGCAAGCACGCGGCGCATGTGGTCGCGTTTGCGCGCAGGCACAACAACGCCTGGGCCGTGATCATCGTTACGCACCTCGCTGCGGGTTTGCTCAACGCAGGTAATGACTTGCCGCTTGTCGATGCAGGACAGTGGGACGATACTGCGGTCGAGATGCCGGATGAGCTAACATCACGTGCGCTGTTCGACTGGATGAGCACCGCCGCACCCAAAGGCGAGGACCATCGCGTGCTGTATCTGCGCGATGCCCTGGCGACGATGCCAGTTGCCGTGCTGGTAGAGGATGGGGTGCCGCGAGCTTAGTGCTTTAGCACGCTAGCTGATGCTTGTCAGCGAGTCTAACGGCCTACCTTGCAACCTTGACTGCGGGAATGCCTATGACGCTGGACTGGTCGAGTATCCGTAGCGGCGACGCCGATGCAATGCAAGGCGCGATCGTCGAACTATGCGGCTGGATGATCCCGCTCGATCCCACAGCGGATAAAGCCGACTATTTTCTTTTGGCAGCGGATGCTCCTTGTTGTGGCGGTTGTTTGCCGCGCGATCCGCTTTCGTCCATCGAAGTGTATGCGGCCGCGCCTTGTGCGCTGCAGGAGCGGGCCGTCACTTTCACGGGCCGCTTGCAACGTCTGATCGACGATCCCGCGGGTTGGCGCTATCAACTCATTGATGCGACGCCACTCGACTTGCAGCCGGAACGCGCGCCGCGCAGCGCGAGTCGTCGCGCGTTTCTCGCGTCAGGTGCCGCGCTGGGTCTCGCAGCCTGCGCGCCTGGACGTTTCGCGGGTTATACCGAGAAACCGGACGCTGGAGCAGTCCATGCCGCAGGCGCGGACGCCGCTGCATCGGGATCTGCTCACGCGTCGGACAGCACGCTCGCCTGGCGCACTCCCGACACGCTGACCATGGACATGCACAGTCACGCCGGACGCGTGATTGTCTCGCGCGATCCGGCGATTGGCGCGAATCGTCCTTTCCTTCCCCTCGCGACGCCGATGCGTACGGGCGGCATGAACGTCATCTGCCTCGCCATTGTCACCGACACTACAGTGACTCACGTCACTGCGGACCGTAAGCGCATCGAAGCATGGCGAATTCCTCAGGATGGCGAACTATATGCTCTCGGGCAAGCTGAATTCAAACGTGCCCATGAGCTGGTTGAACGCGAGCAGATGCAAGTTGTGACGAACATGGCTTCTCTGTCGGCGAATGTAAAAGCAGGTCCGTGCGTCATCATCGCCGCTGAGGGTGCGGACTTTCTGGAAGGTCAGGTCGATCGCGTCGACGAGGCGTACACGCTGCATCAACTGCGTCATCTGCAACTCACGCATTACCGGGTCAACGAGCTCGGCGACATCCAGACCGAGCCGCCGGTGCACGGCGGGTTGACCGACTTCGGCGCGGACGTGGTGCGCCGTTGCAACCAGCTAGGCATTGTCGTGGACGTCGCGCATGGCACCTACGATCTGGTCAAGCGCGCCGCCGACACGACGACGAAGCCGCTCATCCTCTCGCATACCGCGTTGGCGACGCATCCATCGGCGCGTAGCCGCCTTATCACACCGGACCATGCGCGCGTGATCGCAGGCACGGGAGGCGTGATCGGTGTGTGGCCGAGTTCAGGAACGTTCGCCGATCTGCAGGCCATGGCGCACGGCTACAAACGCATGGCCGATGTGGTGGGCGTCGAACATGTCGGACTAGGAACGGACATGCTCGGGTTCATCTTGCCGCCGGTGTTCCGCAGCTATGAGCAACTGCCGTCGTTAGCCGATGCGTTGTTGGCGGAAGGCTTCAGCAACGAAGAGGTGGGGATGATTCTCGGCGGCAATTACCGGCGAGTGTTTGAGTCCTCTGTTGGCTGAGGGGCGGCAAGCACCGACCGCAGCCATTGCCGCACGCTCGAGTGCTACCGCCCGGCCGCCCACAACAGCGACAGCCCCGAGGACAACATCAAGCCGTCGACCACCAGCTTGAACGTGTTCGGACTCATGCGCACCACCACATAGCGCGCGGCAAACGAGCCGGCCATCAGCGCCGAACCGGTAATCAGACCATCGAGCACTACATGCAAGGGCAACGCGCCAAAGTGCTTGAATACGGCGACCTTCGTGCCGTACACCGCCAATGAGCCCGCGGCCTCAGTTGCGAGAAACGCACCCTTCACGAGCCCGTACGACATGAACACTGGCACGGTAATCGGCCCGGTTGAAACCACGATGCCCGTCAGGAAACCCACCACGCCGCCAATCAAGGCGAGATGCAACAGCGAGAACTTGATGGAACGGCGCGCGAGCCAGCGACGTGTCGGCACCATCGCCAGGAAGAAGACGCCCAGCGCGAGTTCGACCGCATGAGGTGGCAACGCGAGCAGCGTACGCACGCCGAGCGCCGCCCCCGGCACCGCAGTCGAGCAATATGCCGCGCAGGCCCGCCAGTCGACTTCACGCCACCACGCGAGGACCTTGCCGAGATTGCCCATGATCGCGGCGATCGCCATGATCGGCACCGCTTGCTGCGGACCGAACAGCATGACGAGCACGGGCATCAACATCATCGACGAACCTGTGCCAATCACGCCGCTTAGCATGCCCGCCAGCAGACCTACGCACAGTACAAGCAGATATCCCATAGCAGGCGCCCCTCAACCACCCTCATCATCAAAGTGTTTCGGATAAACCCGCACCAGCAGAATGCGCGGCCCCTTCATCTTCTTGACGACGATATCAAATCGATCGAACTCGACGCGCTTGCCCTCCGTCGGAATATCGTTGAGCGCCTGAATCACCAGACCGCCAACCGATTCGGCCCGTCCCTCGTCAATATCGATCCCTAGCGCCCGCTCAAGCGACACCACCGGCAAACTGCCTTTGCCCATCAGCGTGCCGTCGTCCATCCGCGTCCAGTCGGCATCGCCCTGGCGGAATTCGTCGTGAATCTGCCCGACCAGCGCACCAAGCAGATTGTCGAGCGTGAGAAAGCCGATCGGCGCCGAGTTCTTGTGACCCACGAGCGCCATATGCGGCGCGCCCTTGCGAAACCGCCTAAACAGTTCGAGCGCGGGCATATCGGGTTTCACGTACTGAACCGGGCGGACATACTTCGAGAGATCGTCGAGCGTGCTTCCCGCCTGGCGCGCCAGCAGCAGATCCTTCAGATGGATCATGCCGGCCACGCGCTCGCCTGAGTCGTCTTCAAACAGCGGATAGCGGCTGAAGCGATGCCGCGCCACCACCTGCATGTTTTCGCGCAACGGCAGATCGCGCCGCAGTCCGACCATCTCGTGAGCCGGCCGCATCAGATCCGAAACCGTCATGCGCGAGAAGTCCAGCGAGTGCGCGATCGTGTTCCATTCGTCCTGGCTATACGCCCCCTCAGTCGCGCCGATGCCGCTCGCAATATCGGCATGGCGGCCACGCAGAATCAGCTTCAGTTCTTCCGTGGAGTAATGCGCGTCGCCGCCATGATCCGCCGTCAGGCCCGCGAGACGAAGCACGGCGTTTGCACTGGTGTTGAGCACCCAGATAGCCGGATACATTGCCCAATAGAACGCATAGAGCGGCGTGGCAGCCCACAGCGAAACCCGCTCGGACTGACGAATCGCCAGCGACTTCGGCGCCAGCTCGCCCACCACGATATGCAAAAACGAAATGCACGAAAAAGCGAAGAACAGCGAGACGCCGTGGATCACGTTCTCCGATTCGATCCCCAGCACGCGGAATACCGGCGTCAGCAGATCCGCGAAGGCCGGCTCACCGATCCAGCCGAGGCCGAGCGACGCTAGCGTGATACCGAGCTGGCAAGCCGACAGATATGCGTCAAGATGCCCGTGCACCTTCGCCAGCAGGCGGCCGCGCACACCATGTTGCGCGGCAAGACCCTTGACGCGCGTTTGTCGCAGCTTCACCAGGCCGAATTCGGCCGCGACAAAGAACCCGTTGAGCGCAACGAGCAACAGCGCACCGATAAGGGCGAAGACCTGAGTCAAGTGAAAAGGCTCCGGCAACAAAAGTCGTCAGTATAGATACGAAAGTAATATGAAAGCATCATGGCAGGCGGCGACGTTTGAGCGCCGCCCGGCATCGTGCCTTTAAGGTGCGGCGAGCGGAATGCGCAGTGCAAGGGTGGCCGGTTGGTCGTCCTGCATCTCGCCTTGCTCGAAGGTGCCGCCATGGGCTTCGGCCACGCGCTTGCACAGCGCCAGCACCCACGCGATCCGGCCCGCTTCGCGCGGCGCGCGCGCCTGGGTGCGCGCGAACGGTTCGAGCAGGTGCGGCAGCGAAGGATCGTCGAGGGCCGCGGGGCTTGCATCGAACGTGACCAGCGCGTGCCAGGCAGTGGCGTCGGCACTGGACGCAAGCGTGACCTTCGCGCCATCCGCGCTCGCTTCGACCGCGAACGTGAGCATCAGCCACAGCGCTGCGGCAAGACGCTCGCGGTCGCCGCTGAACTGCTCGGTAGAAAGGCCCGAATCGAACGCGACCGACACGCCACGCGACCTCGCGAGTCCCGAACGCACTTCGTCGGCCGAATCCGAGAACAAAGCCTGCAACGGAAACGGCGAGCGAGCAAGCGCCAGGTTGCGCGTTCCCGCACGGGTCGTATCGACAATCGATTCCAGCAGCTTGACCTGTTGATCCACCCCGCTACGGATGCCGACGATGGCGCGCTGCGCGGCAGGGTCGTTGGCGTCGATCTTGCGTTCGAGCACATACGCCCAGCTATGGATCGCATTCAGCGGACCGCGCAAATCATGCGAGGCCAGCCCCAGCACGTGATCGCGCATGAACAGCGCAGCCTCCGCGCACCGATGCGCGGTGCGTTCGGACAAAGGGACGCCGGAAGCGATCTGCTGGCCGCTGCCGGCTCCGGTGGAAGACGTTGTCACGATCTGGGCCCTCTAGGCAATGCATACGGATGGACAGAGTCCCCATTATAGGCACGCTCCTCCGTGAATCAGGACGCAGTTGTCCCGCCAATGCGTCGTACTGTCCGCTCATGAGCCGCATGCCCGGGCAGAACCCGGGTGTTCTGGGCGATGCAGCCTCAAACGCCTACAATGTCGGTTTTTACGACTTGTCTCAAGGAGCAACTCATGTCGACCGTGACTACTGATTCCGGCCTCAAATACGAAGACCTGACCGAAGGCACCGGCGCCGAAGCGAAAGCCGGCCAGACCGTCAGCGTCCACTACACGGGCTGGTTGACCGACGGCCAGAAGTTCGACTCCAGCAAGGACCGTAACGATCCGTTCGCGTTCGTGCTGGGCGGCGGCATGGTCATCAAGGGTTGGGACGAAGGCGTGCAGGGCATGAAGGTGGGTGGCGTGCGCAAGCTGACGATTCCGCCGCAACTCGGCTACGGCGTGCGCGGTGCAGGCGGCGTGATTCCGCCGAATGCGACGCTCGTGTTCGAAGTCGAACTGCTCGACGTCTAAGTTTCCCCAGCTTGCCTGCCGATGAGCCACGCAGCCGTCACCGCCCCCAGCGTTTCGTTGCGCCGTTATGGTGCGATCGAAGCGACGGATCTGCACGACTTTCATCAGGTCGTGCTGGGGCTCGACGGCGCGATGGTGATGACGGTGGATGGCATCGGCCAGCAGATCGATTCAGGCTCGGCGTGGCTGATTCCCGCTGGCGCGCAGCATGACTACGCGGGGATCGGTGAGAACCGGCAGTTGGTGCTCGATTTGCCTGCGGCATCGCTGGCCGTGCCGGAGCGTTTGTTTGACCGCGCGCGGGCGGTGTCGGTGGATGCTTCGTTGAAGCAGCTTGTGCATCGCATCGCCGCAGGTGCGACGGGCAGCATGCCGACCGCCGACGATCTGAGTACGCGGCGGTTTCACTGGGATGCCGCCGCGCGTTTGTGTGCGGCAATGCTGGCGGATACCGGCACCACGCAATTCGCGACGTTCGGCGGGCCGCCGGGCGCTGGTCTCGACTTCGCACGCATCGACCGCTGGTTGCGCGCGCATTTGTCGGAGCCGTTACGCATCGCCGATCTCGCCACGCATTGCGGCTTCGGCATGCGGCGTTTCCATCAGTTGTTCATCGAGGCATTCGGCGAGACACCGCATCGCTATCTGCAGCGTCTGCGGCTCGATACCTCGATCACCCTGCTCGCGGATTCACGGCATTCGCTGACCGATATCGCACTTGAAGTCGGCTTTGGTGATCAGAGCGCCTATACGCACGCTTTTACGCGGCGTTTTGGGCTCGCGCCGGGTCAATGGCGCGCCGTGCGCCATTGAGCCCAGCTACAGGCCACAACTTACGCCTTAAGATTTAGTCTGCCAGACCGCGCGCCAGATCGTTGCGGATGTCACCCGCATTTTCCAGCCCGACCGCCAGACGAATCAGCCCTTCCGAAATGCCCGCTGCCGCACGCGCTTCCGGCGTGATGCGGCTATGCGTCGTCGTAGCAGGATGGGTGATCGTCGTGCGCGTATCGCCGAGGTTGGCGGTGATCGAGCAGATCTTCGTACCGTCGATCACGCGCCATGCGTTCGCACGCTGTGCTTCGGGCGTGTCGCCCTTCAACTCGAACGAAACAACCGCGCCACCGGCCTTCTGCTGACGTTTGGCAATCTCATACTGCGGATGCGACTCCAGCCCCGGATAGAACACACGATTCACAGCCGGATGCGCTTCCAGCCAGCGCGCGATTTCCAGCGCATTATCCGACTGCTTTTCAACCCGAAGCGACAGCGTTTCCATGCCCTTGAGCAACACCCATGCATTGAACGCGGACAACGTCGGTCCAGCGCTGCGCACGAACGGAAATACCTTTTCCATGATGAATTGCTTCGAGCCGACCAGCGCGCCGCCGAGCACGCGGCCCTGGCCGTCGAGGAACTTGGTGGCCGAATGCATCACGACGTCCGCGCCGAGCTTCAACGGCTGCTGCAGCGCCGGGCTGCAGAAACAGTTGTCGACCACGAACAGCGCGTTCGACGCCTTCGCAATCTTGCCGATCGCTTCGATATCGGCGATCTCGGTCAGCGGATTCGACGGCGTTTCGAGGAAGAACATCTTCGTCTCGGGACGCACGGCTTCTTTCCACGCGTCCAGATCCGTCGGATCGACAAACGTAGTCACGATGCCGAACTTGCTGAAGATCTGCGAGAACATGCCGAGCGTCGAACCGAACAGGCTCCGCGAGCTGACGAGGTGATCGCCCGCCTGCAACGCCGACATCACCACCGACATGATCGCGCTCATGCCCGAGGCCGTCGCGATGCACGCCTCGCCGCCTTCGAGCGCAGCCAGACGGTCCTGGAACATCGTGACCGTAGGGTTGGTGAAGCGCGAGTACGTGTAATTGTCCTCGGAGTTCTTGAAGCGCTCGGCGGCGTCGGCAGCGCTTGTGAACACAAAGCTCGACGTCAGGAAAATCGCTTCCGAATGCTCGTTGAAGTCGCTGCGCAGCGTGCCCGAGCGGACTGCGAGGGTGTCGAAGTTCAGGGAGTCGTCCATGTTGGTTCTAGTTCCATTTTCCACGTGTCGTCACGTGTTGCCACGTTTTCCAGACCGGCGTTTGCCGCTTCACGTTCATCATCAGGCTGAATGAACGTCAAACGCGCCGGCAACAAAAAAGCCCGCTTTGCGTCGGCATAAGCGGGCTTCATGTGCGGGGGAAAGCTGGAGCGGCGGCGGACGGTTGCTACATTTCCACCGTTCGCTTTAGCTGTTTTGGGTTGCCCCGCGTCCGCAAGCTGAGTTCAAATCGACGCAAGCCATCATCCTAACATGCGTGGCGCGCGGCGTGCATGTGCACCGCCCGCACGCGCCCCGTGCGATGGATTACTCCACCGACAATTGCAGGTGCAGTTGCGAACGCGCTGCACCGCCATCCATTGCTTCGCTGGCAGTGTCGCGGTCCGATTGCGCGGACGGTGCGAGACGCGCGGTTTCGATGCGGTCGAGGTACTCGGTGGTGACGTCGCCGGTGATGTAGTTGCCGTCGAAGCACGACGCTTCGAATTCCTTCAGCGCCGGGTTGATGTCGCGCACAGCCTGCTTGAGTGCATCAACGTCCTGATACACGAGGTGATCCGCACCGATCATGCGTGCGACTTCATCATCGGTACGGCCGTGGGCGACCAGTTCGCCGCGCGTCGGCATGTCGATACCGTAGACGTTCGGGAATTTCACAGGCGGCGCTGCCGAGGCGAAGATGACCTTGTTCGCGCCGGCAAAACGCGCCATCTGCACGATTTCGTGCGAGGTGGTGCCGCGCACGATCGAGTCGTCCACGATCAGCACGTTCTTGCCCTTGAATTCGATCGCCATCGCATTGAGCTTCTGGCGCACCGACTTCTTGCGCACGGCCTGGCCCGGCATGATAAAGGTGCGGCCAACGTAGCGGTTCTTGAAGAAGCCTTCGCGATACTCGACACCAAGCTTCTTGGCGACCTGCATCGCAGCGGGACGCGACGAATCGGGAATCGGCATCACCACGTCGATCGGTACGTCCGGCAGTTCACGCCGGATCTTCTCCGCGAGGTAATCGCCCATGCGCAGACGCACGTTGTAGACCGGCACGCCATCGAGCACCGAGTCCGGACGCGCGAGGTACACGAGTTCGAAAATACACGGGTTCAGGCTCGCGTTCGTTGCGCACTGTTGCGAGTGCAGATTGCCTTCGACGTCGATGAACAGCGCTTCGCCCGGCGCCACGTCGCGCACGAATTCGAAGCCGATACCTTCAATGGCTACCGATTCCGAAGCCACGATCCACTCGACGCCATGCGCCGTTTCCTGCTTGCCGAGACACAGCGGACGGATGCCGAACGGATCGCGGAACGCCAGCAGGCCGTAGCCGGCAATGAGCGAAACGATCGCATACGAACCGTGCACGCGGCGATGCACACCCGAGACCGCCTTGAATACAGATGCCGGATCGATTTGCAGGCCGGACGTGGAAAGCTGCAGTTCGTGCGCGAGCACGTTGAGCAGCACTTCGGTATCGGAATTGGTGTTGATGTGGCGGCGATCGACCCGGAACATCTCCTCTTTCAGCTGCTGCCAGTTGGTCAGATTGCCGTTGTGAGCGAGGATGATGCCGAACGGCGCATTCACGTAGAACGGTTGGGCCTCTTCTTCGCTCGACGCGGAGCCAGCCGTCGGGTAACGCACCTGGCCGATGCCGGTGGTGCCGGGCAGGCTGCGCATGTTGCGCGTGCGGAACACGTCGCGCACCATGCCGTTGGCCTTATGCATGTGGAAATTGCTGCCGTCCGCCGTTGCAATGCCGGCTGCGTCCTGACCGCGGTGCTGCAGGAGCAGCAGGCTGTCATAGATCAGCTGATTGACTGGGGATTGGGAAACTACGCCTACGATGCCGCACATGGCATGTCCTTCAAAGGTACGAAATTCGTGACGGCGGCCGGTGCCGGGGAAGCATCCGGGTCGCGCCGATGTCCTGCGTACTTCCTGCAACGCCTCGCCGGCTTGTGATCGTCACACACGGACGTAAGCAGCGAGTGTCTCGGGGAGCAGCGGTTTCAGTTCGTGCACGCCTTGGACCGCGTAGGGCCGCAACAAGGCGTTGCGCCAGAATTCCTGCTGGGGCAGTTCGGTCAGGCCTGCGAGGGCGACCAGAATCAGCACCAGGATGACCCCGCGAACGAGGCCGAACATCAAACCCAGCGAGCGGTCCACACCGCTCAAACCGGAGGCCTGCACGAGCCGGCTCAGTAGCGCGTTAGCCACGCCCACCACCAGCATCACGCCGATGATCAGCAACGCGAAAGCCAGCAGCCATTGAGTCAAGGCGCCACCCGGCCACCTGGCGGGCATATACGGCACCACATAGCCGACGAAATGGCAGGCAATCAAAAACGCTGCAACCCAGCCAATCAGCCCGAATATCTCGGACAGAAAACCGCGCCAACCGCCCCTCAGGGCCGACAAACCGATCACCGCCATTACAGCGTAGTCGAAGGCAGTGAACATCGCTGACTTACTGTGCCGAGCCGTTGTTCGAGCCCGACGTCAGGCCAGCTTCGCGAACCTTCGCGATCGCGGCCGACGCAGCCGCCCGGTCAGCGAACGGGCCTGCGCGCAGCAGCGTACGGCTCGTGCCGTCGGCCTGCTTCCTGTGCTCGGTATATGCGGGCACTCCTGCCGCTTTCAACTTGGATGCCCAGGCTTTCGCGCTGGCGTCGTCCGGGAACGAACCCAGTTGCACCGCGAAACGGCTACCTGGCGGCGAGGCAGGCGTGCCGGAATCGGCGTCTGCGGCAGCTGCATCGGGGTTGCTCGTGGTCGCGGCTGCGGTGGTGTTCGTATTGTTCGTGTTAGCGGCGCTTTGAGTCGGCGCGGCGGCCGGTTTAGGCGGTTTCTTCGAAGCAGGCGCTTGCGTCGACGCCACAGCGGACGCCTGCGGCTTGCTGTTCTTGCCAGCTTGCGCCGGTGCAGCGGTCATGCCCTGCTGCGTCATGGTGTTCGTCGCAGCGGGTGCCGCGGCAGTCGGCGCTACGCCGGAAGCTGCAAGCGCGGTGTTTGCGCTATCTGCGGCCGGATTATCAGGTGCGACACCTGCCTGGGTGTCTTCATCGGCGGCGGCCGCTTTGGGCGCCGGACGGGTGGGGATATCGATGGCGATATCGTCCGTCACAGGCTTCGGATGCGAATCCAGCACCATGGGCAGGATCACGACGGCTGCGACCACCATGGCGATTGCGCCTACCAGGCGGCGACGCGCACGCTGCTTTTCCGGCAGCGTAGGGTCGAGCAGCATTGCATCAGCGTCAGGCCGTTCCGTGCGGCGGGTGGTTCGCCGCTCCACGCGCTCGCCACGGGCGGCCCGGGTGGAACTCGTATTTGCGCCACGCCGGGTAGGCGCGTCGTCTTTCTTGCCGAACGAGAAAATTCCCATGAATGGCTTGGTTCGAGGCTGCCGCCCGTTCAGTGTTGCTGCGATTTACGGTAGGCCATTACGCCGGCTACCGTATAGAAACTGCCGAAAACCACGATTCTATCATTCTCCGAGGCCCGTTTTAGCGCGTCTTGGAAAGCCTCGGCCGGCGATTCGAACCGCGTGATGCTGCTATCGGGGCCATCGGTCACACCACACTCGCGCAAGGTGGTCTCGAGAAACTCAGCGGACGCCGCCCGCGGGCTCGCCAGATCGGTCACGCACCAATGGGCCACTTCGCCTTTCAGGTGTTCGATCACGCCAGCGATGTCCTTGTCGTGCATCGCGCCAAATACGGCATACGTGTACGGAAAATAACCCATATTGCCGAGATTCTGCGATAAAACTGCGGCGGCATGTGGGTTGTGTCCAACATCGAGGACAATGGCCGGTTTGCCCGGCAGCACCTGAAAACGGCCCGCCAGTTCGACGTTCGCCAGACCGAGACGGATGTCTTGCGCCGAGACCGGCAGACGGTCGCGCAAAGCCTCGAGGCCCGCCAGCGCGGCAGAGGTATTGATCAGCTGATTCGCGCCGCGCAGCGCCGGGTAGGCGAGCGCTGAGCGGCGCAGCGTACGGCCCACATAGCTCCATTGCTGACGCTCACTGCCAGCTTGGCCTTCATAGCGAAAATCGCGGCCGAAGAGCCATAGATCAGCGCCGATCGCTTCTGCATGGTCGATCAACGTTTGCGGCGGCACCGGATCGGCGCAGATCGCGGGCCTGCCGGAGCGGAAAATGCCGGCTTTCTCGAAGCCGATTTTCTCGCGCGTATCGCCAAGGTATTCGGTGTGATCGATGTCGATGCTCGTGACGATCGCGCAATCGGCATCGAGGATATTGACCGCGTCGAGGCGTCCACCGAGGCCCACTTCCAGAATCACCGCATCCAGCCCCCGCGAGGCGAACAGATGCATGATGGCCAGCGTCGTGAATTCGAAGTACGTCAACGATACCGGTTCCGCGAGGCTCAGGCGCGCCGCTTCGACCGCTTCGAAATGCGACAGCAGGTCGGCGTCGCTCGCAACTTCGCCGTTCACCCTCGCCCGTTCGTTGAACGTGAGGAGATGGGGGGACGTGTGGCAACCCACGCGGTAACCCGCGCGCAGCAGGATCGTTTCGAGGATCGCGCACGTCGAGCCTTTGCCGTTGGTGCCGCCCACAGTGATCACCGGGCAGTCGAACGACAGTTGCAGCGCGTCGCGCACTTTGCTGATCCGCGTCAGCCCCATGTCGATACCAACCGGATGCGCAGATTCGAGGTGCTTGAGCCAGGCGTCGAGGGTGGGGAATGTGGTGGTCATCGGATGCGTCGGTTAGGCGGTGTTGCGAACTTGCGCGAGACCGCGATTATCCCGGAAATGACTGCGCGCCGCTTGATGACCTCTCGCGGCGCGCTGTTTTTTGCTCTGCCGTGCTGTGTGGCACGGCATCGAAGGCTTGTGTGGCGGTTGCGTTCGTTGATTTCGTTGCGTTCGCTTAGGCTACCGCGTCAGCCGGCTGGCGGGACAGCAGCGCCATCAGGCGCGCGATTTCCTCACGCAGCTTGCGACGGTCGACGATCATGTCGATTGCACCCTTCGTCATCAGGAATTCGGCACGCTGGAAGCCTTCCGGCAGCTTTTCGCGCACAGTCTGTTCGATCACGCGTGGGCCGGCAAAACCGATCAGCGCTTTCGGCTCAGCGATCACCACGTCGCCGAGGAACGCGAAACTCGCCGACACGCCACCCATGGTCGGGTCGGTCAGCACCGAGATGAACGGCAGCTTGGCGTCGGACAGCTTGGTCAGCATCGCCGTGGTCTTGGCCATCTGCATCAGCGACAACAGGCTTTCCTGCATCCGCGCGCCGCCCGAAGCGGTGAAGCAGATAAACGGCACATTCTGCTCGAGCGCGTTCTGCGCGCCGCGCGCGAAGCGCTCGCCGACCACCGAGCCCATCGAGCCGCCCATGAACGAGAACTCGAAGCAGGCCACTACGCACGGCAGTGTGTGAATCGCACCGCCCACGACGACCATGGCGTCGGTTTCGTCGGTTTCTTCCATCGCCTCTTTCAGGCGGTCCGGATACTTGCGGCTGTCCTTGAACTTGAGCGCGTCGACCGGCAGGATCTCCTGGCCGATTTCGTAGCGGCCTTCCGGATCGAGCAGGCCGTCGAGCCGCTCACGTGCGCCGATGCGCATGTGGTGGTCGCACTTCGGGCACACGTGCAGATTGGCCTCGACGTCGTTGCGGTACAACACCGCTTCGCACGACGGGCACTTGATCCACAGGCCTTCCGGAATCCCCTTACGGTTCTTCGGATCGGTTTGCTTGATTTTGGGCGGCAACAGCTTGTCGAGCCAGCTCATGGTGATTCCTTCCAGGTCTTCGGTACGCAATGACGGCGGGGATAAAACCCCGCCGCAAGCCTACAGCAGACAAAAAATTACGGTTATCGGGCGGTCGCGCCAATGCTGTCGAGCGCCTCGCGGATATCCGCAATGAAACGCGTCAGCGTCTCTGCGGCTGTCTCCGGTGCGGCTTTTTCGAGCAATTGCACGATACGACTGCCGATCACGACGGCATCGGAGACTTCGGCTACCGAGCGCGCCGTCTGGGCGTCCCGGATGCCGAAACCGACGCCCACCGGCAGGGGGACGCGCGACTTGATGGCCGGGATTTTACTCGCGATGCTGGAAACGTCCAGATTTGCCGCTCCGGTGACCCCTTTCAGCGACACGTAGTAGACGTAGCCACTGGCGATTTTGCCGACTTCGGCGATGCGGTCGTCGGTCGACGTGGGGGCCAACAGGAAAATCGGATCGATGCCCGAAGACCGCATCTTTTCGGCGAAGATCACCGATTCTTCCGGTGGATAGTCGACTACCAGCACGCCATCTACGCCCGCATCCTGCGCCGCCGCAGCGAATGCTTCGATGCCCATCCGTTCAATCGGATTGGCATAGCCCATCAGCACCACCGGCGTCTTGTCGTCGCGCTCGCGGAACCGCTTCACGTCGGCCAGCACGTGACGCAGCGAGACGCCATGCGCCAGTGCGCGCTCCGAGGATGCCTGGATGACCGGGCCGTCAGCCATCGGGTCGGAGAACGGCACGCCTAATTCGATCACATCCGCACCGCCGGCGGCGAGCGCGTGCATGAATTCGACAGTGCGAGCCGGGTCTGGATCGCCAGCCGTCATGAACGGGATCAATCCTTTCTTGCCTTGTGCAGTCAATGCTGCAAATGTGCTCTTGATACGGGACATGGAAATTTTCTCGAAAATAGTTAGCTGCGCGTTCGTCGCTTTTGGAGCTTGTTTCCTGATTTTTCGACCCCGTTCGGCACTGCAATCGCACCCGGGGTGCCAATTCAGGTCTCAGCATCCACGGATGCAACGGGCGCGATGGGTTCGGTCAGCGCAACCGGCGCGGCCGCGCTGACGCGTTCACGCGCTATCGCGCAGTAACTTTCATTGATTTCATAGCCGACGAATTCGCGCTTCTGCCGTGCGCAAGCGACTGCGGTGGTGCCGCTACCCATGAACGGGTCAAGCACGCGGCCGCCCGGCGGGCAGCTCGCGAGCACCATGCGCTCGACGATTTCCAGAGGTTTCTGGGTCGGATGATCGACCCGCTCGGCGTGCTGCCGATGCAGGCGCGACACAGACCAGACGTCCTTCGGGTTATAGCCTTGCTCCAGCCACTTGCTGCCCTCGAACAACTTGCGCGAACGCGCCTTCTTCGTGACGGCATCGTACGGGATACGGACGGGATCGAGATCGAAGTAGTAGTCCTTCGCCACCGCGAAAAAGCCGATGTTGTCATGCACGGACGTGAAGCGGCGGGTGGTGCCGCCCATGCTCGGCACGCGCCGGTCCCAGATGATCTCGTTGACCATCGTGAGACGCGTCTTCAGAAAGGAGAAGATTTCCGGCGCGTACTGCCACGTGCAAAAGATATACAGCGAACCGGACGGCTTGAGCTTGGGGATCGCCAGCTCAAGCCAGCTACGCGTCCAGGCGATAAAGTCGTCGCCCGAGCGCATATCGGAGTCGTTGCCGTAGTCCTTGCCGAGCCCATACGGAGGGTCGGCCAGGATCAGGTCGATTGAAGCATCCGGCAGGTTCGCCACATCGGTCAGAAAATCGCGGTTCAAGAGCTGAATACCGGCCGGCACCACAGGCAAAGCAGCCGGGGACGCCGTTGCCGGCGTCTCGGTTGCTTCGACCTGGGGCGTGTCGGCTTCGGCTAACGCGCCCCCAGCCATCGCAGCCTCGGCCGCTCCAGCCTGGGGGCCGTCGATTGCCGGTTGCGGCTCGTCGAACTCGTCGCGCATCGTCGCGGCGCTCAGAACGTGATACCCGATCGCTCAGCGACCGTGTGCATGTCCTTGTCGCCGCGGCCCGACAGGTTCACCAGAAGGTACTTGTCTTTCGGCAAGGTCGGCGCGAGTTTGGCCGCATAGGCCAGCGCGTGGCTCGATTCGAGCGCCGGAATAATGCCTTCGATCCGGCAGCAATCGTGGAACGCCTTGAGCGCTTCTTCGTCGGTGATGCCAACGTATTGCGCACGGCCAGTTTCGTGCAGCCAGGCGTGTTCCGGGCCGACACCCGGATAGTCCAGACCCGCGGACACCGAATGCGTCTCGATGATCTGGCCGTTTTCGTCCTGCAGCAGGTAGGTACGGTTACCGTGCAAGACGCCTGGGCTGCCGCCGATCAACGATGCCGCATGACGCCCCGTATCGAGACCGTCGCCGGCGGCTTCAACGCCGATCAACTGGATGTCTTTGTCGTCGATATACGGGTAAAAGATGCCCATTGCGTTCGATCCGCCGCCCACACAGGCAATTATCGCATCCGGCTGACGGCCGACCATTTCCGGCATCTGTACCTTGCACTCATCGCCGATCACACGCTGGAAATCGCGCACCATCATCGGATACGGATGCGGACCCGCGACCGTGCCGATGATATAGAAGGTGCTTTCGACGTTCGTGACCCAGTCACGCATCGCTTCGTTGAGCGAGTCTTTCAGCGTTTTGGATCCCGATTCGACCGGCACGACGGTAGCGCCAAGCAACTTCATGCGATACACGTTGGCGGCCTGCCGGCGTACGTCTTCCGAGCCCATGTAGACCACGCACTCCATGCCGAAGCGGGCCGCAATCGTCGCCGTCGCAACCCCATGCTGACCCGCGCCGGTTTCCGCGATCACGCGCTTCTTGCCCATGCGTTTGGCGAGCAGGGCCTGTCCGATCACATTGTTGATCTTGTGCGCGCCGGTGTGATTCAGGTCCTCACGCTTGAGGAAGACCTGCGCGCCGCCGAGCAGTTCGCTCCAGCGCTGGGCGTGATAAATGGGGGAAGGACGGCCAACGAAGTGCTTCAGTTCGCGTTCGTATTCAGCAACGAACTCGGGGTCTTTCTGGAATTTTTCGTAGGCTTCACGCAGCTCGTTGAGTGCGTGAACCAACGTTTCAGCAACGAATACGCCGCCAAATTGGCCGAAATGGCCTCGTTCATCGGGCAAGTTATACATGTTGTCACTCTTCTCAGTGTGCCGGGCGGCCCGCTTCATGCGAGGCCAGCTCCGGCGGAATCACTCTGCGTCCGCTGCGCGCACCGCGCGTACGAACGCCGCCATCCGGGCGTGATCTTTGACGCCCTTGGCGCCCGCTACTTCGATGCCGCTCGAGACATCGACCGCGTACGGGCGCACGCGATGAATCGCATCACTGACGTTTTGCGCGTTCAACCCACCACTCAAAACGGCCCGACGCGCGAGCTCTGCTGGAATAAGTGACCAATCGAAAACCTTCCCGCCGCCGCCGTAGCCTTCGACATGGGTGTCGAACAGAAGAGCGCTGGCTGCTGCATAGTTAAGCGCCGATTTTACCAAATCGGCTTGCTGAGTATCGGCCTCAACCCGCAAAGCGCGCAACCAAGGCAAACCCGCAACGCTGGCGAGCGCCTCGCATTGCCGAGGCGTCTCGTCGCCGTGGAACTGTAGCAGGGTGAGCGGAACGTTGCTCACCACTTCGCGTATCCATTCGGGCGACGCGTTCACGAACAGACCCACTACCGACACGAACGGCGGCACGTCCCGTACGAGTTCGAGTGCCTGGGCCACGTTGATCGAGCGCGAACTGGGCGGATAGAACACCAGGCCGATCGCGTCCGCGCCGAGGTCGATGGCGTGAGCCACGTCCTCGGGCTTCGACAGCCCGCACAGCTTGATGCGAGTCCGATGGGGCGCCGCGGCTTGCGTCGCACCTTGGTGCTGGGGTGCGCCGGCCGCGGCCGGCTGGTTCAGGGTGGTTGAATTCATGATTGCAATGAGTCGGTCCAGACGGTGCTCCACGGCACACTGGCCGCCTGCGCAGCGGGCACCGCGAATTCCTGAGGATAGCCCACTTGCGCGAGATACAGGCCGTCAGGCATGAAAGTGGGCGCGGCCTGATTGCGATCACGGCTCGCCAACACATCGGCCATCCACGAGGCAGGATGACGCCCACGTCCAACGGCCACGAGACAGCCCATCAGATTACGCACCATGTGATGGAGGAATGCGTTGGCGCGGAAGCGGAAGTGGATGAAGTCGCCCTGCTGCCGCACGTCGATCTGGTGCAGGTGCTTGACCGGTGTTTTCGCCTGACACTCTGACGAGCGGAACGCCGAGAAATCGTGCTGGCCGATCAGGTAAGCGGCGGCGGCGCGCATCGCCTCGACGTCGAGCGGTGTGTGCACCCAGCCGGCGCGATCGGTCTGCATCGGCGAGCGCACCGGATGGACGTATAGCGCGTAGTAATAGGTGCGCTCGAAGGCCGAAAAACGCGCGTGGAACGTGTCCGGCATCGGTTTCGCCCACTGCACTGCGACCGTTTTGGGCAGAAACGCGTTGGTGCCACGCACCCACGAGAAGTCCGTGCGGTCCAGTTCGGTGTCGAAATGCACGACCTGTCCGAGGCCATGCACACCGGTATCAGTACGGCCGGCCACCACCGTCTGCAGGGGCGTCTGCGCAAATTCCTGGAGCGCCCGTTCGAGCGTGTCCTGAACCGTCTTGCCGTGCGGCTGCGACTGCCAGCCGCAAAAGGCCGAGCCGTCGTACTGGATTCCTAGTGCAATCCGCGTCACGGCAGGCCTTACGACAACGGCCGCAGCGTCGACAGCAACGCTCGCGCTTCGGTACGCGTGGCAGCGTCGTTCGTATCGATCACTTCCTGGATCAGCGCTCGCGCGCCAGCCAGATCGCCCAGTTCGATGTATTCGGAGGCCAGATCAAGCTTGTTGCGGGCAATCCGGATCAGGTCATGCGGCGTGAACGACGGCAGCGGCTGCGCGGGACTCGGCGGCAATTCCAGATCGAAGTCCAGATTCAGTGCGCCGAAGCCGGCGGCGCCTAGCCCGGCGACGGCTGCTGGGCCCGCCGTGCCAGCGGCGATTTCTTCGGCGGCAGGGAGCGAGCCTGCAGAGCCGTGCATTAAGGCGTGCTGCGCGGTGATTTCGGGCTCGACTACCGGTTGCGTCGACAGCGAAGCAGGTGGCGTCACCGGTGTGGCAGGCTCGACCCGCGGCGGCAAACCCATGTCGAGGCTGCCGAATGCATCGACTGCGTCGCGGGGGAAGCTGCTGGCGGCGACCGGCTCAGCCGCGGTGTCGTTGAGGGGATGCTCTGGGGATGCGTTTTCCTCGAAGTGCGGCGCGTCCGGTTGCTGATGGGCAGGCGTTGTCTCGTGCGATGCCTGTTCGAATGCCTCGGGCGCGGATGGTTCTTCGTACGGCGCCGGTTGGAATGCCCCGCGTGCCAGCGGCTCTTCGTGCGATGCCGGTTGGAATGCCTCGGGCGCCAGCGGCTCTTCGTGCGATGCCGGTTCGGATACCTCGGCCGTCAGTGGTTCGCCCCACTGCGACTCAAGCTGCGGCGGCGCGGAAAGCGGCTGTGGGGTTCCAGTGTGATCGAGCGACGGCTCGGCGGGATGTTGGCCGAACGGCGACCCCGCTTGCGGCTCGCCAAGCGGCGCCGGTGCACCGAAATCGATCTGCGGATGCGGCGGTTCGTGGCGTTCAGGCGGCTCTGCGACAGAGCTTTCGTCAGCGGGATGCTCCGCGGGCTCGGTCCATTGATGCGGGTCGGCCGGTGCAGGATGATTCGGATGCTCGACCGCCGGGTGGAACTGGTCCGGACGCAATGCGTCGGTCCCGGGTTCTGCGGCCGGGGCGTGATCCGCCGGGGGGGTTGTGTCTTCGAAGGGGGTAGGCGCGGAAGCGTGCTCGCTTTCCGACCACGGCGATTGTCCAGGCGCCTCGGAAGGGAGTTCGCTTGTGGCGGGCGGCGGGGTGTCGGCGGCTGAGGCGTCATGCCCGGCCGGTTCGTACGCCGCTGTTTCGCTCTCTGCTGCGTTCTGTGCTGCGGCCTCGTGCTCTTCCACTTCGCGCGCGACCGCTCCTTCATGGGGTGCCGCGTCATGAGCCGCTGCTT
>NZ_JAMFSB010000145.1 GCF_026225065.1 Paraburkholderia sp. | reverse complement strand
TTCGGACCGGCGATGTCGAGTAATGTCTCCGCGTCACTCGATGCAAGCGGGCAGATCGTCGACTGGAAGTACGAGCTCTGGAGCAATACGCATAACAACCGCATCGAAAACGCCGGGCGCTTCATGCCGACATGGTCTTTGTCGAAACCCTTCACGCCCGCGCCACCGAAGCCGATTCCGATGCCTGAAGGCGGCGGCGACCGCAACAGCATTCCGTTGTATCGCGTGCCCAACTTGTACGTGCAGCATCATTTTTTACCCGACATGCCGATCCGCGTGTCGGCGATGCGCTCGCTCGGCGCGTATCACAACATCTTTTCGATCGAGAGCTTCATCGACGAACTCGCGCTTGCTGCGCACGCCGACCCGGTCGCGTTCCGGCTGAAGCATCTGGACGATCCACGCGCACATGCCGTGATCGAACGTGCGGCGCAACGTTTCGGCTGGCCACATCTCGCACACACCGGCGCGCCGTCACGCGGCGTCGGCTTTGCCTTCGCGAAGTACAAGAACCTGATGGCGTACTGCGCTCTGGCTGTCGAAATCTCGATAGAACGCGAGACCGGTTACGTGACGATAGAACGCGTCGCGAGCGCGCTCGATTGCGGGCAGATCGTGAACCCCGATGGCGTGCGCAATCAGATCGAAGGCGGCATCCTGCAATCGGCCAGCTGGACGCTGTTCGAAGCCACGACCTTCGACGAGCACAACATCACGAGTTTCGACTGGAGCGCCTATCCGATCCTGCGCTTTTCTTCCGTGCCGAAAGTGCTCGATGTCGATCTGATCGACCGGCCGGGCACCCCGTTTCTCGGGGTTGGCGAAGCATCGCAAGGACCGATGTCGGCAGCACTCGCGAATGCGATTGCCAACGCGACCGGGCAGCGCTTCAGGGATTTGCCGCTATCGCCGGAAAAGTTGCGCGCGGCGTTGCGGGTCTAGCGCAAGGGTAAGCCGTCGTCCCGTGTCGGGATGAACCAGCGCCGGAGCGCTTCCTCCAGTCCGTCCGTGCTGCCATCCTCAGCGGCCCAGGCAATGCAGGCGTCGGGGCGGATCAGCATCGAAGGTCCTGTATCGACAGCGACGCAGCGTATCCTCTGCGTGCTCGCTGTCACGAGCCTCGTCGCTTTTCCGTCGATTGACGCGTCGAGAAGCACGCCCATCCCATCCTGCATGGCGTCGTAGAGCGAGACGCTGGCATCGCCGTGACTGATCGGCTTGTCGCCAATCAGCCGTCCAACCTCGTCCCGCTCCGAGCCGAGATCGTAACGGCTGGCAAGACCGCTCATAATCTCGCCGATGAAGCGGTTGACGTCATCGAATTGCATGAGGTTCGCCACGATGCCGCGCATTGCACCCGCCTGTGGATCGGGCCGCATGATGGCGGCCTGGGCAAGCGTGTTCGCCAGAACGCCTTCGGCGACCGGTCGCCGCTCGGCCGTGTAGGTATCGAGCAGGCTCTCGGGCTTCTCGCCACGAATCACCGCAGCGAGCTTCCAGCCGAGGTTTGCAGCGTCCACGAGCCCAAGGCTAAGACCCTGACCACCAAACGGCGAGTGGATATGCGCCGCATCGCCGGCAAGCAGCACCCTGCCGCGGCGGTAGGTATCCGCAAGCCGGGTGTTGTCCGTCCATCGGCTGCCGCTTTCAAGCGCTTTGACACAGACGTCCGTGCCGCTGATGCGGCGTAGTACGGATTCGACCTCCTCACGTGTGACCGGCGCCTCGCGATCTTCTGGCGGACCGCTGAAATCCAGCATAACCAGCCGATTGGGGAGAAACCCATAGGAGAACACACCACCCGATGTGCGACGCCACCCTCCGGGCAACAGGCGTTCGGGATAGTCGATCTCGACACTCGCCTGGTACATCGTCATTGTTGGCGCCGTGCCGGGGAAGTCAAAACCGGCCATCTTGCGGATCGCGCTGCGCCCTCCGTCGCAACCGACAAGGTAGGCGCAGCGGATATGGTCCGTGCCTGATGGAGAAGTCCACTCCACCTCGACGCCGTCTTCCTGCTGGACAACGCGGGTTACATCGCACTCGCGGCGCACCTCGATCTCAAGAGCGCGCGCGCGTTCGGCGAGCATGGCTTCGACAGCCTGCTGATCCACCGGGTGAGCACGCCGTTCCGGCTCTCTCTGCGCGTCCTTCCGGATCAGGGACAGCCCCGCGAAATGGCCACTGAACCTGGAGCCTCGACCCCGCGCGTCCGGTCCGTTCTGCTCCGTGAGTTTCTTCATTACCGCGAAGGTGCGCTCCTCTGCGGCGGCGATTGCGGAGACCATCCCACGACGCTGCAACGCCTCGGTTCCAAGCGCTCCGATCCCCAACGCCTTTGTTACCATGCTCGGCACAGCCAGGCGCTCCAGCACGAGGACGCGCACGCCACCTAGTGACAGCTCAATGGCGGTAAGGAGCCCAGTTGGCCCGGCTCCCACGACGACAACATCGGCGTCAAATGACTCTATCATGTACTAAGTCCAAATATGTACTTGGTACATAAATTATGCTACAAATCACAATATGTCAACACCGCCCGACCGTCGATCCCGTAAACGCCTCGCCACGCGACAAGGCATATCAGATGCAGCCACGCGCCTTTTCTTCGAACGGGGCTTCGAGAATGTGACGGTGGACGAGATCGCGGCGGCGGCCGACGTTGGACGGATGACGGTCTTCAATCACTTCCCGCGCAAGGAGGACATGTTCTTCGATCGCGACGAAGAGGGACGCGAGATGCTGCGCGAAGCGTTGCGGCAGCGCCATCCGCGCGTCACGCCGATCGAGGCGCTGCGACTGCTCGCTCACCGGCTGGTTGCGGACCGGAGTCCTTTCGTCGAATTCTCTGCCAGGAGCCTGGGCTTCGTGGAGACGATCGAAAACAGCGAGACGCTCAAGGCTCGGGCGAGAGCGATACGCGACGAGCTCGCGCAATTCCTGACGGTGGCGTTATCCGAATGCGCAGGGCTGGAACCTGCCGATCGCGACGCTCATCTGGCAGCCGGTCTGTTCCTGGCCACGTGGACCGTGGCCTTCACCCAGGGTCACCAGAGCTTTCGCCAGAGTCGCGATAGCGAGAAAGCGAAAGCCACCTTTCTCGCCATGGTTGATAAGGGAACTGTTGGCCTGAAAGCCGCAATGGCGGGCACGCCTTACGCCTGAGACACGCATGAGCCACGCCTGGGCATTACCCCGCGCAACCTGCAGAAGCGTTGCGCGAGGCTTCCCCCCACCGCTCAGAACACCGTGTGAATGCCCACGCGGAACACGGCCTGGCTATTGCTGCTCGAACCTGGGCCGGTATCCGTGATGCCGCTGATTTCCGCCGAAGCGCCTTCATTGGCAATCTGATAGATCGAACTCACGTAAACCGTCGTACGCTTCGACAGGATATAGAACAGCGTTGCGCCAACCTGATTGGCGTGATTGTTGTCGAGAAACGTATTGCCTTTCAGATACATGTACTCGCCGCTCAACATCCACGTCGGGGTGAATTGCCAGCGCACACCCCCTGACATTTCAGCCGCGGCCGCACTGTTACCCATGTTGTGCACGGTCGTGATCAGTCCGTGCAGCGTGATGTTGTCGAACGTGTACAAGGCGCCCACACCCCAGTTGCGTATGCTCACCTGAGGCCCGCCTGTTACGACATACTTCACGTCGGTATAGGCCGCGCCGAGCTTCAGATTGCCCACCAGATAGTCCAGCCCGAAGCTAGATGAATTGCCCGTGCCCACCGACCCCGCCACGTTGCCGAATCCATACATCGCGCCAACCGTCAAACCGCCCAGCGATGGGCTCAGATACTTGACCGTATTCGCGATCGCCGTGCCCTCGCTGCGATCCCAGTCGAGTTCGCCCGTGGGGTTGTTCGGAATGCCGAGACGCTGGAACGGACCCGCCGGAAAGCCGAAGAAGAAGCCGCCGTCGTCGGCCGTGTCGATACCCGATGCCCACAACGACATCGCCATGAAGTCGTACTGGCTACCCATGGTGAACGTCCCGAAGCGGTCGTCCTGCAAGCCGATATACGACGTCTTCGAGAACAGTTGCTGACCGGGTGTGATGCTGCCCGTGTTGACCGAGAACTGGTCGGTCAACTGAAAGATCGCCCTGAGTCCGCCACCCAGATCTTCGGTACCCTTGATGCCCCACAGATTCGGCGTGAACACGCCGTCATTGGCCTTCACGAGGCCGTGCCCGTGCTCGTTGCTGATGTAGCTGACGCCGTTGTCCATCAGGCCAAACAGCGTGACACTACTTTGCGCATACGCGGCGCCGGTAAAGGTTAAACCCAATGCCGCCAAAAGCCCCAACAGTCCTGCTCGCATCCTGCTATCTCCTCGTGTTTTTGTGATGCAACTGCGCTGAACAAACCTGTGTCAGGCGGTGTTCGCAAGCTGGCATCCCTACCGCCTGCCACCTCCACCCCACGCTATACGCGCGCCGTCCCCGTCGGCCGGCATCGCTCCCGCATTACTCGCTTAACGTTCCTTTATACGGAACGTCGTTCCTATTTGTGAGCGGTCGTATTTGGCAATTTCCATTGATCTGTGTCAAGAAATATTCAGCCAGGGTAAGCCCTGAGAACATTACGAGTGGTGCTGCCTCTGCGAGGCGTGAACCAAGCCGCGCGGGCCTGTGGGAGCTTTTTCGATGATTCGCCCAGTCGCCTTGGAACGATTATCATTTGGCATACCGCAACACTTTCGTCCTTACGAGGAGTCGCGACCGCGACTGGACATATCGTGCCAAAAACTGCACAATGTTCTCTTATACGGAACGATGTTCCATTCAATAACTTTTGAGGTAAAGTCTATGGCAACGAATGCATCTGAGGCGCAGCGCTCGAAGGAAGCGGCGGTTGAAAGTCCTGCAGAGGGACGGCTGTCGTCGGTCACCGCGGCTGTCCGCGTGCTCAAGGCATTTTCGGAGGAAGAGCCGGAAATCGGTATCAGCACGCTCGCCAAGCGGCTGAAGCTCGCCAAGAGCACCGCGCACCGGCTTGCCACAACGTTGCTTGCCGAGGGGCTGCTCGAGCAGAACCTGGAGAATGGCCGCTATCGGCTGGGGATCGAGCTGTTCGCGCTCGGCGCGCTCGTGCGCCGGCGGCTCACCGTGTCCACCCAGGCGCTGCCGTTCCTTCACGAATTGAGAGAGAAGACCGATGAGACTGTTCACCTCGCCATCCTCGACGGCACAAGCATCATTTATCTGTTCAACCTCGAGAGCAATCAGGCCATCCGGGTGCGGTCATACATCGGGGTGCGAAAGCCCGCTTTCTGCACCTCCGAAGGTCTCGTCCTGCTCGCGCACAGTGCGCCCGACGTGGTCGGCCGCGTCATCAAGGAAGGTCTCGTGGCGCGCACGCTGAACACCAACACGAGTTCGGCCGCCCTGCTCAAGGTGCTCGAACAGATTCGCGTCGAAGGTTTCTCGATGGACGACGAAGAGTCGGAAGCCGGTATGCGCGGCATTGCTGCGCCCGTTCGCGACCTGAGCGGTCAGGTTGTGGCCGCCATCAGCGTCGGCGGTCCGACTCAACGCCTGACGAAAAAAGCATTGCGCGGATTCACTCCGCTATTGATCAACGCCGCTGAAGGTATCTCGACCCGACTGGGATACCGGCGCCCATAACTCTTGTTTCCTGCCCGGAAGGGGAATAGTGGATCCATGTCTGAACTGACTCATTGCATTACCCTGGAAGGCGGCGACGTCACATTTTCTTGTCCGCCCGACGACACCATTCTCCGATCCGCGCTGCGTGCAGGCATTGCCTTTCCGTACGAATGCAATGTGGGCGCCTGCGGCAACTGCAAGTTCCAGCTCGTCGACGGCGAGCTTCAGCAACGCTGGCCCGAAGCACCGGGCTGGAGCGACAAGGACCGCGAACGCGGCCGCTTTCTCGGTTGCCAGTCGGTGCCCGGCTCCGCCTGCACGATCAAGGTCAGGCCTTCGGCGCCCTACGCGCCCGTCCATCGGCCGCGCCGTGTGGCGGCGACCTTGACGCAATGCCGGCCCATTACGCACGACATTCACGAGTTCCACTTTTCGCTCGACGAACCGCTGCCGTTTGAACCCGGCCAGTACGCGCTACTGTCGTTGCCCGGCGTAACCGGCGTGCGCGCGTATTCGATGAGCAACGTCGCGGAAGAAGGGTCGGCCTTGTCGTTACAGTTCCAGGTGCGCCGCGTGCCGGGCGGAAAAGGCACCGCCGCGCTCTTTGAGGGCTTGCAGCCCGGTATGCGCATCGAGATCGACGGCCCCTATGGTCACGCCTATCTGCGGCGTGATGCGCAGCGGGACATTGTGTGCATCGCTGGCGGTTCCGGTCTTGCCCCGATGATTTCGATCGCCCGCGGTTTTTCTTTCGACCCCAATCTTCAGGACACCAAACTGCACTTCCTGTATGGCGCGCGCACCAGCAAGGACATCTGCGGCCGCGACATGCTCGAAGTTCTGCCCGGCTTCGGCGAACGGATCCAGTTTCACGCGGCGGTCTCGGCACCTGAGCCCGGCGATGCTGACGCCGCTATCAGCCACACCGGCTTCGTGCACGACCTGGCCGACACACTGCTCGGCGACAGCCTGCGCGACATGGAGATTTATTTCGCAGGACCGCCGGCGATGGGCGAGGCTATCCAGCGCATGTTGCTCGCCCGGAAGATTTCTTTCGATCGCGTGCATTTCGACCAGTTTTATTGAACCCACTGCGCAACGGCGACGCGCGCCGTCGGTCGCGCGCGCTGCGCAGTCCTCAGGAGCGACCACGTGTCAAAGCTTAAACTCACCTTCGGCTGCTGGAACTACGACCGCACTCGCGGGCTGATGGATGGATCCGTCCAGCCCGACGGCATCGATCTGAACTATCTGAACATGCCGGTCGAAGAGACCTTCTTCCGGATGCTTCGCAACCGTGAATTCGATGCAGCGGAAATGTCGCTGTCGTCGTACACCATGTCGTGCTTCAAGGATCCACAGCCATTCATTGCCATCCCGGTGTTTCCCTCGCGCTTTTTCCGGCACTCGTGCATCTACGTCAACGCGAACTCCGGTATCAAGAGTCCTAAGGACCTGATTGGAAAGCGCATCGGCAACCCCGAATATCAGATGACGGCGCCGGTCTGGATCCGCGGCATTCTGTCCGACCATTACGGCGTGCCGGTCGACAGCGTCACATACTTCACCGGTGGCGAAGAAGAGCCGAACCGTTCGGAAAAGCTCAAGCTCGACTTGCCGGACAACATCCGCGTGGAGCGGATCGGACCGGAGAAGACCCTGTCGCAAATGCTCTACGACGGCGAAATCGACGCGCTCTACACGGCGCGCATGCCCTCGTCGTATCGGAAAGGCGACGGCAAGGTGACGCGGCTGTTCGAAAACTACGTCGATGTCGAGCGCGAGTACTTCAAGGAGACGGGGCTTTTCCCGATCATGCACACGGTCGTCGTGCGCCGCGAGATTTACGAGGCGAACCGCTGGGTTGCGCAATCGCTTTACAAGGCGCTCGTAGAATCGCAACGCCGAACCTACGAAGACCTCAACGAGACCGCTGCGCTAAAGGCGATGCTGCCGTGGCTCAACTCGCACGTCGAAGAAGTCCGCAAGGAGATGGGCGATGACTTCTGGCCGTATGGCTTGCAGAAGAATCGCGCGAATCTGGAAGTGTTCTTGCGCTATTCGTACGAGCAGGGTCTTTCCAGGAAACTGCTGACGCCGGAAGACCTGTTCGCACCCGAGACGTTCGAGTCGTTCAAGATCTGACGCGTATGTAGCAAGACACGCGGCACGGTGAGACTTCACCGTGCCGCGAGAACATCTGGACTGCTCATCTGTTGTATCTAGCGCACGGGCTCCTGAACCCTCGCATCGTCATCAGGTACAACGGCGTAGGCGGCGTAGACATCCCGCCGCTCAGGATAGACGTACGGCCCAAGGCGGCAAATCGACACGATCGATACGGCTGTCAGCCCCACAAAGCCCCACAGCGCGACGTGATACGAATGCAGCAGGTCGTAGCACAGGCCGGTCAGGAAGATCATGATGCCGGCGCCCCATCCCCAGCAGGCCCAGATACCGCCACAGACGCGCCCGAACAGCCTCAGGTCGAAATAGCGGCTGACAATGAACGTGATGATGTCCGCCTCGGCACCGATGCTGACGCCGATCAAAGCGGCCGCCACCATCGCGGAAGTCCCCGTGGCGCCGTTCGCCAGGATCAGCACGCCGATCATGGTGATCGAGAACGACACTGCGGCGACGTACGGCGCATGCACGCGATCCATCAGATACCCGGCCAGCAAACGCCCGACCGCGGAAGACAGGCCGGCGATCGATAGCATGCTGGTTGCAACACGGATCGTTGCGCCGCGGTCCATCATCATCGGCACCAGTTGCGATAGCAGCGCAAGCATCACCCCCGACATGCAGAAGATGGCCAGGCCGAGCTGACGAAAACTGCGGCTAGTCCGTGCGATCTGCGAAAGCTTCGGCAAGTCTGCATTGTTCTTTCGGGTACGCGGCGTAAGTTGCGTCTCGCGGGGCATCTTCACAAGAAAGTACAGCGCGGGCAGGGAGAACGCGGCAACCGCAACGGCGACGCCGAGATAGCCGGCGCGCCAGCCGAAATTGCGCAGCAGATAGCCCGCGTACTGCGGCATCAGCGCGCCGCCTACGGCCGTTCCGCCGACCGTCAAGCCGAGCGCAAGGCCGCGATGACGATCGAAACGGGCACACACGACCTTCGCGTACGGCAACGCATTGCTGCCGGGCGCAAAAAATCCGACCAGCACGAATGCCAGGCAGAACAGCGGTATCGATGGCGGCATCACGCTGACGAGCGCGATTGAAAGCGCGAACAACGTCAGGAACACCAGCGTGGGTTTGCGCACGCCCCAGCGGTCGACCAGCGAGCCAAGCACGATTGTGCCCGGCCCCATCGCGAATTCGAAAATGGTCAGGCCAAGCGATACCTCCGATCGTCCCCAGTGATTCTGTGCGGCAATGGCACGGATAAAGGTGCCAAACATGAATGCCGATATCACCCCGGCGCCCACCGAAAGGCAGATGGCGCCGCCTACGACGGTCCACCATCGATTCAATTCTTTACTGTTCAAGTCTCACTCCACAATTATTCGCCGACGCCCAGCGCGTCCAGCAAATCGTCGAGATAGCCGGTGTCGTTCACCAGCATCATCGTCGTACACAAAGGCCGCAACGTGTCCGAAGTCCGCGAGTCTGGCGACGCGGTACCGGGACGCCGGCGGATCAACCCGGAAATCGTGACAGGCCGGCCGCGGTAGGCGCACGCGGCCAGCACACCTGCGGCCGGATCATCCCCCTCGTCGCCGACGATGAGGACAAGGTCCACCGGGTCCGCCCACTGCGCGAGGCGCTCGGGCGCCATCGAGCCGGAGCCGGGGTCGGTGGACGCGCGAAAGTCCGCCGGCCCCGAAAAGCGCACATGCGACGATGGCGCGCGCGAGCGGCACAAGGCCACCTCCGGGTCTGCCTCGTTCAGGAAGATTACCCGAGCCGTGCGGGGCGACGCATTCGCTGCCCGTATCCGGAAGCGCGCTTCCGGCCAGCCGGAGGGAGAGGGTCGCGCCTGAGCGCGCCTGGATTCGGATTCGCGTGTTTGCATCAGTGGACGTTTTTGCCGTTTGTCCGGTATCAGACCGTGGTATGGGGCTTGCCCGGTTCGGCGCGCAGTGCGTCCTTCGCGCCTTCCTTAAACGGAACGTCGCGCGGGAGCACCGTTGCAACCGAACGGATGCTCTGCGCCACGGCGTCGCGGCCCGGCGGCAGTTGTCCTTGCTCGGCCAGTGCACGGGCGGCTTTCATCAAGCGGTTGCGGACCATGATGATGCCGTTGTCGGTCGATACGAGGTTTTCTCGCGTGCGGTCCTGGATCGCCCCCATGCTTTCCTGCAGCGACGCATCCTGCATGCCGATGCCTTCCACACCACTGTATGTATGGCCCGCCTTCTGCGCCGCGCGGTCCATCAGGTAATCGTTGTCCTTGTTCTGCAGCGGACGATAGGTACCCGGCACGTATTTGACGTGAATGCCGTGGCCTTCCTTCATTGCCTGGATCTCTGCTTGCGTCAGGTCGCGCGTCGGGTGGTAATCGAAGCTCCACGCCCAGCAATGTTCGTCATCGATCGGCACCCAGAAATGCCCATGCACCGGATGGTCGCCGCGCGGCGGCACTAGTGTGAAGCAAGGCATCACCCACGGCGTGATACGCCAGTAGTATTGCTCGTTCTCCGCATTGCGGCGCGCGCCGATGAAAAGGCCACCCTCTGTGTCGACAACCTCGAACACCGGGCTCAGGTCGCTGAGGTTGTACTGATTGCCTTTTGCCCCCTTAAACAAGGGGTCGTGATGCAGGCTGGCGCCGTGCAGGAACGAGACGTGGCTCGAATCCACGCCGCCTTCCAGCGCCTGCAGCCAGTTGGTTTCCTGAAAGCGCTTGGTAATGAAGCTGCGCCCGAGCGGCAGTGTCGCAAACTCGAATTCCGGCGGGGGCGGCTGATCTTCCGGCGGACCCATGTACACCCAGACAATGCCGCCGCGCTCGATCAGCGGATAAGACTTGAGCTTGATGCGGTTGCAAAAACCGCTTTCAGCCGGCTCCGACGGCACCTCCATACATTGGCCGTTCACGTCGTACTTCCAGCCATGGTACGGACAGCGAATGCCGCCCTCCTCGTTGCGCCCGAACCAGAGCGACACGCCACGGTGCGCACAGAACTCGTCGATCAGGCCAAGACGCCCCTCGGAATCGCGAAACGCCAGCATCCGCTCCGACAGTAACTGCAGTTTGACCGGCGCGCCGCCCGCTTCCGCAACTTCCTCGGCCAGCAGTGCCGGCAACCAGTAACGGCGGAACATCTCGCCCATCGGCGTGCGGGTACCCGTTTGCGTCAACAGATCGTTTTGTTCTTTCCTCAACATGTTTTGCCCTTGCGTTCTTGATAGCAATTCTTCCGTCCGGCGCCACGCCAGTAGGACCTCAAATTTCACTTGTTCCATATGAAGGAACAGTGTTCTTTTCAATAGAACAAAGTTATCATCCGCTCGAATCCTTTGTCAAACGGAGATTTCCGATGCCGCAGTCGTGTACCCGCATGGGGCTTTGTAAAGTTTCAGATGTCAGTTCCGGGAAGGCCATCAAGATCGAGAAGCAAGGTCTGACGCTCGCCGTGTTCAATGTCGCCGGTGACTATCTGGTCACGGACGACGCCTGTACACATGGCCCAGGTTCACTGTCTGAAGGGTGTATCGACGGGGAAGTCGTGGAATGCGACTTCCACAATGGCGCCTTCAATATCCGCACGGGTGAAGTGGTGGCGCCGCCGTGCATGATTCCGTTAAAGACGTACAAGACCTACGTGGAAAACGACGAGGTTGGAATCGAACTTGTGGAGTCCGAGTAAATGAGCCGCCCCAAAATTGCCATCGCACTAGGCGACCCGGCCGGGATTGGCCCGGAAATCGCGCTCAAAGCAGCGCTTGACCGACGCGTTCTGGAAATCTGCGAACCGATCCTCGTGGGAGATGCTCAGGCACTCGCCTACCACGCCAAGGCCAGTCAGATCGACGCCCGCATCCATTCGGTTCAGTCGGCGAAGCAGCCGGCGATCACCGGTCCCGCGGATGTCACGCTCATGGCGCTCGACCACTTCTCGGCCGAACCGCTGCGCGTCGGCAAGGTCGCGGCAGCGCATGGACGCTCGGCTATCGAGTCGGCACGCGTCGCCATCGAAGCGGCCATGGCGGGCGACGTCCGCGCCGTGGTCGCCTGCCCGCAGACCGAGTACGCCATCAAAGAGGCGGGCATCGACTTCGACGGTTACCCGTCGTTTGTCGCGCGTTGCACGGGCACGCCCGTCGACGACGCTTATCTGATGTTGTGCTTCGATTCCACGCGCATCGTGCATACGACGCTGCACGTGAGTCTGCGCCACGCCCTCGATCTGATTACCGAGGCACGTGTCCTGAGCGTGATCAGCGCGGCTCATGCGGTACTCGCCCGCCACGGCAAGCCTGTGCGGATCGCTGTCGCCGGTCTTAATCCGCACGCCAGCGAAAGCGGCATGTTTGGCGACGATGAGGCTCGTATCATCGAGCCCGCGCTGAAAGCAGCACGCGAGCGCGGCATCGATGTCGACGGCCCCTTCGGCGCCGATACGATGTTCAAGAAGTCCGGCTACGACGCCTTCATCGTGATGTACCACGACCAAGGGCATATCGCCGCCAAGCTGCTGGCCACCAACCGGACGGCAGGCATGACGATCGGCACGCCCATCCTGTTTTCCTCTGTGGCGCACGGTAGCGCGCTCGATATCGCCGGCCTCAATCAGGCGAGCCCGGAAGCCGTCGTGGAAGCAGTACACCGACTCGTGCACGCATCGCCGGATCAGGTCTGACCGTTGTTGAGTGCGAAGCCGATTTTATTGTCGTGACGGCGCACGCAAGACGCCGCTAACAAAAAGAAGTTCCTTTCCACAGGTCGCTGTGCAGGAGACACCCATGAGCCGCCTGAGCCTGAATGCGAAACTATGGTCGGTCCTCGTCATCATGTGGATCGGGCTACTGTTGCTAGCCTGCTCCACGGCGTGGGAATCGCGCCAGAGGATGCTGGACGATCGCAAAACCGCCATCGAGAACATCGTCGAAGCAGCAACCGGTGTGGTCGGCGATCTCGCCGCTCAGGCCTCGGCGCATGCAATCAGTGAGGATGAGGCAAAGAAACAGGCGCTGGCGCGGCTGCAGGCGATGCGTTACGGCCAGGACGGATTCGTGATGGTCACCGACTCGCATCCTGTCGTGCTCATGCATCCCACCCTGCCTGACTTACGCAACAAGGATGTCAGCGCATTCAAGGGACCGAATGGCACGCTGGTATTCGTCGACCTGGTGCAGACCGCGCAGGCGCAAGGTCAAGGTTACGTCGAGTATCTCGGGCGCATCCAGAAGGCTGCGGGCTACGTCACGGCGAACAAGCTCACCTTCGTCAAACGGTTCAAACCATGGGACTGGTATATCGAATCGGGTCTTTACCTGAACGACATCGACGACCTGTTTCATGCCATGTTGCTGCAATACCTGCTGATGGTGCTCACGATTGGCGCACTGGTCTCGGCGGCGATGCTGCTCATCAGCCGCAACGTCCGGCGCAGCCTGGGCGGCGAGCCGTCCTACGCCGCCGAAATCGCCAACCGCATTGCCAACAACGATCTGACCGCGGTGGTGGACACCGCGCCGGGTGACCACTCGAGCATGCTGTTTTCAATGAAGCTCATGCAGGATCACCTCACTCGAACCATCGGGACGATCAAAAATTCAGCCGACTCGATTGCCACTGCCTCGCAGCAAATCGCGGCAGGCAACCTTGACCTCTCGCAGCGGACCGAAGAACAGGCCGCGTCGCTCGAGGAAACCGCCACGAGTATGGAAGAGCTGACGAGCACGGTTCATCACAACGCGGAAAACGCGCGGCAAGCCAGTGCACTGGCCAATATGGCCTCGGACACTGCGCAGCGTGGCGGGGCGGTCGTGGGACGCGTTGTCGAGACGATGCACGGGATCTCCAGCAGTTCAGCCAGAGTGGCTGACATTATCAACGTAATCGAAGGCATCGCATTCCAGACCAACATACTCGCGCTCAACGCGGCGGTCGAGGCTGCACGGGCTGGGGAGCAGGGCCGCGGCTTCGCCGTGGTTGCCAGCGAGGTGCGCAATCTCGCGCAACGCAGCGCGAGCGCCGCCAAGGAAATCAAGGCGCTCATCGGCGAGTCGGTGGATCGGGTGCAAGTCGGCGCCAGGCTGGTCGAGGAGGCGGGCAACACGATCGACGAAATTGTCCACGCTGTGAAGCGCGTGACCGAGATCATGAGCGAAATCTCGATGGCATCGCAAGAACAGAGCACCGGCATTGAGCAGGTCAACCGGACGGTCACGCAAATGGACCAGGTGACCCAGCAGAACGCTGCGCTCGTGGAAGAAGCCTCGGCGGCGGCGCAGTCGATGGCCGATCAGGCTCAGGAGTTGCGTCACGCCGTGGCGGGATTCAAGGTCGGCGACGTCGACCCGGCGCGTGCTACCCGTCTTGGGTTAGCGCACCTGGCGTCCCCGCTGCCCTCGTTTGCACCGTCCGGACCCCATCAAATCACCCGTTAAGCGGGCGTCGCGCCACGATTCCACACTATCCGGCAGCGCGTCAAAAATACCCCTATATTTACCATCCGGTTAATAAGGCGCAGAATAGCGCATGAAATTGGGGTTTATATCAGGAGACGGCTGATGGAATTGTCCGGCAACCAGTTGATGGCGGCGCCGAGAAACGCCGTATGGGACGCACTGCTCGACCCGGCGGTCCTGCAGCGCTGCATCCCCGGATGCGAGGACGTCGCCCGGGTCTCGGACGAAGAAACGCACGTGCGGATCCTGGTCAAGCTGGGTCCTGTACGAGCCAGGTTCACCGGCAAGATGTTCATGTCCGACGTCGAGCCGGCCAGGCATTGCAAGCTTTCGTTCGAAGGCGTGGGCGGCGGCGCGGGGTCGGCCAAGGGCTCTTCCAACGTCGAGTTGTCGGATGAGGCCGGTGGTACGCGACTGACCTACTCGGTGGCAGCCTCGGTCGGCGGAAAACTGGGGCAGATCGGCGGGCGGCTGATCGATTCGTCTGCGAAAAAAATGGCTGACGAATTCTTCGCCGGGCTGCAGCGGCAACTCAGCGGAGACGTGGTCGCCGATGATGCCCCGCTTGTCCCCGAGGCCGCGGCTCGCTCAACAAATGCCCCCTCCTCGCCGGAACGCCGGCCCGCCGCCTCGCCGTCATCGATATGGCCCGAAGGGCGATTCGCACCCGAGTTGGTGCGGGCCGGATGGTTTGCGCTCGGTGTGCTCACCACACTTCTCCTGACACATCTTGCGTAAAGGCAGACTCGCCCATGAAAGCGGCCGCGTTTGACTATGTCCGTCCTCGTGATATAGCGCAGGTTTTTGCACTGCTTGAAGAGTACGGCGATGAAGCCCGGATCATCGCCGGCGGCCAGACGCTGCTGGCAACGCTCAACATGCGCTTGTCCGAACCGCAGTTGCTGATCGATATCGGCGCTCTCAACGAACTGCGCGGCATCAGCGTTTCAGGCGATCGCTTGCGCATCGGCGCGCTCGTCACCCATGCGCAAATCGAAGACTCGGATCTCGTGCGGCGCCATGCGCCGCTGCTTTCGGAAGTCGCGCCGCATGTGGCCCACCGCGCGATTCGCAACCTGGGGACGTTCGGCGGTTCGATCGCATTCGCCGACCCCGCCGCCGAGTGGCCCACCTGTCTGGTTGCGCTGCGTGGCTGGGTGATCGTTTCCGGCGCCGATGGCGAGAGGCGGATCCAGGCCGACGACTTTTTCCTCGACCTGTACACCACCGCCTTGCAGCCGGGCGAAGTCATCCTCGCCTGCGAAGTGCCGGTCGAGACTGCGGCATCGAATCATCAGTTCGACGAACTGGTCCGGCGTCATGGCGACTACGCCATCGTCGGCGCAGCGGTCACGGGCAGCATGGCGGCCACCGGGCTGATTGAAAATCCGCGCGTGGTTTTTCTGGGTACCGGCAATGTTCCCGAAAGAGCCCGTGCGGTGGAGACATTACTGGAAACGACCGCACTGACCGTCGACACGGCTGCGGAATTCGCCGACGCGCTCGACATCGAGCCGGCAGCCGATCTCTATCATTCCGCGCAAACCAAGCTGCATTTGTCCCGCGTGGTCCTGAAACGCTTGCTGTGCAAGTTCGCCGAGGCCCGCATCGAGGGTCGGCACGAAGGAGACAAACATGACTGAGCGCATGACTATCCGGCTTGAAGTCAACGGCCGCGCGGTTAGCTGCGAGGTCGAGCCGCGTACGCACCTGATCGACTTTCTCAGGGACTCGCTGCAGATCAAAGGCGCGCGGGTCGGCTGCGAGCATGGCGTATGCGGTGCCTGCACGGTCCGGCTCGATGGCAGGATGGTGCGCGGCTGTCTGGTGCTCGCGGTGCAGGCGCAGAACGCGCGGGTCGAAACGATCGAAGGCGCCAGCGACCGCGGCGACCTCGCGGAGCTGCAGGCCGCGTTCCATGCGAGAAATGCCTTGCAGTGCGGCTTTTGCACGGCGGGCATGCTGATCGCCGCGGCCGAACTGATCGAACAGAAACCGCACGCGAGCCGCGACGAGATCCGGAAATTCATGTCCGGCAATTACTGCCGCTGTACGGGGTATCAGGCCATCGTCGACGCCATCGAGGACGTTCTCGAAGCACGCCTGCAGCGCACCTCGGCACTGGTGGCGTCATGCTGAGAAAACGCCACCAGAACGACGTCGGGCTTGATGAGCGCCGCTATATCGGCAGCCCGGTCGCCCGGCCGAATGCACGTCGGCTGCTGCAGGGACGCGGCACCTATGTGGATGACATCGCCCTGCCGCGCATGGCGCATGTGGTCTACTGGCGCAGCCCCGTCGCCCACGCGCGTATCACCGCCTTCGATAGCAGCTTCGCGCGCATGATGCCCGGCATCATCGGCATCTATCAGGCGAGCGATCTGGAAGGCGTATGCAAGCCCTGGGTGGCGACCTTGTCGCACCTGGCGGGGATGAAGTCGGCGGTTCAGTACCCGCTCGCGCCGGGACATCTTTGCTGGCAAGGCGAACCGGTCTACGCGATCGTTGCCGAATCGCGCCGCGAAGCGGAAGATGCCATGCCGTACCTGCAGGTGCAATGGGAGGAACTGCCGGTCGTGGCAAACATGGAGCACGCACTCGATGCCGATGCTCCCGTGATTCATCCAGAGCTGGGCGACAATCTCTGCTTCACCCGCACCATCGACACGGGAAACGTGAGCGCAGCCTTCGAGGGCGCGGACCTGGTTGTAGAGGAGACCTACCATTTCGGACGTCATACCGGTGTCACGATGGAAACGCGCTCGGTGCTCGCGGACTTCAATGCCGCGGACAACACCCTGACCGTGTATCACTCGCACCAGGCGCCGCACATGATGCAGGATCTCTACTCGCGGCATCTGGACTTGCCGGAGGGTTCGGTGCGCGTTATCTGCAAGGACGTGGGAGGATCTTTCGGCATCAAGGTCCATTCGTATCCCGACGACTTTGCGACGGTGGCGTTGGCCAAAATCCTGAAGCGGCCCGTCAAGTTCGTTGCGGACCGGTTGGAGTCCTTCGCAAGCGATATCCATGCGCGCGAGCATCGCGTTCACGCGCGGCTTGCCGCGATGACCGACGGGCGCATCGTCGGCTTCGAAATCGACGATCTGAGCGGTGTCGGGCCCTACTCCGTGTATCCAAGGACTAGCGGCATAGAGGGAAACCAGGTGCTCAATATCACTGGCGGCCCGTATCGGCATGAGCATTACCGCGCGGTGCTGCGCGTCGTCTTCCAGAACAAGCCGCCGATGAGCCAGTACCGCGGGGTCGGCCACCCCATCGCGTGTGCGGTCACCGAAGGCATGGTCGATCTTGCGGCCCAGCGGCTCGGTATCGATCCGCTGGCATTGCGGCGCATGAACGTCATGCCCGACGACAGCTATCCGCGCACCGGCGCTTCGGGCATCAAGCTCGAAGGTCTGTCGCACGAGGCATGTCTGGATGAGATCGAGGAGATGATCGATTACGCGCGGCTTCGCAAAGAACAGCGCGAATTGCGTTCGCAAGGCGTGTATCGGGGCATCGGCATAGCGAGCATGGTGGAGCTGACCAACCCGGGCGCGGCCTTCTACGGGGTCGGCGGCGCACGGATTGCCGCGCAGGACGGGGCAACAGTACGGCTGGATGCGGGAGGCGGAATTAGCGTCCTGGTCAGCGTAGGCGAACAGGGCCAAGGCACGGAAACCATCTTCGCGCAGATCGCCGCAGATACGCTCTCGATGCCCCTCGGCTCCATCCGGGTCGTCACCGGCGACACCGGCGTTACGCCCTATGGCGGCGGCACCTGGGCCTCCAGAGGCGCGGGCATCGGCGGCGAAGCGGTGCTGCAGGCCTCGATCGCGCTCTCTGCGCAGGTGATCGACTTCGCGGCCCGCATCCACCAGCGCGAGCGAAACGGCCTCGCGCTAGCTGACGGCGCTGTCGTGGATACGTCGACGGGCGAAACCGTTGTGCGACTCGTCGACCTCGCCACCCAGGCATACTTCCGCCCGGACACCCTGCCGCCCGGCATTCATCCGGAACTGTCGGCCACCCGGCACTACGCCCAGCGCGACTACCCCTTTGTGTTCACTAACGGCGTGCATGTATCGCATGTCGAAGTGGATGTGGAAACCGGCATGGTCAAACTGCTCAAGCACTGGGTGGTGGAAGACTGTGGCAGGGTGCTCAATCCGATGCTGGCAGACGAGCAGATTCGCGGTGCCGTGGTCCAGGGAATTGGCGGCGTGCTGTTCGAGGAATGTCTTTACGACGCGGGCGGTTCGCTTCGTAACGGCAACATGGCCGACTATCTGGTCCCCATGGCCGCCGAGATGCCGGACATCGAGGTCGCGCACATCGAAACGCCTACCGCCACGTCGCAGCTTGGCGCCAAGGGAGCAGGAGAAGCGGGGACGGCGGGCGCACCGGCGGCCGTCATGAACGCGATAAACGATGCACTCGTGCCGTTTAATACCCGGCTCACGTCCCATCCGATCACGCCCGAGAAAATACTGATCGCACTGGGGACGGTAAGCGCTTCTAAGTAACGAAAATGTCGCCGGCGCCTTTCATGAACGCATGCACACGATCGCCGATGATCCGGTCAAGGTTTCGCGGGAACGCCTGCCCATAGATAAACACGCGAATGCCAATATAGAAGATGCCGCCGTGCAGTCCCCACAGATGTTCCAGTTCGGCATCGTCGAGCTTGCGAGAGGACGGGCGACCGAGATGGACGCGCGTCTCGCGAATGATGAGCGGGAACAGTCGACGCTTGAGCAAGGCCAGATACTTCCTGGGAATGTAGCTGTCGTTCATGCCCGACAACAGCAGGATGCGGACCCAGTCGCGGGTCAGGATGGTGCGGGCGTAGTCAATATAGAAACGCGTCAGCCGGCGCTCGAGCGGCACCTCGGCATCGACCACCCATTGTTCCCATTCGCGCGTCCATCGGCCTAGATAAACTTCCTCGTAGACCCGTTCGATTAGCGCCTGCTTGGTCGGGAAGTAGTGGTACAGCAGAGGGTGCGTGATGCCAATCTCTTTGGCGAGGTCGCGCATTTGCCCCGCCAGTCCCTGCTCGGAGAAAAACTGCACCGCTCCTTCCACGATCTGTTGTTCGCGTGCCTCGGTACTCAGGCGACGCCGTGGCTTGCCCGCTGCAGACCCGGTCACTTCCTCGCAACTCCGCTGAGATACTCGGCAAGGAACGCGTCCATCGCCTCATAGAACTCAAACATGTTCTCTTCGTTGTGAAAACCGTGCCCTTCGTTTTCCTTGAGGATGTATTTGACATCGACACCGCGGGCACGCAATGCGTCGACGATCTGATCGCTCTCGGCCTGTTTGACTCGCGGATCGTTGGCGCCTTGCGCAACGAGGAGCGGTGTCACGATCCGGTCCACGAAGAACAGCGGCGACGCATCGTGCAATGCCCGTTTGCCCTCTTCGGTCCGCGGGTCGCCGACCATCTCGTACAGCATGTCGAGCATCGGCTTCCAGTACGGAGGCATCGATTCCAGAAAAGTGAACAGATTCGATACCCCGACATAGTCGACGGCAGCTACGTATCGGTCCGGCGTAAACGTGATGCCCGCAAGCGTTGCATAGCCGCCGTAACTTCCCCCGTAGATCGCGATACGCGCCGGATCGACGATCCCTTGTGACACGAGCCAGTCGACGCCGTCGTCGATATCGTTCTGCATCGCCCGGCCCCATTGCCCGAAACTGGCCTCCCAGAAAGCGCGTCCGTATCCCGTCGAGCCTCGGAAATTGATCTGCAGCACCGCATAGCCGCGATTCGCGAGCAGCTGCGCTTCGACATTGAAACCCCACTCGTCCCTAGCCCACGGACCGCCGTGCGGATTGACAACCAGCGGCAAGGGCTCGGCGACATCCTGCCCCAACGCGAATCCCGCAGGCAACGTCAGGTATCCACTGAGTTGCAGGCCGTCGCGTGCCGTGAAGCGAATCGGCGACATCGGGACCATATCGGCGGGATCGAGCCACGGCATCATGTCCGCAAGCCTGGCAAGCTGCCGACGCGCGACGTCGTAGATCCACACTGAGCCGGCCGACCGATCGCTTGCGGCACGCACGATCGCGCGCGACTCGTCGCGCGTGATGCTCACGACGGTAACCTCGTGATCGGGCAATTGCCGCTCGAGGTCGGCCATGACGTCTCGTGCCCAGTCGTCAAAAAAATGGCGATGAACCCGATCGTCGACGTATGAAGCCGCTGTCAGCACGCGCCGATGTTCTGAATACGCCAAATCACCCACGTCAACATGCGTGGTCTCGAACAGCAACGCACCCTCTTCACCGGTCTGCGGATCGAACTCGAAAAACGCGGCTTTGTCGCGCCCCCGATTCGACAACACGTATAACCGTTTGTCATCGAAGGTAAAGAACAGCGGCGCGACAGTCTCACGAAAGTCCGTCGTCAGAATGGCCCGGAAAGGCTCTGCCTCGACATCCCGGTAAAGCAGCGTCTGGTTGACACCATCGGACGCGATCGCGACGCGCAGCCGCCCCTGGTGATCCGTTGTCCAGCCCACGACATTGCCGGGATTCTCGGCAATCGGCGTCAATTCCCCCGTGACGACGTCAACACGAAAGACGTCAAAGACCTGCGGATCGCGACGATTCATCTCGATCAACACGTGGTGGTCGTCGTCCCTGAGGTCATCGACAATGTTGGCCTTGACGCCATCGAACGGCGTCAGGTCGCGCGGCTCGCCACCGTCGACCGGAACCGACAGCACGTGAAAATTCTCGTCCCCGCCAAAATCCTTGACGAACAGAATGTGATCGTTGCCCTTCCATGCGTGGCCGGGCACATCGCGTTCGGTCTCGTTGGTCAAAGGACGCGGCTCCCCTATGGGATCGCCTTCAGCATCGATGCCCTGCACGAATACATTCTGGCGGCCGGCGTGGCGCGCAAGAAAGGACAGATGCCTTCCATCGGGAGCGATTGTGAACGAATACTTGTCGGGTCTGCGGAAGAAGTCTCGCACCGCGTACCGTTTGACCGGGCCGCGTTCGGTCGGGCCGCGTTTGGCCGCCCCACCGTTACCGCTACCCTTTTGTTGATCGTCAGCAACCATCTGTGCCTCCACGAAAACTGCATTTGAACACGAGACGCGCCTTAATGCGCGCGTAACGGGCCCTTAGCCGAGGAAGGGATGCGAATTCATTCTCGAGCTGCCGCTGCGCGCTCTATCGCGGCGATATCGATCTTCTTCATTTTCATCATCTCTTCCATCGCACGCCGTCCCGCATCACGATCCCTGCCGCCGACAAGCTCGATTAGCCGCCTAGGCGTGATCTGCCACGAAAAGCCCCAGCGGTCCTTGCACCAGCCGCAAGGCGCTTCCTCCCCGCCATTTCCGACAATGGCATTCCAATACCGGTCGGTCTCTTCCTGGCTATCCGTGTAGATCATGAAACTGACTGCCTCGTTCGGCTTGAAATTGGAGCCGCCGTTCAAGCCTAAAAAGCGCTGGCCGAGCACAGTGAAGTCGACCATTAACTCCGCGCCCTGTCCAATGCCCGGCATAGGCGAGACATGACCCGCGTCGACATGGCTGTCGGGAAAGTGGGCGGCGTAAAACTCCGCCGCTTCGCGCGCTTTACCTTGATCGAACCACATGCATGTTACGAGCTCAGTCATCGCAATCTCCTTTCAAAAGCACGCAGCACCAACTGGTTTTGAGGGCAGCATCCTGACGCTCATGCCAACGGAACAATTGGCATGAGCGTCGATAATAGCCTGGGTGTACAGATCGAAGTGAACGAGACTAAAGATCTCACCTGGAAGTCTCCACGCCGCCTGTTGCTACTTCCCCGTCAAATGCATTTCGCAAGTACTCGCCCAGGAAGTCGACGAACGTGCGCAGCTTGGCGGACAGCCTGTTGCGTTCGAGATAGATCGCGTGGATATCGGCGTTCGGGAGTGCCCATTCGACGAGCAGCGGCACCAGTTCTCCGCGTTCGATATGGCCGCTGATCTCCCACTGCGAGCGCGCAACGATACCGCGCCCATCGAGCGCCCACTGCAGCACGATGCTGCCATCATTGCTTGACAGCGAACCGTCGACTTTCACCGTCTCCGCGCGCTTACCCCGCGAGAAATGCCATGTTCCGTACGCCGAATCGTTCTCGCGCAGCACGATGCACGAGTGGCGGGTCAGGTCGTGCGGCACGGAGAGCTGGCCATGCCGCTTCAGATACGCCGGCGATGCGCACACGACGCGCCGGTTCTTCAGCAGCAGACGGGCGTTGATGCGCGCGTCGGGCACCTCGCCGAACCGGATGCCGAGATCGAAGCCTTCTTCCTGCAGACTGAGCGGCCGCTCAGTCAGTTGCAACTGGATCTTCATCGACGGAAAGCGCTCGACGAACTCCGATACCGCAGGTGCGATATGTGTGCGCCCAAAGCCGAACGACGCATTCAAACGCAGCAGGCCGGTCGGCTCGCCACGGCTGCGCGTAACGAGATGCTCCAGTTCCGACAGGTCATCGAGAATGCGCGAACCGTTGGCGAGATAAAGCTCCCCTTCCGGCGTGAGGGAAAGACGCCGGGTCGTCCGGTTCATGAGCCGCACGCCGAGGCGCTGCTCCAGATGCGCGAGGCGCTTGCTGACGGCGGGCGGCGTCACGCCTAGCTCGCGCGCTGCAGCCGCCAGGTTGCGGTTGCGCGCAACCAGCGCAAACAGATTCAGATCGGAAAAGCCATCCATCGCATTACTCCGTGCTTCGCCTCATTCATTCCTGAAAGTTACGACCGGATTTCTTTTATGGAAACCCAATCGCTCATGGCATGAATTAGACTGCAAACAACTTCAGGAGACAACCATGTTCGAAGCGTTCTGCGACGCATCGACAACCGTCGACGGCGTCCGGATTCACGCGATCAAGGGTGGACACGGCCCGGCGCTGCTACTCTTGCACGGCCACCCGCAAACCCACGCGATCTGGCACAAGGTCGCGCCCACCCTCGCCGGGCACTTCACGGTGGTGGCCGCCGATCTGCGCGGTTACGGCGACAGCGACAAACCCCAAGGCGCCGCCGACCACTCTAACTACTCGAAACGCCGCATGGCGCTCGACCACGTCGAACTGATGCGCGCTCATGGATTCACGTCGTTCGCGGTCGTCGGTCATGACCGCGGTGGACGCGTCGCGGCGCGGATGGCGATCGACCATCCGGATGCGGTGACACAACTCGTGACACTCGACATCGCGCCGACCGTCGCCATGTACGAGCAGACCTCACTCGAGTTTGCGCGCGCCTACTGGCACTGGTTCTTTCTCGTGCGCCCCGCGCCTTTCCCCGAAACGCTGATCCGCGCCGATCCCGACCTCTATCTGAAGCAGACCATGGGCGCCCGTAGCGCGGGGCTCAAGCCGTTCACGTCCGAGGCTTACGCGGCCTATCTACGTTGCCTCTCGGATCCGGCCACCGCACACGGAATCTGCGAAGACTACCGGGCCTCGATCACCATCGACCTCGAGCACGACCGCGTTGATCTTGCGGCAGGCAAGCGCATCGTCTGTCCGTTCCTCGCGTTATGGGGTGCGGACGGCGCAGTCGGCAAGTGCTTCGATCCGTTGGCGGAATGGCGTCACTGGAACGCCGACGTGAGCGGCGAGGCGCTGCCGTGCGGTCACTACATTGCAGAGGAAGTGCCGGCATTACTCCTTGAACGCGTGCTGGCATTTCTGCAGCGCTGATTCGTTCCTGATCCGTACGTTTGATCCTTACCAGTCGGATTTCATCATGTCCTCACAAACGCTTTACCGGAAACTGGTCGATTCGCATACCGTATCGATCATCGACGCCGAGCACGTCCTGCTCTATGCCGATCTGCACATCATGAACGAGTACACGAGCCCGCAGGCATTCGCGGGGCTGCGTGAGAAAGGCCTGCGCGTGTGGCGCCCGCATCAGCAGATGGGCATCGTCGATCACGTGATTCCGACGCGGCCGGTGCCGGTTCGCGCGCGCACGATCGAGGTCGTCGACGCCGCGAAACAGGCCACGAACTTCACACGCAATTGTGCGGAGCACGGTATTCATCTGTTCGACGTCAACGATGCGATGCAGGGCATCGAGCACGTCGTCGCGCCCGAGATCGGACTGATCCGTCCCGGCATGGTGGTGCTGTGCGGCGACAGCCATACCACCACCTACGGCGCACTCGGCGCGCTCGGATTCGGCATCGGCACGTCGGAGGTGGAACACGTGCTGGCCACGCAAACGCTCGTATACCGCGTCGCGAAGGACATGCGTATCGTCGTGGACGGCGCGCTGCAGCCGGGCACGACATCGAAGGACGTCGTGTTGCACATCATTGCGCAGATCGGCGCACAAGGTGCGCGCGGATACGCGGTCGAATACGTCGGCGAGGCGATCGCCGCGCTGTCCGCCGAAGCGCGCATGACCCTTTGCAACATGACGGTGGAAGCCGGCGCACGCGCCGCGCTGATCGCACCGGACCGCACGACGCTCGACTATGTCTGCAGCAAGGTACGCGACCTCGATGCGCAAACGCTCGACGCCGCCCGCACGGCGTGGTCGCAACTGCGCTCGGATGCCGATGCGCATTTCGACGTCGAGCATCGTTTCGACGCATCGCGCGTCGCCCCCTACGTCACGTGGGGCACGAGCCCGGACCAGGCGATTCCGGTCGACGGGCGCATCCCCGACGCCAACGCCACGGACGGCTCCGGCCTCGACGTCGCAACCATGCGCAAGGCGCTCGACTACATCGGCTTGCCCGGCGGCTCGCCGATCGAGGGTACGTCGATCGACCGCGTGTTTATCGGCTCGTGTACGAATGCGCGGATCGAAGATCTGCGCGCAGTCGCCGCAGTGGTGCGCGGCCGCAAGGTGGCGTCGACCGTGCGCGCGATGGTCGTGCCGGGCTCGGGCATGGTGCGCGACCAGGCGGAACGCGAGGGCATCGCGCAGTTGCTGATCGACGCCGGCTTCGAATGGCGCCAGCCGGGCTGCTCGATGTGTCTGGCGATGAACGACGACGTGCTCGCGCCGGGCGAGCGCTGCGCATCGACCACGAACCGCAATTTCGAAGGGCGCCAGGGGCGCGATAGCAAAACTCATCTGATGAGTCCCGCAATGGCCGCCGCTGCCGCGATCGCGGGATGCATCGTCGACATTCGCAAGGAGCTGACTCATGGCTAAGCCGTTCATGATCGCGGGCATCGCCGCCCCGCTGCCGGTCAACAACCTCGATACCGACCAGATCATGCCAAAGCAGTTTCTGCTCGGCATCGACAAATCGGGACTAGCACGCGGCTTGCTGCACGACTTGCGGCTCGATGCGAACGGCCATGTGCGCGAGCAGTTCGTGCTGAACCGCCTCGAATACCAGGGCGCGAAAATCCTGATCGGCGGTGCCAATTTCGGCTGCGGATCGAGCCGCGAGCACGCCGTGTGGGGCTTGCAGCAGGGAGGTTTCGAAGCGGTAATCGCGCCGAGCTACGGCGAAATTTTTTACTTCAACTCGACCAACAACCGCTTGTTGCTTGTCACACTGCAGCCTGAGGAGGTCGAGGCGCTCGTCGCCGAACTCGAGAGCGGCAGCGACAAGCACGTGTCGATCGACGTTGAGAACGAGGTCGTGTTGACGCCTTCAGGACAGCGCTATCGGTTCTCGCTGCCGGCCCGCCAGAAGCAGATGCTGGTGGAAGGGCTCGACATGATTGGCCTGACGCTGCGCCAAGAGGAGGCAATCGACACCTTTGAGACGCGCCATTGGGCAGCGCAGCCGTGGAGCCGTATCGATCTGCCCGCGCAGCAAAATCACAATTAAATAATACGAGGCGCCAAAGCGCGATCGAAAGGAGACACCCATGAGCAGCACCACAGTCCACCCGCAGGAGAACGCCGCACTGGAGACCCGCGTCGTCAGAAAGATCTCGCGGCGCATCACGCCGTTCATCATCATCCTCTACTTCCTGAGCTTTCTGAATCGCGTGAACGTCGGCTTCGCGGGCCTCACGATGAATCACGACATCGGCCTCACGCAGGCCATGTTCGGTGTCGGCGCGGGGATTTTCTTCGTCGGCTATATCGCTGCCGGTATGCCGTCGAATCTCGCGTTGCAGCGCATCGGCGCGCGCCGCTGGATCGCACTGCTGATGGTCGTGTGGGGCGTGCTGTCGGCGGCCACGGCGTTCGTCAGCGGTCCGTTCAGCTTCTATACGCTGCGCTTCGTGCTCGGGCTCGCGGAAGCAGGCTTCTTCCCCGGCATCATCCTGTACCTGAGCTACTGGTTTCCGGCGCGCCATCGTGCGTTCGTCACGGCGATGTTCATGACCGCGGCGCCGCTCTCGAACATGATCGGCTCGCCGATCTCCGGCGCGTTGATGAGCCTGGAAGGTTACGCGCATCTGCATGGGTGGCAGTGGCTGTTCCTCGTCGAGGGCGCGCCGACCGTGTTGCTCGGCGTCGTCTCATTCTTCTTCCTGACCGACCGGCCAGAGGACGCACAGTGGCTTGCGCCCGCCGAGCGGCAATGGCTGAGCAGCGAGATGCAGCGCGAACGCGATGGCAAGGCCGCGCAGAGCAAGTCGAGCGTCTGGAGCGCGGTGAAGGATCCGCGCGTGCTTCTACTCGCGCTCGTGTACGCGGGGACCTCGACCGGGCTTTACGCAGTCGGCATCTGGGCGCCGATGATCATCCACCGGTTCGGCTTCAGCTACTTCGAACTCGGTCTCGTGAACGCGATTCCGAATCTCTTCGCGGTGGTCACGATGGTGCTATGGGCGCGCAATTCGGATCGCACCAACGAGCGCCGCCTGCACGTCGCGATCGCGTGTCTCGCGGCCGGGATCGGGATGCTGATGTCTGGACATGCGAGCACGGTGATCGTGCTGATCGTCGGACTGTCGATCGCCAACTTCGGCATCAATGCGGCAAAGCCGCCGCTGTGGAGCATGCCGACGCAGTTCCTGTCCGGTTCCGCCGCGGCTGCTGGCATTGCGCTGATCAACGCGATGGGCAGCCTGATCGGCGGCACGATCGGTCCGATGGTGATCGGCAAGCTGCGCGATATCAGCGGCGACTACTCGCTCGGGTTGTATTTCGTCAGCGCGACGCTATTCGTTTCGGCGGTGCTGTCGTATCTGTTCGGTTTGCGCGCGCGGCGCGGCGGAGCGTGAGGTCGCGGGGACTTCTATCGCTGGCCGCTTCCGGGGTATCCTACGCAAGACCCGATTCACCGCCGTTCGATACCCTCCATTCACACGCATGCAAAAGCTCATCATTCATATTGGCGCAGGCAAATGCGGCAGCTCTGCGATTCAGGCCTATCTAGGCGCGAACGCGGCATCGCTCAGAGCGCAAGGGGTGCTGATTCCCGGGCTGGACTTGACGATGAACGCAAGCATCGCCGGTCAGCAAATCAATTTTTTCCTGAATCTGGTCAACGCGTCGCCATCTGCTCAGGCTCCGCATCAGCCTACCCGGGTGGACGCGGTGTCCATCGTGCGCCGACGTCTGGCCGCGCTCAAGGAAGAGATGGTCAGAAGCAATCTGCACACGCTGGTGATCAGCGCCGAGAACCTGTCCAACCAGCACGCGTTTTCAAGCCTGTTCGCGGAAGAGAAAGCGCATTTCGATGTGCATATCGTTGCCTACATTCGGCGTCAGGACGAGTATCTCTCGTCTTCATGGGGGCAATGGTACGTAAAGGCTTACGAGAGTATCGCCGAATACCTCGCGGCCCGTGTTCCGATCGACGGCGACTGGCACGCCATGCTCACCCCATGGTTGCGCGACTTTGGCCGGGACCGGGTTCACGTCCGCCTGTTCGATCGAAAGTCCATGTACAACGGCGACGTTGTCGACGATTTCATAGCGGTCACCGGCCTGCCCGTCGACGCAAATCACAAAAGGGTTGGCGTCATAAATGAAAGCAACGACGAGCGGCTCATTGCTCTGGCTCATCATGTGCGGGACGAATTCTCGTCGATCCATGACACGTCCTTTTACGACGTCATGAACGGCGCCCTCGGCAAGGAGGACCGTCCAAAGAAATCGAAGCCTTATCTTTTTGATCGCGCAACACGGCTGAAAATTCTGGATGCTTACTCCGGGAGCAATGAAAAAATAAAGCACACTTTCTTCCCTGAGATCCCTCCCGACACGGCCCTCTTTCCGCCGCCAGGCGAAAACGATGTGCTGGATCTGAGTCCCGTCGAGAAGCTCGAACGGGAAGTGTCCATGCTGACAAGAATCGTCTATTCGCTGGCGAAGAAATTGAGTGAGCCCGCCAAAGACATTCCTGTCACGCAGAACGTGAGCTCACCGGCCAAAGGAAATCCGGTGGTCACTCAAATCATCGGTGCGATCGCCGTTCCCGGGTCCAAGGTGTTAAGAGAAGCCTTAAGCAGCCAGTGGTATGCGGAACGGAACCAGGACGTCAGGAACGCCGGCTTCGACGCCTACTCGCATTGGTGCGATTTTGGAATGAAGGAAGGCAGGTTGCCAGCCCCGGACCTCGAGAAGCTCATGGCCGATTTATCCGCAGAAAGAAACGCACAATCGCAACAGAAGCCAGGGCCAGCCTAGGCTGAACACCCGCAAAACAACGCCCATTGAATAAGTCCACAGCCAGGATGCTCGCGTTGTATCAGCGCATCTCCGCGCGCAGTTCCCGCACCCCTCGGCCGAGCTTGCGACGCAATAAGGTCCGCAAGGTCGCGGCATCGGCATAGCCCACCTCGCTCGCAATGGCTTCGACGTCGAAGCCAATCGAGACGAGGTGCTTCGCACGTTCGATTCTGAGGTCCTGGAAGAAGGCCATCGGCGATTTGCCGAGCACTGCCTCGGTCCGGCGCTGCAAGGTGCGCGTGCCGACGGACAGTGCGCTCGCCGCATCCTGAAGCGAAAACCCCATAGCAAGATGGTCGCGAGCCCAACGCTCGAATCGCGCGATCAATGGATCGGCGTGGGCGAGATAATCCGGAATGATGTAGTGAGCTTGCGACGAACGCTTGTCGACAAGCATGAAGCGAGCAACGAGCGCAGCCAGGTCAGGACTCGCCTGACGCACCAACCACAGCGCGAGATCGAGATGGCCCATCATGCTGCCCGCTGTCACGACGCGATCTGACGCGACGACCATGCGCGAATCGTCCAGTCTGACGCCCGGATAGCGTTGACGGAAAAGCGGTGCCAGCGGCCACGCCGTGGTCGCCGCGACGTTGTCGAGCAGCCCGGCTTCCGCGAGGAGAAAGGTCCCGAGACACGCCGCCGCGATGCCGACGCCATCCGCATGCCAGACGCGAAGGTGCGCGATGGCGTCGCGCACATCGGAGCGCTCCAGCGCTTCAAGCAGCCGCTCGGGCTGTTTGGTATTCAGCGCGGGGACCACCACCCAATCCGTCTGACCGATGCTGCTCGCCGGTTCGACCACCGCGGACAAGCCGAGAGCCGTACGGATCTGCCCGCCGAACCCGACAATCCTCACGTCGAAAGGCGGCGCGGCGAATCCTTGCGCCGCGGCCAATTCGTTGGCGGTGGCGAAAGTATCCAGCAGAACCGTCAGGCCGGTATCGAATACGCCATCAAGGGCAAATATAGCCAGTCTCATGTCACAAATGAACCTGTTAATGTCATTAGCGACTATAGCCCCTTGCAGATGCGACCGCTAGACTGCGGAGCAATACGGCCATCCCAATCCAGTTGGCCGAACAATCCATCCGCCGGAGCACCGCTCAATGAAACTCACGCCCGAACTCTATTTCCTGACGCTCGTCGCCTCGGCCACGATTCTGATGTGGATTCCGTACACGCTCGCCAGAATTATGACGCGTGGGTTGATTCCGACATTGGGCAATCCCGATCCTTCGCTGCCGCCCGACCCCGCCTGGGCCGAGCGGGCGCGGCGCGCTCACACCAATGCGATCGAGAATCTTGCCGTCTTCGCCCCTCTCGTGCTCACCGCAGCGCTAATCGGCGTAAGCACGCCTGCGACCGTCCTCGCGGCAAAGCTTTATCTCGTCGCCCGACTCGTCCACTATTGCGTCTATGCTGCTGGGGTTCCCGTCTTGCGCACCCTCGCCTTCGTGGTCGGCGTCGCCGCGACGCTCATGTTTGCGGTAACCCTCCTCCACCATATTGCGTAGCCACGCGTCCGCCATGTCCGACCTGCGTAACCTGACCTTCGAACATCTTCTGAACTACATCGCCGTGGTGGAAACCGGCTCGTTCACGCGGGCGGCGGAGCGGCGCGGAGTCGGGAAGACGACGGTCAGCGACAGCCTCCAGCGGCTGGAACTCGAACTGGGCGCCACGCTCCTTGTCAGGACGACGCGGCGTATCAGTGTGACGGAGGCAGGTGCGTCGTTCTTCGAAACGAGTCGCGAGATCGTATCCGGGGATCGCGCTATCGACCTGATCGCGGAAGGTGTCGACGTCGCCATCCGCCTCGGTGAACTGGCCGATTCGAGCCATCGCGCAGTGCGCATCGGAGAATATTCGAAGTGGCTGGTCGCCGGTCCCGACTTTGTCGTGCGCAACGCGCTTCCGGAAGACATCGGTGATGCGTCGAATCTGGCCTTTGTAGGGCTCTCGGTTCTCGCACAGCCATCACGCTTCGAGTTGTGTCGCGCCGCTGGGGATTCACACGAGATCGAATTCGTCACCGGTCTGTTTGCCGACACCGTCTACGCGTGCCGTGCGGCAGTCGCGGAAGGCGCCGGCATCGGCCTGCTGCCCGACTTCTCGGTTCGCGCGGACATTGCCGCAGGCCGGCTCGTACGCGTGTACGCCGACTGGTCGACCGCGCCCATGACGATTCATGCGTTGCTTCCCCCGGGAAGACATACCGCGCCGAAAGTCCGGGCGTTGATCGATATGCTCCAGGATCATTCACGCGTCGCAAGCAGATGACCGTGACGGAGCAGGATGACCGTCGGCACTTCGGCGAACGGCGCGTGCTGGGCGCCTGGATGAAGACGCAGCCACGTTCCCGCTGGATAGCGTTCGTTCGCATCCCTGAGTTCTCCGCTCAATACGAATATCTCCTCGCCACTCGGATGCGTATGATCGCGGGTCCGTGCACCCGGTTGAAACTCGACCAGGCTGACGTGCTGCCTGCCGCTCGCGAGCGGAACGACATGCATCCGTGGATTGATCCCGTTGCGCCACACACGTGCTCTCGCACTGCGAACGATTGGATCACATCGGGAAGCAGATGCTTCGTGATAAAGCAGCAGACGTGCCCCACCCTCGCCCGCTTGCACGAGGGGCGCATCGCAGCGGATCAGGAAGTCATCGGCATCGAATGAGTGGCCGTTTATCGCAATGTTGCCTCGCAATACATACAGATCGTGCCGCTTCTTCTCATCGAGCGTGTAGGTCGCCGAAGGGCCAAGATCTACGATGCCAACCCACTGCGGTTCCGCCGCATCGGTCAGATCGGTGACCCTGTGGGTCTCTCCCGGCACCGCCACCGGATCGATCCACTCACGTTCAATCAGTTTCGTTTGCATGATGTACCCCTTGGCTTTGCTGATGCGAGCTTTCACCGGCCGGTTGACCGTTAAAGGCATTGTGCGCGATGACGTCGCGTGTCAGAAGGGGGCGGCGCGGTGAAACACAATCCGGGTTTGCGGGACAATGCGCGGCCGCCGGCGGTAGCGAGCCGGGTCCAGCGTCAGCAACCGTCCGGATCCTGTTAGTGCTCTTACTATGATGACGTCACTACTGCAACGAAACGGGAAAT
>NZ_JAMFSB010000144.1 GCF_026225065.1 Paraburkholderia sp. | reverse complement strand
TGAGCACGGCAGCGGGTAATGCGACCGGCACCGCGCAAACGCAAATGCCGGGCGGGACCGTCTCGGGCGTGACACAGGCGAGCGCGATCAGCTCCGCGTCGAGCACGTCGAGCACCAACTCGCTGAACTCGAACGCGGAGGCCAACGCGACCACCAACAGCATCTCGAACAGCAAGGGCGGCAGTTCGAGCGGCAGCGCGGACAGCACCGCGGCCGAAACGATGGTGCCGCTGCCCAACATGGTGACCTCCATCAACAACCATACGTCGACCCAGGTGAACCATCAGAGCGGGCTGGTGGCCGCGACGATCTCGTTTAACCTGCCGCCCGACGGGTCGTTGAGCACGGCGCAGAAGGCGATTGACGACGCATCCCGCGAGATCGGCATGCCGGCCAGCATCCACGGTGCGTTCGCGGGCGCCGCGCAGGCCTACGCGCAGTCGACGGGCACCATCCCGTTGCTGATCGTGGCGGCGCTCGGCGTGGTCTACATCGTGCTCGGCGTGCTCTACGAGAGCTCGATTCACCCGCTCACGATCCTCTCGACGCTGCCCTCGGCCGGCATCGGCGCCACCCTTGCGCTGCTGATTTTCGGCACGCCGTTCTCGGTGATTGCGCTGATCGGCATCATCCTGCTGATCGGTATCGTCAAGAAAAACGGCATCATGATGGTGGACGTAGCGATCCAGTTGCAGCGCAAGGAAGGCATGGCGGCCAAGGACGCGATTCACGATGCCGCAGTCGTGCGTCTGCGGCCGATCATGATGACCACGTTCGCCGCCGTGCTCGGCGCGGTGCCGCTCGCGATCGGCATTGGCCAGGGTGCATCGCTGCGTCAGCCGCTCGGTATCACGGTGATGGGCGGCCTGATCCTGAGCCAGGTATTTACGCTTTACACAACGCCGGTGATTTACCTGTACCTGGACCGCTTGCGCTCCAAACTGGTCAGGTGGTCCTCCGGACTGCCGTGGAATCGCCAGGCTGAACAGATGGGACCGCCGCGGCAATCGGGGCAAACGGATACGAAGGCATGAAGATGAAGATTTCCTGTAAACCGATCGCCGCTGCGGCGGCCCTGCTGCTGAGCGGCTGCATGGTGGGCCCGGACTACCACCGGCCGCAGGTCAATGTGCCCGCCACCTACAGCGAGCTGCCGGGCTGGACGCAAGCCCAGCCGGCCGACGCCGACGGCCCGAAGGGCGCGTGGTGGGCGGGCTTTAACGACCCGCTGCTCAACGAGCTCGAACCGCAGGTGGCGGTCTCCAACCAGACCGTGGCCCAGGACTATGCGAACTATCAGGAGGCGCTCGCTGAAGTAAAGGTCGCGCGCTCGGCCCTGTTTCCGACCATCGGCGTGACCGGCTCGGGCACGCGGGAGCGTGCCTCCACCGGTTCGACGAGTTCGAGCTTCACCCGCAGTGTCGGCAGTGGCGCACAGATCGTGAATGCAGGCTCGCTCGAAGGCAACGTGAGCTGGGCGCCTGACCTGTGGGGCTCGGTGCGCCGCACCATCGAAGAGAACGCTGCGACCGCCCAGGCGAGCGAAGCGACGCTCGCCAACGCCACGCTGTCCGAGCAGATTGCGCTCGCCACCGCGGTGATCGATCTGCGCACCAGCGATGCCAATATCGATCTGCTGCAGGCCACCGTCAAAGCCTACGAGCACTTTCTGGAAGTGGTCTCCTATCAGGACAAGTACGGCACGGTCGCGCCTTCCGACGTAGTGACCGCGCGCACCCAGCTCGAAAACGCCCGGGCGAGCCTGATTGCGCTCGGCATCGCGCGGGCCCAGAACGCGCACGCGATTGCCGTGCTGGTCGGCAAAAACCCGGAAGAGCTGAACATTCCGCATAGCGCCGCGATGCCCACCTTGCCGACGGTTCCGGTCGGCGTGCCTTCGACGATCCTGCAGCGCCGGCCCGATATCGCGACCGCCGAACGCCAGATGGCCTCCGAAAATGCCACGATCGGGATAGCGATCGCCGCGTACTACCCGACGGTGTCGCTGTCGGCGCTGGACGGCTTCACGCAGTCGCCGCTCGGCGGCTTGCTGCACGTCGCCAATTACGTCTGGTCGCTGGGCGGCAGCGCCACCGAAACGATTTTCGACGGCGGCGAGCGCAGCGGTGAAGTGGCGGCGGCAAAGGCGAACTACTCGGCGGCCGTGGCCAACTACCGCGGCACAGTGCTGACTGCATTCGAAAACGTGGAGAACGATTTGTCCGGCTTGCGGATCCTCGCCGAACAAGCCGACGCGCTCGATACGGCCGTGCACGACGCGACCCACGGTACGGAAATCGCCTTCAACGAATACCAGGCCGGCACGGTGGATTACACGACGGTGGCGACCGCCCAGGCGACCCAGTTGGCCGACCAGCAAACGGCGCTGAGCGTGCAGCAGTCGCGCCTGCTCGACGCGGCTTCGCTGATCGGCGACCTCGGTGGCGGCTGGTCGGATAGCCAGTTGCACGATCCTCGCAATCCGGACAAGCTGCAGGCTCAGCCGGCAGCAGCAGCAGCAGCGTCGACACCGGCTGCGCAGACCAGCAGTGCCGTCGGCCAGGGGGCTCAACCCGCGGTGCAATGAGGGCCTTGCAATAAGGCCTTGCTATGAAGGGCTCGCAATGAAAGATGGCGCCGCGGTCATATTCAACAATGTGCCGCGGCTGCCGTGCCCAGGGTCGTGATTGCGGAAGCGAAATGAGTGCGCTAATGTGTGACGAGCCATCACGCACAACGAGTCGCCATCATGCAGAAACTGTCCTGTGTCTTCGCCCTGAATCTGACATTCGGCACGCTGGCGATGCTGCCGTTGTCCGCGTTTGCCGCGCAGCCGCCATCGGCGCCGCTGCCGCTCGATCAGCTCAGACTCTTTGCCGAAGTGTTCGGGCAGATCAAGCAGGAATACGTCGAACCGGTCCAGGACGACAAGCTCTTGACCGCTGCGATCAAAGGCATGGTGTCGAGCCTCGACCCGCACTCGGCGTATCTCGACAAGAGCGACTACCGCGACTTGCAGGAACAGATCACCGGACGCTTTGCCGGCATCGGCATTGAAAGCGGTGCGGAAGACGGACTCATCAAGGTCATTTCGCCGATCGAAGACACGCCCGCCTTTCGCGCCGGCATTCGTCCGGGCGACCTGATCACCAGCATCGACGACAAGCCGGTCAGCGGCATGACGCCGGACCAGGCCGCCGCACTGATGCGCGGCACGGCGGGCACCAAGGTCACGCTCACGCTTTACCGCAAGAGCGAAGATCGCACCTTCCCGCTCACGATTACCCGCGCGATCATCAATCTGCAAAGCGTGAAAACGGCGACCCCGGCGCCCGGTTACGCTTACGTGCGCATTACGAGTTTCCAGGAGCGCACGACACCCGACCTCGCGGTGAAGCTCGCCGAAATCGCCCGGCAACAACCGAATCTGAAGGGCCTCGTGCTCGACCTGCGCAACAACGGTGGCGGCCTCGTGCAAAGCGCGGTCGGTGTGGCGGGCGCATTTCTGCCGCGCGATTCCGTGGTGGTGACGACCAACGGTCAGGTCGAGTATTCGAAGCAGGCCTATCGCGACAGCTATACGTACTACCGCCTGCCGTCCTTCGTGAGCGATCCGCTGCAAAACGAGCCGGCGATCTTCAAGACCGTGCCGATGGTCGTGCTGACCAACGCGTACACGGCATCGGCGTCGGAGATCGTGGCGGGCGCGTTGCAGGATGCGCATCGCGCACTGATTATCGGCAAGACCACCTTCGGCAAGGGCTCGGTGCAAACCTCCGTGCCTTTGACCCAGGATACGGCGTTGCGTCTGACAACCGCCTACTACTACACGCCGAACGGCCGCTCGATCCAGGACATCGGCATCCGTCCTGACGTGGCCGTCGACCAGTTCGCCGATGGCGACCCCGACGACGCGCTGGTGACCCGCGAAGCCGATTACCCGAATCATCTGGCCAATATCCAGGACCCGAATGAGAAGAAGGAACTCGAAGCGCGCGAACAGGACCGTCAGGAAGAGGTGCAGATGCTCGAAGAAAAGAGCGACAAGGAAACGCCGGAACAACGCCAGCACGACCGCGATCGCGCGCCGGTGGAGTTCGGCTCGAGCGGCGACTTCATGTTGCAGCAGGCGCTCAATAAACTGCAGGGTAAACCGGTGCAGGAATCGAAGGCCCTGCTCGAGCGGCGCCTCGCGCAAACCGATACGCCTGCTTCGGCGGCCCAACCGGCTGAGCATTGAAGCCTCGCGCGCGGCGTGGTCGCGCAACGGGGCCTGCCGAACGCATTCCCAGTTGTTCCCTGGCGGCTCTCCTGGCGGATTTCCAGGCAAATTCGCGCCACACCGCCCCATTGTTCGCCCCATCCGTCAAATGAATTCGTCGCGGCCCCGATGATCCCGGCCCGGCGATCCACTACATTGCCTCCAGTCCCATCCTGTTCGCACCCGCGGGAATCGTCCCGCCCGGGTGCCGTTACATGGACCTCTCAAAGGAAGCAATCGTGGCCAAACTCACAGGCAAAGTAGCCGTCGTAACCGGTGCATCGAAAGGTATCGGCGCCGCCATCGCCAAGGCGCTCGCAGCAGAAGGCGCCTCGGTCGTCGTCAACTATGCATCGAGCCAGGCTGGCGCCGACACGGTCGTCGCGGCGATCACGCAAGCCGGCGGCAAGGCAGTCGCCGTGCGCGGCGACGTCTCGAAGGCAGCGGATGCGCAAGGCATCGTCGATGCAGCGATCGAAACGTATGGACGTCTGGACGTCCTCGTCAACAACTCGGGCGTCTATGACTTCGCACCGGTCGACCAGATCACCGAAGAGCACTTCGACAAGCACTTCAATGTCAACGTGCGCGGGCTGCTGCTGATCACTCAGGCGGCTTCGAAGCATCTCGGCGAAGGCGCCAGCATCGTCAATGTCGGCTCGGTCGTAAGCCGCATCACGCCGCCGGGCAGCGTCGTGTACACGGCCACCAAGGGCGCCGTCGACGCGATCACGGGCGTGCTGGCTCGCGAACTGGGACCGCGCAAGATTCGCGTCAATTCGGTGAATCCGGGCATGGTGGAAACCGAGGGCACCAAGGACGGCGGCATCATCGCATCCGAAATGGCAACCGCGGTCGTGGCGCAAACGCCGCTTGGCCGTCTCGGTCAACCCGAGGATATCGCCCGGGTCGCCGTGTTCCTGGCGTCGGATGACGCTGGGTGGATCACGGGCGAGACCCTTGTGGCGAGCGGCGGGCTGCGCTAAGGCGCTACGGCGCTAATGCGATACGGCGCGGCGACCGGGTTGGCCGGGTCGGGCTCGATCAGGCCACCGCCGTCGGCGGCTCAGGCCTGATCGGACCATCGTCTGGCGCGCATCCGCCATCAAAGATACCGGCAGCAGCAAGCCCATTTGCCGTTCTGAACGCCGCCGCTGCCCGCTTCTCGGTAAACTACGTCCTTTTGTTTTGCGGTGCCGCGCTCGCCGATACCCTCGGACACGCCGCGGGCCGCCGCGTATCAGACAACAGGACGTAGTGATGAAGCGAGCAGTGATAACAGCGACGCTGGCGGTGTGCCTCGCGCAATCGGCCATGCAGGCGGCGGCGCAAACAGTCAACGACCAATGTTTTGCCATCGGCGATATCGCCGGGCAAGTGGCCTCGTGGCGCATGCACAAGAAAACGAAAACGCAGGCGCTCGACCAGGCTGCGAAATACTACCAGGGCAAGGCTGACCAGCAGGCGCTCAACGGCATCATCGAGCGCATTTACGGTCCGGAGGGCCAGTCGATGACGCCCGACCAGGCCAGCATGGTCTTCACGGCCGAGTGCGCCAACCACCAGAAAGCCCCATCCGCCAAAGAATAAGCGCCATACCCCGGGTCGAGGCTGGCCGGCGCTTACCCGCGCCGCCTGTGAGGCTACCCACAATCGGCTAAGATTAGCGTATCTGCAGTCCACCCTCGGCCGCCAGCCTGTTGTCGCGGCCGCTTGCCCCATCCATCAGAGGAACCCAGCATGGCTACATCGAGCTATACCGACACCCGACTCCTGATCAATAACGAGTGGTGCGACGCCGCGAGCGGCAAGACTATCGAGGTCATCAATCCGGCCACCGGCAAGCCGATCGGCAAGGTTGCGCACGCCGGCATCGCCGATCTGGACCGGGCCCTGGACGCCGCGCAAAAAGGCTTCGCGGCCTGGCGCAAGATTCCCGCCAACGAGCGCGCCAACACCATGCGCAAGGCCGCGGCCCTGGTGCGCGAACGCGCCTCGGACATCGCCCGCCTGATGACGCAGGAGCAAGGCAAGCCGTTCGCCGAAGCCCGCGTCGAGATGTTGTCGGCCGCCGACATCATCGAATGGTTCGCCGATGAAGGCCGCCGTATCTACGGCCGTGTCGTGCCGCCGCGCAATCTGGCAGCCCAGCAACTGGTCCTGAAGGAACCGATCGGCCCGGTCGCGGCTTTCACGCCGTGGAATTTCCCGGTCAATCAGGTCGTGCGCAAGCTGAGCGCCGCCCTGACGAGCGGTTGCTCGTTCCTCGTCAAGGCGCCGGAAGAAACCCCGGCATCGCCGGCCGCGCTGCTGCAGGCGTTCGTCGAAGCCGGCGTGCCGCCCGGCACCGTGGGCCTTGTGTTCGGCGACCCGGCTGAGATCTCGAGCTACCTGATCCCGCATCCGGTGATCCGCAAGGTCACGTTCACCGGTTCGACGCCGGTCGGCAAGCAACTGGCCGCCCTCGCCGGGCAGCATATGAAGCGCGCCACCATGGAGCTGGGCGGTCACGCACCGGTCATCATTGCAGCAGACGCGGACGTCGAACTGGCGGTCAAGGCAGCCGGCGCGGCGAAGTTCCGCAACGCGGGTCAGGTCTGCATCTCGCCGACGCGCTTCCTCGTGCACAACAGCATCCGCGAACAGTTCGAGCAGGCGCTCATCAAGCACGCCGAAAGCCTGAAGCTCGGTGACGGTCTGGTCGAAGGCACCACACTCGGGCCGCTTGCCAACGCGCGCCGCCTCACGGCCATGGCCAAGGTGCTCGACAACGCGCGCGCCACTGGCGCGACGGTCTCTACCGGCGGCGAGCGCGTCGGCTCGGAAGGCAACTTCTTTGCGCCGACGGTGCTGACCAACGTCTCGCTCGAAGCCGATGTCTTCAACAACGAACCGTTTGGCCCGATCGCGGCCATCCGCGGCTTCGATTCGCTCGAAGACGCCATTGCCGAAGCCAACCGCCTGCCGTACGGTCTCGCCGGCTACGCGTTCACCAAATCGTTCGCCAACGTGCATCTGCTGTCGCAACAGCTTGAAGTCGGCATGCTGTGGATCAACCAGCCGGCCACGCCGACGCCGGAAATGCCGTTTGGCGGCGTCAAGGATTCGGGCTACGGCTCCGAAGGTGGTCCTGAAGCGCTGGAAGCCTATCTGGTGACGAAGTCGGTCACTGTGATGTCGTCCTAAGCGACTCACGGCGCTTAGGCTTCAGCTCCAAAGAGAAGCACGAAGCATAAAACGGAAGTACCAGGCGGCCCCCTTCGGGGGCCGCTTTTTTGTGGGCGACATCTATGCCTGCTATTTTTGGAAAGATTAGCTAAGGAGGAGGCAACTAAAGATATCCTCTGCCAGGCCGTTATGCAGCAGAGAGGCGCGTTCGGGTGTTTTTGGCGAGATGTAATTGGGCCGAAGGCCAGCGGCGAAAACACCGAAGGTGCGCATAACCTTCGCAAAACACGAACATCAGATCAAGCTTCGTCAGCCCGGCGGCCTGCCTGTCGCCATCGGGCATGACGATGCAGCGGCCGGCGTCGCAGGCGTGCGTTGCTCGAATTCGAGCGCGTGATGCCAGGCGGTATCGATTCCGTGTACGCGTTTGAAAAGGACCGATGACATGCGCTGGCCCCCCCTATCCCGCTCGCGGCAGCCGCCACAAGCCGTTAGGACACCGTTGAATTCACAGTGCATGATCTGGCGCGCATGCCGCGCCTTCACCGTGCTCGCGCTGTTCCTGACCGGCTGCCTGCTGGCGGCCGCCCCGGCTACGGCCGCCGCGAGCGTGTTGCGCGTGCTGGCATGGCCCGGTTACGCGGATAGCGATGTCGTGAAAGCCTTTGAGGCACGCTTTCATACAACGGTTGAAGTGACGCTGGTCGATTCCGACGAGGCGCTGTGGGACAAGATGCATGCGGGCGGCACGCCGCACTACGACGTACTTGCCGCCAATACCGCGGAAATCCAGCGCTACACCCACGAGCACATGCTGGCGCCGCTCGACCTCAGCCAGCTTCCCAACACGCAGCGGCAACTGCCGCGCTTCCAGGCGCGCGCGGGTATTGACGGCCTGACCGTGGCGGGCAAGGTCTACGCGATTCCATTCACGTACTCGTCGATGGGGCTGATCTACGACCGCAAGCAGGTCACCGTCGCACCGCATTCCATGGCTGAACTTTGGAATCCGCAATACCGCGGCAAGGTGCTCGATTTCAATAGCGCCCAGCACAATTTCTCGTTCGCGGCGCTGGCACTCGGTTATCGCGATCCGTTCCGGCTCTCTCCCGCGCAAACTCACGACATCGCCCTGAAGTTGATCGATTTACGGCGCAATCTTCTGACGTATTACAACCTGCCCGAAGAGGCGACCGCGTTCTTCGTCCAGCATAAGGTTGCGTTGATGTTCGGCAACTACGGCACCCAGCAGCTCGCGCAGTTGCGTCGGGCCGGCGCCGATGTGGGCTACGTGATTCCCGACGAAGGCGCCCTCGCCTGGCTCGACTGCTGGGCCATGACGAGCACCGCGGCCGATCGCCCGCTCGCCCTTGCGTGGATCAACTACATGCTCGAGCCGGACGTCAGCGGACTGCTGACGCAGCGCCAGGGCCTCGCCAATACGCTCACACCCTCGCCGGAGAGCAACGCCGATGCCCACCTGATCTGGCTGCGCCCGGTGGACGATATTCAGCAGCGCGAAGCGTTGTGGAGCAAGATCGTCTCGGGCGACCTGCCAGGGAGCTTCAGATGATGCGCCCCGGCCTGACCTTCAAGCTGTCGATCCTGCTCGCCTGCATCGGCGTGGTGGCATCCGGCGCGACCGGCTACTACGCGTACCGCGCCAACCGCACCATGCTGGTGAACGAAGCCGAGCAGAGTCTCCTGACTTCGACCGAGTTGCTGAGCCAGCGCTTTTCCGTGGCGCTGGGCGACGTGTCGCAAGATGCGCTCGTGCTCGCGACGTTACCGTCGGCAGCGTCGGTCGCGCAATCCGATGACGGCTCGGGCGCCAATGATGCCCGCGAGCGCCTTGCCACGGTGTTCGCCAGTGTGATGGCGAATCACCCCGAGTACCTGCAGGTGCGGCTGATCGCGCGTCAGCGCTATGGCCTCGAACTGATCCGCTTCGACCGCGACGCGCAAAGCGCCGTGCGGGTGGCGGCAAAAGGCTTGCAGGAGAAAGGTCAGTTTGCCTATGTGTTCGACACGCTCGCGCTGCCGCCGCGCGGCATCTATGTTTCGCCTATCACGGTCAACCACGAACACGGCGCGCATTCCGCCGAAGGCAGGCCGACGTTGCGCCTCGCCACGCCCGTAGTCGCCGCAAACGGCAACGCGACCGGCGTCCTCGTGATCGACGTGGACCTCGCGAGCCTGCTCAAGCTGTTGCAAGTCGGCTTGCCGCGCGGCTATGAGGTGTATCTCGCCAATGAGTGGGGCGATTTTCTGATGCATCCCGATGCTTCGCAGACCTTCGGTTTCGATCGCGGGCGGCGCATCCTCATGCAGGACAACTTCCCCACCACGAAACCGCTGTTCGAGCAGTCGAAAAACAGGGTGTCCATGAACGGTCTGCTGCAGCCGCACGAGGCGGCGGGCTACGTGTATGCCTTTATCCGCAGACCATTCGGCGTGGCGGACGGCAACCGCTTTATCGTGCTGGGCATCGCCAAGCCGCTTTCCGACGTGCTGGCAGGCGCCACGCTGCTTGGCAACAGCATCGTGCGCATGGTGCTGGTGTCCAGTGTGCTCGCCTTTTTGCTGGCCATCCTGTTCGCGCGGGCGCTCACCCAACCACTGCAGATGCTCGCGCATGCCGCCACGCATTTCTTCGCAGACCATACGATGGGCGCGCTGCCGCTCAAGCGCACCGACGAAATCGGCGTGCTCGCGCGCTGCTTCGACCGGATGCGCCGGGAAATCCGTTCGCAACTCGATGTGCTCCATAGCAAGCAGCATGAGCTGGTTCATCTCGCCAGTCACGATGCCTTGACCGGTCTGCCCAACCGCCTGCTGTTCACCCAGAAGCTGGAGACCGCGGTCAGTGAGGCCGCCGCGAGCGGCGAGCAGCTCGCGGTGCTGTTCGTCGACCTCGACCGCTTCAAGCAGATCAACGACCAGTACGGCCATGCCGTCGGCGACCGTGTGCTCGCCAGCGTGGCACGGCGCATCCAGCTGGTGCTGTCCGATGGTGATATGGTCGCGCGCCTGGGCGGCGACGAGTTCATCGTGCTGCTCAGAGGCACGCGCTCCACGGATGCCGGGCCTGCCATTGCCGGCGACATCATTCGTGCCCTGAACGACAGGCTGCTGATCGATGGGCAGTCGATGCTGGTCGGCGCGAGTATCGGCATCAGCCACTATCCGGCCGACGGCACCTCCGCCGCAGCCTTGCTGCTCAACGCCGACGCGGCGATGTACGCCGCCAAATCGGGCGAGACCGCGTCGTGGCTCCACTATCAGGACCTGCTCGCGGCGCGCAGACGCCAGACGGTTGCCGAGGGCGACGCCGGCGAACGCACGGACGACGCCAACGATGACAGGCTTTCGCGAGGTTCAGGTAACGCGGGCGCCGTCATGTAAAGTCTTCCGGGCCGGCAACAGCGGCAGCGACGCTGCCCTCCGGTTGACTCACGCTTTCACCTTGACTTACGACCATATATGAAGGTAACCTTTGTAGGTACCCTTCGCAGTTATCCGCCCGGCTGAATTCACCGGTCGAGCCGGATAAAACGCATCCAATCACCGGCAGACCATCCCGCCCATGAGCGAATCCTCCCCCGACCCCGAAGCCACCCGCGCGCTGGCGCTGGCCGGCGAGCTGCGCGTGGTCGTCGGCCGGTTGAAGCGCCGGCTGCGCGAACAGTCGCATCTCGGCGACCTGAGCTGGACCCAGGTGCGCGTGCTGTCCCGTCTGGAAAAGGAGGGCCCTGCCACTGTCACCGCCCTCGCGCGGGCCGAAGGCATTCGCCCGCAATCGATGGGCGAAACGGTTGCCGCGCTGAAGGCGGCCGGCTTCGTCACCGGCGCCCCCGATCCGGACGACGGACGGCAAACCGTTCTGTCGCTCACCCCGGCCTGCCAGGAAGCAATCATGACCGGCCGCGCCGCGCGCGAAGACTGGCTGTTTCGCGAGATCCGCGCCAAGCTTGCGCCGGCCGAGCAGGCGCAACTGGCAAGCGCGGTCGGACTGCTCAAACGCCTCGTCGACACCTGATCTGATCCCGTCGTTAGCCGCGCGCTCTCACGGCGCCGCATCGTCTCTCCCCTCAAACAGGACTCCATCATGGCTATCACTACGCTCGACCCGAAAACCGCACTCATCGTCATCGATCTGCAGAACGGCATCGTCGGACTTCCCACCGCTCATCCGGCCGGCGAAGTCGTGAAGCAAAGCCGCGTGTTGCTCGACACGTTCCGCGCTCACCAGTTGCCGGTCGTGCTCGTCAACGTGGCCGGCGGCGCACCGGGCCGCACCGAGCAGGCTCGCCACACCGGCGAATTCCCCGCCGGCTGGACCGACCTCGTCGCCGAACTGAACCCTCAACCAGAGGATCATCTCGTCACCAAGCGCACATGGGGCGCGTTTACAGGCACCGACCTCGAGGAGTATCTCAAGGGCAAAGGCGTCACCCAGGTGGTGATCGTCGGCGTGGCGACGGCCATCGGCGTCGAATCGACCGCCCGTCAGGCTTACGAACTGGGATTTAACGTCACGCTTGCCGTCGACGCCATGACCGACCTCAGCGCCGAGACCCACGACAACGCCATCACGCGGATTTTCCCCCGTCTGGGCGAGACCGGCACGACGGCGGAAATCGTCGCACTGCTTGACAAGATCCGCGCATGAACGCCCTTGCCACGCAGGTAACGCATTCGGGTGCACGCTCACGCTGGTCAGGCTCATGCGCGCTTCGGGGATAGTCTGGTGAAAGGTACTTTCCGCTCGCTAAGCGGCTTCAATTACCGTATCTGGGTCAGCGGAGGGCTGATCTCCAATGTGGGCAGCTGGATGCAGCGCACGGCACAGGACTGGCTTGTTCTCACCGAGCTCACTCACAGGAATGCGACTGCGGTTGGCATCGTGATGGCGCTGCAGTTCGGCCCGATGCTGCTTCTGCTGCCGCTGACCGGTTATGCCGCCGACCATCTGGATCGCCGCAAGTTGCTGCTGGTCACCCAGGCGACGATGGCCGCGCTGGCCCTCGGGCTCGGCCTGCTCACCCTGACCGGCCTCGTGCAGTTGTGGCACGTGTACCTGTTTGCGTTCCTGCTTGGCTGCGTCACTGCGTTCGACTCTCCCGCGCGTCAGACCTTCGTCGCAGAGCTAGTGGGAGAAGAGGATCTGTCGAACGCGGTGGCGCTCAATTCCACCTCGTTCAACGCCGGGCGGATGATCGGACCGGCGGTCGCCGGTGTGCTGATCGCCGCGGTGGGGACAGGCTGGGTGTTCGTCATCAACGCGGTCTCGTTTGCGGCGGTGCTGTGCTCACTGAAGATCCTGCGCGTCCACGAACTGCACCATAAGCTGAAAGCACGCCGCGCGCGTGGGGCTTTTATCGACGGCTTCCGTTATGTCTGGAAACGCCCCGACCTCCGGGCGCTGCTGACGATGCTGTTTTTGATCGGCACCTTCGGACTTAATTTTCCGATCTTTATCTCGACCATGTCGGTCACGGCGTTTCATGCCAATGCCAGCCAGTACGGACTCCTGACATCCACCATGGCAATCGGCTCGGTGACCGGTGCGCTGTTGGCGGCACGCCGTGCACGCCCGCGCCTCTCGTTGTTACTGGTCAGCGCTGGCCTGTTCGGCTTTGGCTGTACGCTCGCGGCATGCATGCCCACCTACGGACTGTTCGGCGTTACGCTGGTCGTGATCGGCATGTGTACGCAGACTTTCACCACCTCGACGAACAGCCTCGTACAACTGTCGACCGAACCCGCCATGCGTGGCCGGGTGGTCGCCATCCTGCTGGCTATCGCACTGGGCGGCACGCCGCTCGGCGCGCCGATCGTCGGCTGGGTTGCGGATCACTTTGGCCCGCGCTGGGCGCTCGGGGTCGGCGCTGCTTCCGGTTTCGGCGCTGCGCTGGTGGGTCTGCATTACCTCAGGAAGTACCGCAATTTGCGCGTGAGCTTCGTTGGTGGCCGCATCCATGCAAGCGTGGATGGCATCGAAGCTGCCGGCGCGGCTGCGCCATCCGCTCATTGACCTCTCGTTGCCCACTGCAGCCCGGGACGGCGCGTTGCCGGATTCACGACGCGCCTCGTCCACTCCGCATTGCGCCGCACTAGCGGATCAACAAATCAGCGGCCAAGATCCGGGTGCCGGTTAGTGAGTTCGGTGAACCACTCGGTAAACGCGCGCACCCGCGAACTCATGCGCCGGTGCGGATAAACCAGCGAGAGCGGTGTCGAAGGAATCTTGTACGAGGTCAGTATCTCCTGCAACTCGCCGCGCTCGATCATCTCCGCCACCATGAAACGTGATGGCTGGATAATGCCGTAGCCGAGCACGCCGGCAGTAATGTAGACGGTGCCGTCGTTCACCGACAACCCGCCTTCGAGCGCTACCTTGACTACCTCGCCGTTCACCTCGTATTCGAACGGAAAGACCTTGCCGCTGCGCGCAGAGACGTAGTTGACGGCGCGATGCTCCCGGAGCTCTTCCAGCGTGGTCGGTATGCCATGCTCGGCGAGATAGGCCGGCGACGCGCAGGTCGTGATACGCGAGTTGCCGATGCGTCGTGCGACGAGGCTCGACTCTTCCAGCGCACCCATCCGGATCACGCAGTCGACGCCGTCCTGAATCAGGTCGATATTGCGATCCGCGAGGCCCAGGCGTACGTCGATCTCGGGATACTGCCTGTAGAAATCGCCGAGCGCCGGCAACAGCAGGACCTTCGCCAGTGTCCCGGAAGTGTCGACGCGAATGGTGCCTGCCGGGCTTTGCCGCTTGTTCGACAGCGACGACTCCGCATCCGATATCTCCGAGAGAATGCCGACGCAACGTTCGTAGTACAACGCACCATCTTCGGTGACACTGACCTGCCGGGTGGTGCGGTTCAATAGCCGCACACCGACGTGTTCCTCGAGCGCCTGGATCAGGTTGCTGACCGATCCGCGCGGCAGATCGAGCAGCTCAGCTGCCTTTGAAAAGCTGTTGGTCTCGACCACGCGGGTGAAGACTTCCATTGCCTGCAGGCGGTCCATACGGGGGCATCCTCGTCAATCACAGTTAAACAGCAATTCTTCAGATATAGCACGGACGTTGCATCAGTCCGCACAACGGCGCAGCAGATCGATCAGCGCGACCGGATCATACGGTTTGCGCAAGGGGATCGCGTTGGGCAACCGTTGCCGCTGTTCCGGCGTCAGCACCAGATCGTAGCCGGTCAGAAAGATCACCTGCAAATGCGGATGATCGCGGCGAGCATCGATCGCCAGATCGACGCCTGACTTGCCCGCCAGTCCGACATCGGTCAGCAGCACGTCGACCGGCTGTTCTCGCAGCGCGTGCATGGCTTCCACATCGCTCCCAGCCTCGACGATCTGCAGTCCGAATGTCCTGAGTAATTCGGCGGTGCTCAGGCGCACCAGCTCGTCGTCTTCGACGTACAGAATGTTCAAGCGGCTGACGGCTTCGGCGGACTCACCCGTGTCTTCGATGTCAGCGGCCTGTCGAACAGCATCGTCAGCCGCAAAGCCGCGCCCGTCACCCGTTTCCTGCGCAAGCGCGAGCGCCCCCGCATCCTGCACGCCGGAAATGGCATCTTCGTCCGGCTGCCAGAACTGGTTTCTCAACACATGGCGCACTTTTCGAGCGAGCGCCTCGTAAGTGTACGGCTTGCTCAGCAACTCGATGCCTTCGTCCAGTCTGCCGGCGTGCACGATCGCATTGTCCGTGTAGCCCGAGGTGAACAGCACCACGATATCAGGTAAGCGCTCGCGCGCCTTGCGGGCCAGTTCGGGGCTGCGCAACGGTCCCGGCATCACGACGTCAGTAAACAGCAGATTGATCGGCACGCCGCTCTCGACGATCGCCAACGCGCTTTGCGCGTCCTTGGCCTTGAGCACCGTATAGCCGAGGTCGCTCAGCATCTCGACCACCGTGCCCCGCACGTCTTCGTCGTCCTCGACTACCAGCACCGTTTCCGCGCCGCCCTTCGCCGGTCCCGCATCGATTTGCGTTTCGAGGTCCTCTTCCTGACGCACACGCGGCAGATAGATGCGCACCGTCGTACCGTGACCCGGTTCGCTGTAGATCTTGACGTGGCCGCCCGACTGCTTGACGAAACCGTACACCATGCTAAGCCCGAGACCCGTGCCCTGCCCTTCCGGCTTGGTCGTGAAGAACGGCTCGAAGGCGCGCTCGCGCACTTCCGGCGGCATGCCCGAGCCGGTATCGGTGAGCGCGACCATCACATACTGTCCCGGCGCCACCTCGGCATTGCGCTGCGCGTAGGCGTCGTCGAGCGAGGCATTGCCCGCTTCCATGGTCAGCCGGCCGTGCCCGCGCATCGCATCGCGCGCGTTGATCGCCAGATTGAGCAACGCGTTTTCGACCTGGAACGGATCGACCAGCGTATTCCACAGACCGCCCGACACCACCGTTTCGATTTCGATGCCGTCGCCAAGCGCGCGCCGGAACATGTCGTCGAGACCGCGGATAAAACGGCCGAGATTGACGACCTTCGGCGCGAGCGGTTGACGCCGCCCGAACACCAGCAACTGCGAGGCCAGATTGGCGCCGCGCGCCACGCCCGCCAGCGCATTGCGCACGCGCTGCTCGGCCTTGTCGGCACCGGCCACGTCCTTTGCCAGCAGTTGCAGATTGCCGCCGATCACCTGCAGCAGGTTGTTGAAATCGTGCGCAACGCCGCCGGTCAGTTTGCCTATCGACTCCATCTTCTGCGCCATGCGCAGCGCCTCTTCAGCGTGCTGCAACGCTTCGGCGTTGTCCTTGTCAGTGGTGACATCGCGACCCACGCCGTGGATACGGTCCGAAGCCGGATCGAGGGACAAGGTCCACGCCACCCAACGCCACGCGCCGTCGGTGCGCTTCAGACGCGATTCGTAACGCACCGGCACGCCCGCGCGCCGCAAACGCTCCAGTTGCCCGGTGACCATTTCGACTTCGTCGGGGTGAAGCAGATCCATGTACGAGTGCGACATCAGCCAGTGCAGCGGATAGCCGAGCGTACTCTGCCACGATGGACTGATGCGTTGCAGCGTGCCGTCGAAACTTGCGACCACCAGCAGATCCTCGCTCAGTTCCCACAGCCGGTCGCGATCGGCCACCGCTTCGCTCACGCGGCGCTCCAACGTTTCGTTCAACTCACGTAAGGCACCCTCGGCCTTGGTGCGCTCGGCGATTTCCGATTGCGCCGCCTGATAAAGCCGCGCATTGTCGATCGCAATGGCCGCCTGCGCCGCAATGCCCACCACGATGCGTTCGGAGCGCGCCGTGAACACGTCGGGTTCCGGGTGGCCGAACAGCAAACCTCCGATCACTTCGCCGGTGCGCGAAATCACCGGCGCGGCGAGATAGCTGCGCACCGGCAGATGGCCGGCCGGCATCCCACGAAACGGCGCATTCCTGCCATAGCGCGGGTCCTGCGTCACATCGTCGACACGCACGATGCCCTCGCCCTTGAAGGTGGCCTCGAACAGGGCGGTGATGCGCAGCATCGGCAAACTCGCGAATGCTTCTTTCGGCGCGCCGGAGAGCGCGTACAGCATGTAGCGGCCGCCGTCATCGTCCTGCTTGGCCTGGTTGAACTGACTAACCTGCCCTCCCGGCGGCGACTGCACATTATAGAAAAACGAGCCAAACGCGGCGCCCGTGAGCTCCGTTGCCGCATCGGTCACGACCTGCACGGCGCGGCCCAGGTCGAGCTCCGCCGCCACGGCCGTGCCGACGCGGTTGAGGATTTCCAGCGTGCGCGACTCTTCACGCAGATTGCGCTCGGTCTCGCGCCGCAGCCGTGCCAGTTGCAGATTGCCCGCCACGCGCGCGACCAGTTCACGCGCCGAGAAGGGCTTGGTCAGATAGTCGTCGGCGCCGGACTCGAGGCCGCCTACACGCGCTTCTTCCCCTGCACGTGCCGAGAGCAGCAGTACCGGCGTTTCGCGCAAGACCGGGTCGCTGCGCAGTTCGCGCAGCAGGCCGAAGCCGTCGAGCCGCGGCATCATCACGTCCGAGACAATCAGATCCGGCAGCACCGTCCGTGCCACTTGCAGCGCCTCCGCACCGTCGACGGCGACCTGAACTTCATGCCCTGCCTGGCCAAGAATGCGGCGCATGTAGTCACGCAAATCGGCGTTGTCGTCGACCACCAGCACCCGCGCAGCGACCTTTCCATCCTGCAAGGGCGCGGACGTTTCGGCGGTCTCCAGCAGCGACTGCGGCTCGTCTGTGCCGATCTCGTCCAGCTGGTTCGACTCGGGGATCCAGCGCCGCGCGGCATCGACATAAGCGAGCGCGTGCCGGCTTAGCGCGGCCGGTGAGGTTGGGGTAGCCTCAGCCGCCGGCACGGCGACCGGGCCACCGACGTGCGGCAAGACCACGGTAAAGCAGCTGCCCACGCCAGGCGTGCTGTCGACCCGGATCGTGCCGCCATGCAGCTTGACCAACTCCTGCACCATCGCAAGCCCAATGCCGCTGCCTTCGACCGAGCGGCCCGGCGACCCTGCCACCCGGTGAAACCGTTCGAACAGGCGTGGAACCTCTTCTGGGGGAATGCCGATGCCCGTGTCCGCGACGCTCATCTCGATGCTGCCGTCGCGCGCTTGTCGCAGCGAAACCTTGATCGAACCGGAGAACGTGAACTTGAACGCGTTCGACAACAGGTTCATCACGACCTTTTCCCACATGTCGCGATCGATCTGCGCAATGATCGGCCCACCACCCGCATCGAGTCCACGGTCCACGTTGAGTTGCAGCCCGACCGTTTCGATCGCGGAGCGGAACAGCGAGGCGAGTTCAGTCGTGAACGCGGCGATATCGGTCGGCTGGGGGGTGATCTGAAAACGCCCCGCTTCGATGCGGGAAAAGTCGAGCAGTGCGTTGACCAGCTTCAAGAGCCGCAGGCCATTGCGATGCGTGATCTCAAGCAGACTGCGATCGGCCTCGCTGGTCGCATCCTGTTTGGCAAGCAGCTCTTCGAGCGGTCCCAGCATCAAGGTGAGCGGCGTGCGGAATTCGTGGCTGATGTTCGAGAAAAACGTGGTTTTGGCGCGGTCGATTTCGGACAACGCTTCGGCGCGCCGTCGCTCTTCCTCGTACGCGTGCGCGTAACCGATGGCCCCGCCGATCTGACCTGCGAGCAGGTTCAGGAAGGCGTGATAGCCCTCGTCCAGCAGACGACAGGGGTTCACGGCCACAATCAGTACTGCCGCACGCCCCGTCTCGCCGCCGGGCATGATGGGCAACAGAACCGCCTGGGTGGGCTCGATACTCCATGGGCCACTGGGCAATCCGGGTCCGAAGCGCTGCGCCAGATCGCGCACCACGATCATGCCTTGCGTGCGCAGCGCTTCAGCAACTGGCCAAGGCGCGTCTTCGGCCATGCTCAGCGCTTCAGGAGCGGCTCGATGACCGCGCTCGATACCGCTTGCGCCCGCCAGCGTCACGTCCGCCGCGCCGGGTTCCGCGACGTACAGCAAGGCAAACGGAAGATCGCGCGGATTGCTCCGCAGAGCACGCGCGCTCAGTTCGCACGCGTCGCGCCACTGCCGTGCATCCGCGGTCGATGCGGCCAGCTCGCGCAACAGCATGAGTTGGCGTTCGCCGATGACACGCGAGGTATCGTCGCTGTTCGCGCAGATGATGCCGCCGGCCGTGCCGTCGTCGTTCGGAATCGGGCTATACGAGAAGGTGTAGTACGTCTCCTCCGGGAAGCCGTTGCGCTCCATGATCAACAGCTTCTGCTCGACGAAGGTGCCTTCGGCGCCCGTCAACGCTGTCTCTAGCAGCGGCGCGATGTCGCTCCAGATCTCGTGCCACACGACCGCGGTCGGCTGGCCGAGCGCCACCGGATGCTTGCCGCCGATAATCGACTTGTACGGGTCGTTGTAGAAGTACAGCAGATCCGGACCCCAGCCGATCCAGATCGGCTGGCGCGATGTGAGCATGATCCGGATCGCGGTCTTCAGGCCTTGCGGCCAGTTTTCAGAAGCGCCGATCGAAGTCGAGGCCCAGTCGTAGGCGCGGATCAGCGTCCCCATTTCCCCGCCGCCGACCAGAAAGGTCGTGGTCAAACCAGCGCGCAATGCGTCGGTCATTGAGCTGTCCGGCTTCATTAACGCAATCTCCTCGAGACGGTTGCCCGGTTGGATTGTTATAGCTGTAATCGATGGTCCCCAGCGATTTCCAGCGATTCGCAGTGGTGATGACTGCGACCTCGCCGCGTACGGAAATCCTTTCGCAGGATTCTCGCATGCAGAGCGCGTATTTGAGCACCAGAATACGTTTTGAACCACGCATAAACGATGCACTCGCGGCCGGCATCTTCGCACAATGCTGCGCGTGAAGCTTTCCGATACATTGGAGTTGTCCTGCAACGCAGAACGATTCACTCAGCGAGGTAAATCGTGCTGCCTGTCTCGTCTACTCCGGAGCAAAAATGACCACTCAGACCGCCTATTCCACTGCCTCGCCGACGCGCGCCGAGGTCGACACGTTTGCGGGTGCAACCGTTCTCGAATTCGGCACCGACTGGTGCGGCTACTGTCAGGGGGCACAACCGGTGATCGGCGAGGCCCTCGCGGGGCATGCCGAGGTGCGTCATCTGAAGATTGAGGACGGCCCCGGTCGGCCCCTCGGGCGATCGTTCAAGGTGAAGCTGTGGCCTACCCTGATTTTTCTTCGCGATGGCGCCGAGGTCGCGCGCGTGGTGCGGCCCACCGGGGTCGAGGCGATTGAGGAGGGATTGAACAGCCTCCTTTGAAGCTGGCTGATCGCGGCGGCGACGTGTCGTTGGTTCTACGGGCCGGTGTCGCCGATTGACATAGTGACGTCATGATGTCACTATGTCTCACATGAACATCGATCCAGATAACCCCACCCCGCTGTACGCCCAGGTCGAAGCGGTGCTGGCGGCCAGCATCGCGGACGGGACCTATGCGCCGGGCAGCCGCCTGCCGAACGAGGACGGCCTGATCGAGCGCTTCGGCGTAAGCCGCACCACCATCCATAAGACGGTTCAGAACCTGATCAAACGCGGCCTGATCGAAATCCGCCGCGGCAAAGGCACCTTTGTCACCCAGCCCAAAATCACCCAGGAACTGACGGAACTGAGCGGCTTCGTCGAAGATATGCAAGCGCTTGGCCGCCGTCCGAGCGCTCGCGTGCTCGACAAGCAGGTCCTGCCTGCCAGCGACACGGTGGCTCGCCACCTCGCTTTAGCGGCCGGCACGCTGGTGGTGCGCATCCAGCGCGTGCGGCTCGCGGACGGCGTGCCCCTCTCGTTCGACGAAACCTGGCTGCCTAAAGACCTTGGCGAAAAGGTGATCGGCAACGATCTGGAGACCGAACCGATCTTCGCGCTGCTCGAGCAGAAATACGACACGCCACTGGTGGAAGCCGAGTACCGGCTCGAGGCCACCTGTGCGAACGAAACCGTGGCGCAGGCACTGGGTGTCGAACCTGGCAGTCCGATCTTTCTGATTGAACGCACCTCGTACGGTGCCGGACATCAACCGGTCGATTACGAACAGCTGCATTACCGCGGCGATCAGATCCAGTTCGTCACGCGGCTTGCCCGCCGTAGCAAACGCGGCTGACACGCAAGGGATTCTCGATGGATATGGGCTTCACGCTGTGGCTCTTTGCGGTATCGCTCGGCGCGAGTGCGCTCGGTGGAATGCTCGGCATGGCGAGCGGCATTTTTATCGTGCCGGTTCTGACCATGTTCGGCCATCTCGACATTCACGTGGCGATCGGCGCGAGCATCGTGTCGGTGATCGCCTGCTCGTGCGGCGGCGCAGCGCCATTCCTGCGCGAGCGTTTGACCAACGTGCGGCTCGCAGTGGTGCTGGAGACCGCCACTACCTTGGGTGCGCTGTGCGGCGTACTGCTGGTCGGGATCATTCCAGTGCCCGCGCTGTTTCTATTGTTCGCGCTGGTGCTGCTCGTATCGGCGCGCCAGATGCTGGTGCGTCGCAGCGATCCGGTCGTCGGCGTTTCGGCCACCTCTTCAGTCACGGCTGCCACCGGCGCGGCTGCAACAGCAGGCTGGAGCGCGTCGCTTGCGCTCGATTCAAGCTATCCGGACCGCGCACTCGGCCGTGAGGTCCCCTATCGGGTGCAACGTGTGCCAATGGGCATGCTGCTGATGTACGGCGCGGGTTTGATTTCGGCGCTGCTCGGGATCG
>NZ_JAMFSB010000143.1 GCF_026225065.1 Paraburkholderia sp. | reverse complement strand
CGTGCTTCCGGACGCATCCGGACGTGCATATCGTCGCGATCGCGGTGAACGACGCGGATGATTATCGTGCCGCGGCGTGTCTAGGGATTGATGCGGTGTTGTCGGACTCGCCGGGGAAGATGATGGCCATTCGGGCGGGGATGGGGCCGTTGCGGTGCGGTTCAGGTCGGGTAAGGTCAGACAGACAAGAAGGTGTAACGTGAGGCCACGAGAACTGAAAGCGCACAAGGGTGCTGCAAAGAAGCTGACGGAATTGCCGACGTTTCAGCCAATGAAGCGCGGCAAGCTGCCCAAGCCATTTAACAAGCTGGGAGGCGGCCGCATGCACGCGACGAAGCAGATCCGGGTCTCTGCGCACCATCAAGTGCTCTTTTGGTGGCGCGACGGTGAGACTTTGGCGGACAGATCGTTCTATGGATATCTGATGTGTGATCTGGCGCAGGACGCGCTCGGCATTGTGTTCGAGTTCCACTGGCATCCAAGTCACAAGGGAATCCACTGTAAGGTTCCATGCGAAACTGAACTAAACTGCACCAATCGATTTCTGGTCGGCGCCCCTGAGTTAGGCTTGTCCGGCTCAAGGCTACTCGACCCTCGAAACGAAGGTGACCGACAACAACTGATGATCCGCTTTTGCGACGCTTGCGGCATAACCTTCGCGGTAAAAGAGGATCCGGTGCAACCAGACTTATGGAACTTCTAAAGGACGACATAAAACGCTCCATCTGCTCCCTGTTCGACGTCTATTCCGACGAGAACGGCGTGCAGCGGATCGTTACGCCTATCGAGTACCCTGGGACGGCCGACAAGGTCGTGGTACGGGTACGCCCGGCAGCCGGCGGCGGTTTCACCATCGACGAGAACGGCGAAGCTGCGCTCTATGCTTCGATGGCCGGCGGCGACATCGATTCCGAGCCCATGAAGCGCTGGCTTGAGGAGTTGTCGTCGGTAGGTCCCGTCACCCTGACCGATGACGAAGTGCTGGTGTGTTCAGGAGGCAATCAGAAGCTGGTGGCGCCATACATTTTCCGGATCGCGGAAGCGGCGCAGCAACTGTACGCTATCGCCACATCACGGGCGGAGCGGCAATTTGGCGACTTTAAAGCGAAGCTCGCCAGTATCGTGATGGAAGTGGCGCGGGACGTGGGGGTTAAGGTCGATTCGGATGTCGACCTGCCGTTGGCGGGCGGCATGATTGCCGATCACGTCGTTCATGCTCGCGAGCCTATTATTATCGTCGCTGCTACCGGCACCACTCGATTGCTCGAAGCGGAACTGATTCAGCTGCAATACCGTTTGTCGAAGCAGGCGGGAAAGGTCCTGGCCATATGCGAGAGCCAGGCATCCGTGGGACGGAAGCAATTCGAACGCGCCGGATACTTCACGTGGAAGACGCTAACGTTCAGCGGGCACGACCTGGGTCCCATGTTGGCAAGCCATTTGACCGGTTGATAGCCTGTTGGCCAAAACTGTCTCCGGCGGCAAAGATCGAGTGGAACTGTGTGACACGCCCCTGAAAACAGAACTGCTTTCAAGGGCGAACGACGCTGCCTGATTTATAAGTCCGCGCTGATGGTCAGACGTTAAACAGGAAGTTCATCACATCCCCGTCGTGCACGACGTATTCCTTGCCTTCCGCGCGCATCTTGCCGGCTTCCTTCGCGCCTTGTTCGCCCTTGTAAGCCACAAAGTCATTGAAGCCAATCGTCTGTGCGCGGATGAAGCCGCGTTCGAAGTCAGTGTGAATCACGCCCGCAGCCTGCGGTGCCGTGTCGCCGATATGAATCGTCCATGCCCGGACTTCCTTCACGCCCGCCGTGAAGTACGTCTGCAGACCGAGTAGCGTGAATCCGGCGCGGATCACGCGGTTCAGGCCCGGCTCTTCCATGCCCAGGTCGGCGAGGAACACCTGCTTGTCTTCGTCGTCCAGATCAGCGATTTCCGCTTCGATCGCAGCACACACCGCGACGACCGGCGCCTTCTCCGCGTCGGCGAATTTGCGCACGGCATCCAGATGAGGGTTGTTATCGAAGCCGTCTTCCTTCACGTTAGCGACGTACATCGTCGGCTTGGCGGTGATCAGGCAGAACGGCTTGAGAAGCGCCTGCTCTTCGTCCGAAAGATCGAGCGCACGTACCGGCTTGGCCTGGTCGAGCTGCGCGCGGACCCTTTCGAGCACTGCGGCGAGCTTGATCGCTTCCTTGTCGTTGCCGGATTTGGCGGCCTTCGAGTAACGCGAAAGCGATTTTTCGACCGTCGCCAGATCGGCCAGCGCCAGTTCGGTGTTGATGACTTCGATATCCGACAGCGGATCCACCTTGCCGGCGACGTGAATCACGTTGTCGTCTTCGAAGCAGCGCACCACGTGCGTGATGGCGTCCGTTTCGCGGATGTTGGCGAGGAACTGATTGCCGAGCCCTTCGCCCTTGCTCGCGCCGGCGACCAGGCCAGCGATATCGACGAATTCCACCACGGCCGGCATGATGCGCTCCGGCTTGACGATGTCGGCGAGCGCAGTTAACCGCGCGTCCGGCACTTCGACAATGCCGACGTTCGGCTCGATCGTGCAGAACGGATAGTTTTCGGCGGCAATGCCCGCCTTGGTCAGCGCGTTGAACAGGGTGGACTTGCCGACGTTAGGCAGGCCGACGATGCCGCATTTGAGGCTCATGGGGTTTCTCTAGACTTATGCATGACGTGTATCACGGGAATCTGCAATTGTAACCCTGTCCGGCTTCGCCTTCGTGCTTCCACGATCCGGCCCCGCCACCCCCCCACGGCTATAATGCGGGCATGACTGCACACCTTCAGACCTTTGACGTCGCCGTGATCGGCGGCGGGCTCGTTGGCAAGACTGCGGCGCTCGCGTTGGCGCAGGGCGGCCTGCGCGTCGGCTTGCTGGCGCAACCGTGTGCGCCGCTGCCAGCCGGCTCGGTTTTCGATGCGCGCGTCTACGCGCTCTCCTCCAGTTCGCAGGCTCTGCTCGAGCGGCTGCGGGTCTGGCAGGCGCTCGACACCTCGCGTCTCAGCCCGGTCTACGACATGCGGGTGTACGGCGACGCCCACGCCGAGCTGCACTTCTCCGCGTTTCAGGCGTCCGTCCCGCAGTTGGCGTGGATCGCGGAATCGTCGCTGATCGAGCGCGCGCTCGATGCCGCGCTGCGGTTCCAGCCCAGTCTTGAATGGATCGACTCGCGCGCCCAGGGGCTCGACGTGAAGCCTGGTGGGGCGACTATCGGCCTCGCTAACGGCAAGGTGCTCGACGCGGATCTGGTGGTCGGCGCAGACGGTGCCCACTCGTGGGTGCGCGCGCAGATCGGCTCGAAGGTCATCCGTCAGGATTACAAACAGACCGGCGTGGTCGCCAACTTCAAGGCCGAAAAACCGCACGGCGAAACGGCCTGCCAGTGGTTCAAGAACGGCGAGATCATCGCGTTACTGCCGCTGCCTGACGGACACGTCTCGCTCGTCTGGTCCGCTCGCGCAGAGCATGCCCAGGAATTGCTCGCGCTCGATCCTGCGCAGCTCGCCGCGGAAGTCGAACGCGTGACGGGTGGCCAGGTGGGCGCGCTCGACTGCGTGACGCCGGCGCAGGGTTTTCCGCTCGCGCTGCAAACCGTCGACCGCCTCGTCGCATCGCGGGTCGCCCTGGTGGGCGACGCTGCGCACCTGATCCATCCGCTCGCGGGGCAAGGCATGAATCTCGGACTGCGCGACGTTGCGGCGCTCGCCGACACGATCGCCGCCAAGGAAGCGTTCCGCGATCTCGGTGACACCGTGCTGCTACGCCGTTACGAACGGGCGCGCCGCGAAGACATCCGCGCGCTGATGGTCGCCACCGACGGCCTGCAAAAGCTGTTTTCCGTGCCCGGCCCGGTTGCCCGCGTGCTGCGCAACACCGGCATGGCTTTCGTGGGGGCGCAGCCGCTTATCAAGCGCTGGCTCGTCTCGGCGGCTCTGGGGTAGACGGCGCGTGGCCGACGTGGTCCTCCGCCGTTGATGCAGGCAGCGTAAACCCCGTAGTCGCCACCGCCGTTGACGCCGCGCCAAGGCAGGCCGCGCCGCGCCGCGCGCGAGTATGATGAACGGATGGGCCGCGCGCCTGTCCGAGACGTACCAAGCGAAGACGCGTGATGCGTGTTCGAATGAACCGGGAAATCCAGTATGAAAAAGCACCTCCGAATCGCCGCGCTCACCCTGGCCGTGGCCGTCGCGACACTCGGCTGCTCCGCGCAGGCCGATCAGGCCACCGACAAACTCAAGGCGACCTTGCAGGCTCGTCTCGGCGACGACGCGACCATCAAGAGCATCTCGAAATCGCCGATTGCCGGGTTGTACGAGATCAACCTCGGTACGCAGATCGTCTATAGCGACGCGAACGGCGAGTATCTGTTGCTCGGCGATATCGTCGACGCCAAGACCCGCAAGAATCTGACTGAAGCCCGTCTATCCGAAACCAACCGCATCGATTTCGCGAGCCTGCCGTTCGCGAACGCGGTGAAAGTGGTGAAGGGCAACGGCAGCCGCAAGATGGCGGTGTTCTCGGATCCGAACTGCCCGTATTGCAAACAGCTCGAAACCACGCTGAAGTCTATCGACAACGTCACCGTGTACACCTTCCTGTACCCGGTGCTGTCGCCGGATTCGACGGTGAAGTCGAAATCGATCTGGTGTTCGTCGGATCGCGCCAAGGCCTGGGAATCCTGGATGCAGGACCGTCAGGCGCCGACCGCCGCGGGCACCTGCGACACAGCCGCCATCGAAAAGAACCTCGATCTTGGCCATGCCATGAACGTGGACGGCACGCCCACCATCTTCCTGGCCGACGGCCGCCGCCTGCCAGGCGCAGTGCCGGCCGACCGGCTGGACAAAGAACTCTCCTCGGTGCACTAAACAGCTCGCATCGTCAGACCGGAGGCGCACTTTGCGCCTCCTGCCATTTCTGGACCCCTGATTTTTCTAACCTACCTCGCCGATGAAGCCGATCCGCTACAGCATCGTTCCGAAGCAACCCGCCGCCCATCTGTTCGAAGTCACTGTCACCGTCGCCGATCCTGATCCTTCTGGTCAGCGCTTCATGCTGCCGGTGTGGATTCCCGGCAGTTATATGGTGCGCGAATTCGCCCGCAATATCGTCACGCTGCGCGCGGTCAACGAGTCCGGACGCAAGGTGCGGGTGGAAAAGACCGACAAGCAGACCTGGCAAGCCGCGCCGGTCAACGGTCCGCTGACGCTGCGCTACGAGGTGTACGCGTGGGATATGTCGGTGCGGGCGGCGCATCTGGACGATACAACTGGCTTCTTTAACGCCACCAGCGTGTTCCTCGCAGCCGTGGGCCATGAAGATGCGCCGTGTCTCGTGGATATCCAGAAGCCGGCTGGCCCGGCTTACCGGAGCTGGCGCGTCGCTACGGCGTTGCCGGAGGCCCGCGGCACAAGGCGCTACGGGTTCGGTGAGTACAGCGCACAAAACTACGACGAACTGGCCGATCATCCTGTGACGCTCGGCGAATTTGCGCTGGCGACCTTCAAGGCGCATGGTGTGCCGCACGACATCGTGATCGCCGGCCGCGTGGTCGCGCTCGATATGGCGCGTCTCGCTGCGGATCTGAAGCGCATCTGCGAAGCGCAGATTGCCTTGTTCGAGCCGAAGTCGAAGAAGGCGCCGGTCGACCGCTATGTGTTCATGACCCAGGCCGTAAGCGACGGCTACGGCGGCCTCGAGCATCGCGCCTCGACTGCGCTGATCTGCAACCGGAGCGATCTGCCGGTTGAAGGCCGCCCGCAGACCACCGAAGGCTACCGGACCTACCTCGGCCTGTGCAGCCACGAATACTTCCACACCTGGAACGTGAAGCGCATCAAGCCGGCCGCCTTCGCGCCGTACGATCTGACGCGCGAGAACTACACGTCGCTGCTGTGGCTGTTCGAAGGGTTCACCTCGTACTACGACGATCTGATTCTGGTGCGCACCAGTCTTATCTCGCCGGAAGAGTATTTCGCGCTGCTCGGCAAGGTGGTGGGCGGCGTGATGCGGGGCAGCGGTCGTCTGAAGCAGACCGTCGCGGAAAGCTCGTTCGATGCCTGGGTGAAGTACTACCGGCAGGACGAGAACGCGCCGAACGCGATCGTCAGCTATTACACGAAGGGCTCGCTGGTCGCCTTGGCGTTCGATCTGACGATTCGCGCGCAGACCAACAACCGCAAGTCGCTCGATGACGTGATGCGGCTTCTGTGGCAGCGTTTCGGGCGCGACTTCTATCGCGGCAAGCCGGTTGGCGTTGCGGAGGACGAGGTCGAAGAGATTTTCGCCGAGGCAACCGGCGCCGATCTGGGGGCGCTGTTTGAGCAGGCGGTGCGCAGCACGCGCGATCTGCCGCTCGAGACGCTGCTGGAACCGTTTGGCATTTCGCTCGCCCCGGAGCGGGACAAGAACGCCAGGCCGACGCTCGGCGCACGCGTGCGCGGCGGCGGGGATTGCACGCTCGCCGCCGTTCACGACGGCAGCGCGGCGCAGAAAGCTGGGCTTTCCGCGGGCGACGTGCTGGTGGCGATCGACGGTCTGCGCGTGACTGGCGCGAATCTTGACACGCTGCTGTCGCGTTACCTGCCGGGTGCAAAAGTAGAGGTGCACGCGTTCCGCCGCGACGAGCTCCGCACCGTGCAAGTCAAGCTGGACGGCCCTGAGGTGTCGCGTTATTCGATGACCGTCACCGACAGGCGTGCGGCGGCGCGCAACTGGCGCGAGCGTTGGCTGGCGGCCTGAAGGCGGCGAAAGGTCCTTACAGTCTGCTTAAATCGTGAGATTCAGCGTCGGATTGTTCTACCCATGCAACAATCCTTCGCTGCCGCACGGCTTTTTCGCGGGCCGGTAAAAAAACACAATGGCTCCACTCGCGCAACACTGCGCGCCCCAACTGGAGTCACCATGACCACGATCCTGCAAATCAACTCGGCAGCCCGCTCGCAAGGCGCTCAATCGACGCTGCTCGTCAACGAACTGACTGAGAAGCTGCAACAATCGAATCCGGGCGCGCAAGTCGTCGTCCGTAACCTGCAAGCTGAGCCGCTGCCCCACCTCGACGATGCGATCCTCGGCGCGTTCTTCACGCCGGCTGACCAACGCACCCCGGAACAGGCTGCCATCTCCGCCCGCAGCGAAGCGCTGATCGCCGAACTGCAAGCGGCCGACATCATTGTGATCGGCGCACCGATGTATAACTTCGGCGTGTCGTCGCAACTGAAGACGTACTTCGACTTCATCGCTCGCGCTGGCATCACGTTCAAGTACACGGAAACGGGTCCTGAAGGTCTCGTGAAGGGCAAGAAGGTGTTCGTGGTTTCGGCACGCGGCGGCAAGTATCTCGGCACCCCGAACGACAGTCAGACGCCGTATCTGAAGGCCTTCCTTGGCTTCCTCGGCATGACCGAAGTGAACTTCATCTACGCTGAAGGCCTGAACATGGGCCCGGATGCGGCGACCGCCGCTCTGGCTGGCGCACGCGAAGCGATCGCAGCTGCGTAAGTGAGGATGGAGCATGAGAGACCTGCGTCGCGCGGGACTCTCCTATTGCCTGTGGCGATGCGGCTGCTTTAAAAAGCGGTGCGCCAGTTGCGAGTCAAAAAAAAGCGCCACGGGATGAGTTTCCGTGGCGTTTTTGCTTCTGCGTGGTCGTGCCGTTACGGGTTTGGATTGCGCTGCCGGATCCGGTGCACGGTGGCCGTTGAGTCATTGGCAGCCTTGTTGCTGGGCGGTCGTGTGATCAGAGTCGGACTGCGGGTATATTCCGCGTCAAGCCAGCATCTGCGCTTCGTCGGGCAAACGCCAGTCGATCGGCTGGCGCTTGTGTTCGGTCAGGTACTCGTTGGCGAGTGCAAAGTGCCCGCAGCCGAGAAAGCCGCGATGCGCTGACAGCGGCGACGGATGCGGCGCCTCCAGAACGTAGTGCGATTTTCCACCGAGCAACGCCCGCTTGGCCTGCGCGTGCGCGCCCCACAGCATGAACACGAGGCCGTCGTGACGCTGCGCCAGTTCGTGGATCAACGTGTCCGTACATTTCTCCCAGCCACGTTTGGCGTGGCTCGCCGCTGAGTCGCGCTCGACCGTCAGCACGGTGTTCAGCAGCAGTACGCCCTGTTTGGCCCAGGCATCGAGGCAGCCATGACGAGGCGGCTCGTGGCCCAGACTTGCGGCAATTTCCTTGAAAATGTTGCGCAGCGACGGCGGCGGACGGACAGCCGGCGGCACCGAGAACGCCAGCCCGTGAGCCTGCGGGGTGCCGCGATCTTCACCGTGGTACGGATCCTGGCCGAGGATCACGACTTTGACCTCGTCCGGACTGGTGAGGCGCAGTGCGCGAAATACGTCGGCGGGATAGACCGTCTTGCCCGCGGCGCGCTCGCCGTCGACGAAACGGCACAACGATTCGTACGTGTCGCTCTCGATGAACGGTCGCAGATGGGTTCGCCATGCAGGCGGCAGCGCGTCGAATTGGGCTTCGAGGGTGGGCGTTGACGTGGACTTCATGGATGGCGTGGCCGGCGTTTGCGCTTCAGCAGGATGGTCAGACGGCTCGTCGCCAAACAGCGAGGCTTGCGACGACGGGGAACGGGTACGGGAGGTAGGGTTCATGACGCGCAAGTGTCGCAGCAAACGGGGTGTAGCTCAAGGCGTGCGCTCAGAGGTCGTGCTGCGGCACCAAGGCTGGGGCGCATCGCCCAATGTCAGCGTTGACGCAGAGCAAAGGCTCTTATTGTTCCCGCAGCCGATATCCGCGTTGAGCCTTGCTGACATCGTCTGGCGCGAGTCCGGGCACCTTGGTGCGAAGTTCGTCCGCCAGCGCGTGCAGCGCGGCTTCGTCACCGCTTTTCAACTCCAGTTCGACCTCCAGAATCGGTGAGCGGCGCGTCTCGCCGTCGACCTCGGCGATCACGTCGCCCCGATCGATCGCCGCTTCCACCGTGGCGCCGTTGTGGGCGACTTGCCACAGCGTACGGGTGAAATTGGTGCGGAACAGCTCGATCAAATCCGGCGCGGCCCCGCGCAGCGCGGCGGCCACTGTGGGTTCGTCGCAGGCTTGCAGCAGCGCGTCGATCTCCAGCTTCTCACCCGCTACCGGCATTTCCCATTCGTGCCGGCTGTGCATGCCGGCGCTTGCATTGCCGCCGGTCTTGAAGGTTTGCAGCCAGCCGTCCGGTGTGTGGCGAAGGCGCAGCGCGCTTTTCGAGCGTGCCAACGTCAGTGCGGGCGTATCGAAGTAGATATTGGCGAGTGCGATCGGGCGTCCCGCGGTGCCGGTGCGTGCGACGAACCAGCGCGTCGCCGCGTCTATCTGGTCGGCTGGCAGCGCCAGCTTGATTTCACGTTCCATGCCCATGACGGTGTTTTCCTGGTTAGCTCAAAACGAGGCTCAGAAAAACATCCGCGCAAGTTCTGCGCCCGGTTCGTCGGCCCGCATGAACGCTTCGCCGACGAGGAACGTATGCACGTCCATCTCGCGCAGGCGATCCACGTCGGCGCGAGCCAGGATGCCCGACTCGGTCACGACGATGCGATCTTCCGGGATCAGGTCTAGCATGCCGATGGTGTTTTCGATCGAGGTTTCGAACGTGCGCAGATTGCGGTTGTTGATGCCCATCAGCGGCGTCTTCAGCGTCAGCGCTTCCATCAGTTCGTTTTTGTCATGCACTTCGACGAGTACCGCGAGCCCCAGCGAATGCGCGAACGCTTCGAGATCCTGCATCTGCGAGGTTTCGAGCGCGGCGGCGATCAGCAGGATCGCGTCGGCGCCCATCGCGCGCGCTTCGACGATCTGATAGGGATCGATGATGAAGTCTTTGCGCAGCACCGGCAGGTCGCAGGCGGCGCGGGCTTCTTCCAGATAGGCGGTGCTGCCCTGGAAAAACTGCACGTCGGTGAGTACGGACAGGCAGGCGGCGCCGTGCTTCGCATACGAACGCGCGATCTCAGCGGGCACGAAATGCTCGCGCAGCACGCCCTTTGAAGGGCTCGCCTTCTTCACTTCGGAGATTACCGCGGCCTGACCTAAGGCATGTTTGGCGCGCAGCGCGCCGACAAAGTCGCGTTTGTCGCGCGCCGAAGCATCGAGGCGCAACTCCTCGAGCGGTGCGCTCAGTTGCGCCGCGCGGACCTCCTGGCGCTTGACGTCGATGATGCGTTCCAGAATGTCGCTCATAGGTGTCTCAATACAGAATTAGTGCTTGAATTGCTGGGTGAAGCGAACCAGATCGTCGACCTTCGCCCGCGCCTTGCCGTTTGCGATCGCTTCGCGCGCCAGTTCGATGCCGTCCGCGATCGAGGCCGCCACGTTCGCAGCATAGAGCGCCGTGCCCGCGTTCAGTGTGACAATCTCACGCGCCACGCCCGGTTTGTTCTCGAGCGCTTCGAGCAGCATCAGTTTGGATTCGGTGGCGTCAGCCACTTTCAGCGAGCGGT
>NZ_JAMFSB010000142.1 GCF_026225065.1 Paraburkholderia sp. | reverse complement strand
GGAGCGTTTTAGTATCGGGACTGCGACACAGTTGCGAAGCCAGTGCGAATTCGTTCCAGCTCGTCAGGAAGGCGAAAATCGCCGCCGACGCCACGCCCGAACGCGCGAGAGGCAGCTCGATATGCCAGAACGCCTGCCAGCGTGTGCAACCGTCTATCTGGGCGGCCTCGGCAAGTTCCGCCGGCACTTCGCGAAAGAACCCATCGATCAGCCAGACCGTGAATGGCACGTTCATCGCGAGATACACGATGATGACGCCGATGCGCGTGTCGAGCAGACCGGTCCACGCCCACAGCATGAAGATCGGCAACGAAAGCGCAATGCCGGGAATGGCGCGGGTGAGCATCAGGACAACGAACAGCGTCTTCTTGTGGCGGAATTCGAAGCGTGCAAACGCATACCCGCCCAACACGCCGACTACGATCGCGGCGCCGGTGCTCGCCAGCGAGATCAGCATCGAATTCACAAAGTACTGACGAATCGGCAGCGAGGCCATCGCACCGAAGCCGAACATGTTGCGGAAATTGTCGAGCGTATAGCTGCTGGCATCGGAGAGCGGCTGGTTCGACAGGATGGCCACGTTCGAGCGAAATGCGTTGAGCACGACCCACAGGCCGGGCAGGCAGATCACTGCCATTACGATGAAGACGGCGAACCACAACGCGGCCCGCCTGAGCGGCGCCCTTAGCGAAGAAACCCGGCAAGTGTGTTCGAGAGTCGTACTCATGATGTTCAGGCCGGTCCCATATGTCTGCGTGCGGCGTTTAGCTTGCGGAAGAAGTACAGCGTGAACAGCACGGAAACGAGCACCGACACATAGCCGATTGCATTCGCGTAGCCCATATGCGAATCGTCGTAGGCGATACGGCCTACCATCGTCCACAGCAATTCGGTGCGCCCACCGGGACCACCGTTCGTCATGATGCGCACAATGTCGTAAGCGCGGCCCACATCGAGAGAGCGGATCGTCATCGCGATGTAGACGAACGGCATCAGATAAGGCAGCGTCACGTAGCGGAAGGTTTGCAGCGGCGTGCAACCGTCGACCTTGGACGCTTCGATCGGATCCTTCGGCAACGCCATCAGGCCAGCAAGCAGGATCACCGCGAAAACCGGCGTCGAGTTCCAGACCTCGGCTGCAATCAGCGAAGCTAGGGCCGAATTCGCATTGACCAGAAATGGAATCGTGCTTTTCAAGCCGAACAGTGTTTGCAAGAGATGGTTGACCACACCGGTGCTGTCGTTGAGCATGAACTTGAACTGAAAGCCGACCAGCACTGGCGAGAACATCATCGGGAACATCATGATGGTGCGCAGAATACGCTGGCCTTTCGTGACCTCGTTGAGCAGGAGCGCGATGCCGAGCCCCAACACCAGTTCCAGATTCAAGGCAATCGTCAGGAACAGGACCGTGCGGCCAAATGCAGCCCAGAAATCTTCGTTGGCAAATGCACGCAGATAGTTGCGCAGACCAATGAAATGCCAGATCGTCTCAGGCTCGATCAACCGGTAGGCAGTGAAGCTCGTGTAGAGCGAAAACAGCAACGGCAGCACGACAACGATCGCCACGGAGAAAAACGCCGGCAACAGCAGCTTGAGCGGCAATGCGATGCCCCCGTGCGAAACCGGCACGAGAGCGGGTACGGCAGAAGAATCTTGAAGATTGGATCGCATGGTGTCGTGGAGCTGAAAGCGGATCGGCCCGCACGGCGCCGCATGCATCGTGCGGGTCGTGCGGTGCCCGTATCGCTAGTCGGAGGCGTCCTGCATGATGTCGGAAACCTTCTTCGCCGCATCGTCGAGCGCCTGCTGGGACGACTTGTCGCCAATCAGCGCCTTCTGCAGTTCAGGCCACAAGGCATTCGAGATCTCGTCCCACTGCTGGATGCGCGGCGGAGTAAAGGCATCCTGACGCGCCGCCGTGCTAAACACCGCGATGGCATTCGCCATGTAGGCGTCGTTCTTCGCCTGGAACTCCTTGACAATCGCCTGCTGCGCATCGACGCGCGACGGAATCGTGCCGAGGCGCGCCTCCACCATCTGCGAATCGAGACTGGTCAGGCCTTCGACGAAGCTCGCAGCGACCTCCGGACTATCGCAGCTCTTCGTGATCGAGAAGCTGTGCGAACCCGACCAGCCAGGCCGCTTGTTGGCGGCACCGAGCGGCGCCGGCACGACGCCCACATTGCCCGCGACTTTGGAGGTCTTCGG
>NZ_JAMFSB010000141.1 GCF_026225065.1 Paraburkholderia sp. | reverse complement strand
GGGCGCGCCTTGAGGCCGCGCAACTCGCTGCTATCCAACCGCTTGTGCACGATGCCCAAGGCCACGTCATTCACCCGCGTCTGCTCGAACAGTACAGCTACCGTGCGCGCATCACCGAAGCGCATCAACTCGAGGCCGAATTCCCCGCCGACGAGCGCGCCGCGCACTATGACGTGGTGTTGGCCGCGGTTGCAGCTGGGCGCACGGAGTTGTTGCGGATGCATCGATCAGGGTGTATCGACGATGACTTGCTCACTATCCTCGAGCACGATCTTGATCTGCAGGAGATTGCTGCGCAACACGGACGCGGCTAATTTGAGGTCCCGAATTGAGGTCCCGAAAACCCTCACCTTTGACGTAGTGCGTGCTATACACCCACTACGCAACGCGCAAAGTCCTGGGTATGAAATACTCCAAGGTGAGACTTTTCGGGATCACTGCAAGCGTGTGTCCAGACATCGGAGTCATCACACGAACGTGAAGGCCAAGTACCTGGAAATCCTCACCTTTTCGACGTAGACACAACATCATTCGAGGTCACATTCAATGCCAACCGTCGCCGTCGCGATCTTCCCCGGTGTGCAAGCGCTCGACGTCGCGGGACCCGTGGATGTCTTTTCGGAAGCAAATCAGTTTCTCCCCCCGGAAGCGCACTACGAAGTGACCTTGGTCAGCGCCGAGCCAGGTGCGTTGCGCGCGTCCAATGGAATGACGCTGGTCGCAGATCAGACCTTCGAAGAGGCCGCACAAGGCTTCGACCTGGCGCTGGTGGCTGGTGGCCCTGCCCTGCCCGAGCGCGAACCCGAGCCGCGCCTGACCGCCTGGCTTACCACCGTCGCCGCGCACTGCAAGCGCTACGGGTCGGTCTGCACGGGTGCCTTCGCGCTCGGTCATGCGGGTTTGCTGGATGAGCGCAGCGTGACGACCCACTGGCAACACGCCGCACAACTGGCCGCACAATTTCCTCATGCGCGCGTCGACTTCGACCGCATCTATCTGCGCGACGAGCAACTCGTCACATCAGCGGGCGTGACGGCCGGCATCGATCTCTCGCTTGCGCTCGTCGCCGAGGATCACGGGCCGCGCACCGCTCTCGCAGTCGCCAAGCGCCTCGTCGTATTTGCTCAGCGCCAGGGCGGCCAATCGCAGTTCAGTCCATATCTGACGGCGCCCGCGGATGAAACATCGGCGGTTGCCAAAGTGCAGGCGCACGTCATGGACCATATCGGCGAAAACTTCACAGTGAAGCGCCTCGCCGATGTCGCGGGCATGAGTGCGCGCAATTTCGCCCGCGTCTTCGTACAGGAGACCGGCGTGACGCCACACGAATTTGTCGAGCGCGCACGGGTGGACGCGGCGCGCAAGCTACTCGAGAGCACCCCCGCGGCGCTTAAGGCGATTGCCTACGACTGCGGGTTTGGCACCGCCGACCGCATGCGCATCGTGTTCATGCGACGCATCGGCACAACACCCATGCAGTATCGGGAGCGCTTCCGCTCGGCATGAACGGCGGCGCGACGCTGCAGACTCATGGTGCATCGTGAGAAAATCCTTAACCTCACCTCTTGCCTCAGGCGCTCGCCGCCGATCATCATGACCACATCCATTACTCGCGCCATCGTTACTGGCCATACACGCGGCGTCGGAGCGGCGCTTGCCGAACAGCTGCTCTCGCGCGACATAGCCGTGCTGGGACTTTCGCGTTCGCGCAACACAGCACTCGCGCAGCGTTTCCCACAGACACTCGAAGAAATCGAACTCGATCTGGCCGACCCTTCGCGGGTCGCGCAATGGCTCGCTGGCGACGCGTTGCGGCACTTCGTCGACGGTGCGCACAGCGTGCTGCTCCTCAACAATGCCGGTACGGTGCAGCCGGTGGGTCCCATTGAAACGCAAGACGCAGGCGCGATCGCGAGCGCGGTAGGCCTGAATGTGGCGACGCCATTGATGCTGGCGAGCGCTGTCGCCAAAGCAAGCGTGACAGCGAGCGACCGGCGGATCGCGCATATCTCGAGCGGTGCGGCGCGCAACGCCTATCCGGGCTGGAGCATCTACTGCGCAACCAAGGCCGCGCTGGATCACCACGCGCGCGCAGTCGTCCTCGACGCCAATCGCGCGCTACGCATCTGCAGCGTCGCGCCGGGCGTGATCGATACCGACATGCAAGCGGAGATTCGCGGTAGCGGCGAAGAACACTTCCCGTTGCGCGAGCGATTCGAAGAACTTAAACGCAACGGTCAGCTGTCTTCGCCTGAGGCATGCGCCACCCAATTGATCGACTTCGTCTTGAGCGATGCGTTTGGAGAAGTGCCGGTCGCGGATATCCGCGAGTTGACGCAGCGCAGTTGACACCTACGCGGCTTGCGGCGTCTGGCTCCCGAATATCCTCACCATTTCGGCTGCCGGCTCGCGGGCTCGCATCTTAAGCAGTGCGTCTCGATCAGGCAATTTCTTCACCATACGCCGCAACATCTTGCGACGCTGTCACGCTCCCGAAAATACTCACCTTTGTCCTGGCGTCGCCGTTTCGCGCCAGGCGCTCTCGCGTGAGGCGACGCGTCAAGGTCGAGCGAGGCAGGCTTCAGATATGGGGACACCCGCACTTTGATTGACGAACCTCCGGACCGCTCCTAAAGTTCATTGCAAACAGCACAGCAAGCGTCGCGTTGCAAAGACCTTGATTGAAGCGCATCAAAGGAGACACCCGTGAACAGTCCCGCCAGAAAACCACTGCGCAGCCAGGCCTGGTTTGGCAAAGCCGACAAGGATGGCTTCATTCACCGCTCGTGGATGAAAAACCAGGGACTGCCACACCATCTGTTCGACGGACGGCCGGTGATCGGCATCTGCAATACGTGGTCGGAACTCACACCCTGCAATGCCCATTTTCGGGAACTGGCCGAGTACGTCAAAAAGGGCGTCTACGAGGCGGGGGGGTTTCCGGTGGAGTTTCCCGTCATGTCGCTGGGCGAGTCGAATCTGCGGCCCACGGCGATGCTGTTTCGCAATCTGGCTTCGATGGATGTCGAAGAGTCGATTCGCGGCAATCCGATCGACGGAGTGATCCTGCTATGCGGCTGCGACAAGACCACGCCTGCGCTGCTGATGGGCGCAGCGTCGTGCAATCTGCCGACGCTTGCCGTCTCGGGCGGTCCGATGCTCAACGGCCGCTATCGCGGCCAGGCAATCGGCTCGGGCACCGGCGTGTGGCAAATGTCCGAGCAGGTTCGCGCCGGCACGATGAATATGGAGCAGTTCATTGAGGCGGAAAGCTGCATGAACCGCTCGCGCGGCCATTGCATGACCATGGGCACAGCGTCGACCATGGCCAGCATGGTCGAGGCGCTCGGCATGGGATTGCCGCACAACGCCGCGATTCCCGCCGTCGATGCACGCCGCCAGGTCCTGGCTCACATGGCAGGGCGCCGCATCGTGGAGATGGTCAACGAAGACCTCACGATGGACAAAATCCTGACGCGTGCGGCTTTTGAAAACGCGATTCGCGCCAACGCCGCGATCGGCGGCTCGACCAATGCTGTGGTGCACCTGCTGGCGATTGCCGGACGCATCGGCGTCGACCTGAAGCTGGAAGACTGGGAGTACGGCTCCGATGTGCCCTGCCTCGTGAACTTGCAGCCATCGGGCGAATTTCTGATGGAAGATTTTTACTATGCCGGTGGCTTGCCTGCGGTGCTGCGCGAACTGGGCCACGCGGAGTTGCTTCATCGAGATGCGTTGACTGTGAACGGCCGCACGATCTGGGACAACGTGAGCCAGGCTGAATGCTTCGACCGCAAAGTCATTTTCCCGATCGCGGAACCGTTCAAGGCGAAGGCCGGAATCGCGGTGCTGAAGGGAAACCTGGCGCCCGACGGCGCCGTGATCAAACCTTCGGCGGCAACGGCGGCGCTGCTGCAGCACCGCGGCCGCGCGGTGGTGTTCGAGAGCATTGAAGACCTGCACGCGCGGATCAACGACGAAAACCTCGATATCGACGCCAGTTGCGTCATGGTGCTCAAAGGCGCCGGACCGAAGGGCTACCCGGGCTTTGCCGAAGTAGGCAACATGCCGTTGCCGCCCAAGGTATTGAAGCAAGGCATTACGGACATGGTGCGCATCTCGGATGGCCGGATGAGCGGCACGGCCTACGGTGCCGTGGTCTTGCACGTCGCCCCGGAGGCGGCCGCGGGTGGCACGCTGGCGCTCGTGCAGGACGGCGACATGATCGAACTCGATGTAGCGGGACGCCGGCTTCATCTCGATGTAGACGACGCCGAACTAGCGCGTCGCAAGGCGGCCTGGCAAGCGCCGCCGGCCCCTCAGCGCGGCTGGTACAAGCTGTACGTGGATAGCGTCCAGCAGGCCAACCTGGGTGCCGATCTGGAATTTCTCGTCGGCTCGAGCGGCGCGGCCGTGCCGCGCGATTCTCATTGACCAGGCCGCTCGACAACATGCACTCGTCCAGCATCAGCGAACCTCAAATCGCAGGCATCTATCCGATTCTCTACGCGTATTTCGATCGTCACAACCAGCTCGATCGGGAAGCCATGCGCAGACAGATGCAGGCAGTCGTCGGGGCTCGCGCGCCCGGCGTCGCCGTGTTGGGACTGGCGACCGAGGTCAACAAGCTCTCGCGCCTCGAACGTGAGCAGGTCATCCAGTGGGCGATGGAGGATAGCGGCGGCGCGTTGCCCCTCGCGGTGACTGTAAGCGGCGCCTCGGTCGAGGCTCAACGCGAGCTGGCCGGCTTCGCGGTAGCGCAAGGCGCAAGCTGGCTCATACTGCAGCCGCCCTTGTTGCCACCGGGCGCCGCGCCCCAACCGGAAGCGTTCTATTTCGATTTCTTCGCCGCCGTGATGGACGGTTTCGATGTACCCATGGGCATTCAGAACGCCCCCGAATATCTCGGCGTGGGACTCTCGCCAGAAAGCCTCGAACGGCTCGCCATGCAATGTCCGAACTTTCGGCTGCTCAAAGGCGAAGGGCCATCGATCGTGCTCGCGGACACCATTGCACGCGTCGGCCACCTGATGCCGGTGCTGAACGGGCGTGGCGGTCTGGAGTTGCTCGACAATCTGCGCGCAGGTTGCGCCGGCATGATCGTGGCGCCGGACTGCTTCGACTGGCAACAACGTGTCTACGAAGCATTTGCGAACGGCGATGTGACTCGCGCTGAGGTGCTGTATCGCGAGGTATTACCCAGCATCGTATTCGTGATGCAATCGCTCGATACGCTTATCTGCTATGGCAAACGGATTGCCGCGTGGCGCATGGGTTTCGAGGTGCAGCACGATCGCGACACGAAGTTGCAGCCGAGCCGCTTCGGTCTCGAAGCGGCCCAGCGCTTTGCGCACATGCTCGGGCCGTTGCCGTGAGTGCCGGTTAGCCGGTCCGGTTCACGGCGTGCCGTGCGTCGTGACCCCATGAAAACCAGCTGCTTCACAGAGCGGTCAAGCGTTAGTGGCACGCTCACACCACGCTCCCGAAAAGACTCACCTTTCGCCTGCAGCGCGTCGCGACGGAGACAAGAAAACCTGCGTTGCTGGCACCCAGTGTCGCCGCTTACTGCGCCACGTCGTGCTGCGACGACTTCGCCGGCCGTCCTGTCTTGACCGTTTCGACAGCCGAAATCGCATCGAGCAATTGTGCAATCGGCACCCCTTCAAGCAGCAGCAGACCCGCGCGCAGCAACTCGCTCTTCTTGACGGCCACGCCCGAATCCAGACACTTCTGCTTGAGCGCTGCGAGCTTCTCGTAGTCAGACTTCGGCATGGTGAAGCTGTCGCGGACGACCTTCTCCTTCTTCACACGCTTTGCTTTTTGTTCTGCAGTAACGCCATCCGGCTTAGCTTCTACAGGCTTGGCCGGCTTCGCACGGGGAGTTTTCGGCGGGGCCGCCTTCGGCTTGACCGTTTTGGCCGCCCTGGACGCTCTGGCAGTCACCGCGGGCTTCTCCGGCGCCGCAGCGGGAGCAACGGTGGGCTTCGTTCTGCCATTTGCGCGACTCGATGCGGGAGTGGTTTCCTTGCTCGGTTTCCTGGTGCTGGGTGTGGCCATGGTCGTCTCCGGGTGAGAAATACGCAAAACAGTATATATCGTTTATCCCATTTCTCCATTGACGGGCAGTGAGCGCTCTTTCGGGAATGAAGTTGTCCACAGATTCTGTTCGCAAGGGTGTGCATAACTTGCGGGCAAACCACCCAAGTGGTTGAAACGCCTGAAGTTATGAGTCCGGCATCAGGGATGTGCAACGCACCCCTCGTCGAGAGGCGAATGAAGTTTGGGTTTGATCGGCAAGGTGATAAGCATGCCCAGGAAAATCCTCACCGAAGATCGTCGAAAGGTGAAGACGACACGAGCCTAAGGCCGCACCTCTTCGTTGCGAGCCGCGGCTCCCGAAAAGCCTCACCTTTGGGCGCGGCCGCAATTAATCTGCATTCCCAGGTAAGCCTTCAAACAGCAATTGCGATGTCACCAAGTTGAAGTCGCGACATGTTCAACGTCACTCCGCTTCCTGCGACGGCCCCCGAATATCCTCACCCTCGGCGATTCGGTCCCACCCGTTTAACCATTGTTTTCAATTGCTTCACGTCCAGCCACAGCGCTTGAGCCGAGAATCCGTAACACCACACACGTCTCGTTACAAACCGAGAGAGCTTGTCATATGCACTCTTTCTAGAATGCGCATGTGCCGATTTCAACCGTGGCGCCTCACAACAATCCGGAGTTGTCTCATGACGTTCCTACAATCACAACCGGTCGAAGACCGCGCGCGCTCCTCCCCTCAACGGGCCTCGTATTCACGCATGATGGTGCGCACGCTGGTCGCTGCAGCGGCGCTCGCCGCAACGGCGCCAGCCGCTTTCGCACAGGTCGTTCTTGTGCCGGTTCCTGGTCCGGTTCGCGAATATGCTCCGCCGCCGCGCCCTGGGTATATGTGGCACCACGGCTACTGGCAGTGGGAACACGGCCGCTATGTGTGGATGACCGGCGGGTGGATCACGCAGCCGCGTGTTGCGTACGGTGTGTATCCGGCAACGGTGCAACCCGCGCCTGAGCCGCCGCCACCGCCGCGCGTCGAGCGTCTGTCTGCGGACGCGCTGTTTCCTTTCGACCGAGGTGACGTCAACGACATCCGTCCTGCGGGTCTGGAAGACCTCTCGCAAATCGCGGCACGCCTGCGTGCGAATCCTTTCGGTCACGTCGAAGTACGCGGCTATACCGACCGGCTCGGATCCGATTCCTACAACATGGAGCTATCCAGAAGGCGAGCCGAAGCAGTCAAGGCGGTACTGGTCCAGCAAGGTGTGCCGGCGCAGAAGATCCGTGCCGACGGACTCGGCAGCCAGGACCCGGTGACCCAATGCGGCAATATGGATAACGCGGATCTGGTTCGATGCCTGCAACCGGATCGTCGCGTGGAGATCGTCACGTACGTGCGAGACTAACCCCGCAAAAAGCCGGCGCAGGGTGCGCCGGCCGATCCATAGCAGGACTCAGCCCTGAGCAACGTTGGTGGGTACTGTGATCGAGCCATGCGGTCCGCCGCCGGGACCACCAGGACCACCAGGACCACCGCCGCCCGGGCCGCCCCAACCTGGGCCCGGTCCCCACCAGCAACCGCTCAGGGTTGCCGTCAACGCAGCCAGGGCCGCCACTATCGCTAACTTTCTCATGCTTTTCTCCTTCGTGAGATATTGCGAGCACGGATGCCGTCGCTTCAGAACCCGTGAAATGCAATGCCCTGAACATATCAACCGACGAAGGATCGTGTTTGAGAACGTAGTTACAAAACCGTACAAAGGTTTGTCGACGGCACACGCGGGTATTCGCTGAATCACCCTTGTTTGCACACGCTTTAGTAAAGTATGGAACGTCGATTGCACCATCCGATGCTTCTACTTCCTGTTGCTCTAAGTAAGCCGATGTAAGGGCTTGGGTTTGCTTCGCGCAGCAACCTGAGTCGTTCGAGATCTCCTGGAACTCCTCACCTTATAAGCAGCAACTCCTGGAAGTCCTCACCATCCCGAATCCTCTCACCTTAACCAGTAAGTTGACTAACGAGCAACCAACGTACGACGCCTTCCACCTCACAACGCACTCCGCGTTTGCACAGACTCGAACGAGCGTAAAGACCCGCCACAAATAAAACGGGTCTTACGCCACACCTGCTCGTCGCGCGCTACACCAATCCTCGCTCATGCAATAAACTTCGGGCTTGAGCGAATGCGCTGTGCATCGCGGATCCGCACCTTTCGCAAACGTAATTTGCGTCAGAAAGGCCACCGCGTAGCTGGCCACCTATTAGAGAGTCGAAGAAGCAGGATGACCGAGCCCATCTCGCGGGTGCCCCTCGGATTGGACACGACGTCCTCACGTCGCTGGCCTGTCGCAGGCCACCCCAGCGCATTGAAGCTGACCGCCGCGTGGCATGCCGCCGCGCTGGCCGGTTGTGCGCTCGCGCCGTCAACGTGGCCGTGGTGGCTCGCGGGCACCGCCATTAACCATGCCGCTGTCACGGCGGCAGGACTATGGCCGCGCTCGTCGGTGCTCGGACCCAACTGGACCCAGTTGCCGGCGGTCGCCGGCAACGCGAACTCCATCGCGTTGACCATCGACGATGGCCCGGACCCCGTCGTCACGCCGCAGGTACTCGATCTGCTCGATCGCCATGGCGTTCGAGCAACGTTCTTCTGCATCGGCACCGTGGCCCGCCGTTATCCGTCGCTCACCCGCGAGATCGTGGCGCGCGGTCACGCAGTGGAAAATCATTCGCAGACGCACCGTCACACGTTCTCGGTAAAAAGTCCGATTGCACTCGCCCGCGAAGTAGCTGCGGCGCAACGCACGCTAACCGAACTCACCGGCGAGCGCCCGGTATTTTTTCGTGCGCCGGCGGGTCTGCGCAATGTCCTTCTGGAACCGGTGCTGCAAGCCTTCGACCTGCGCCTCGTGGCGTGGACGAAACGCGGCTTCGACACGCGCGAAGCGGATCCCGAGCGGGTCCGGCAACGTTTGCTCAACAATCTCGCCGCACGCGACATCCTTCTCGTGCACGACGGCAATGCCGCGACCACCGCTAGTGGCCAGCCTGTTCTGCTCTCTGTCTTGCCCGATGTGTTTGAAGCGGCCAGAGAACAGGGACTTCGGTTTATCACATTACGCCAGGCTTTCACATCCGACTGACTGAAAAGTCCATGTGGATTCCCGCTTAATGTCAATTTGCTTCGCAGTGCGCGTTAAAAATCGTCAGTATCGGCCGAGGCAGATTATTTCTATTCCCGGCCCTATATAATTCGCGCAAAATGCCGTTAACGTACCTAACCGATTAACAAGCTGTATCCAGGCTGCACATGGTTAGGGTCCGTAACGCGCTGTCTTTTAACGAGTTTTGCGAACTCGTTCCGACGGTTAAACCCGAAGCAGTTGCAGCCTCAATATAAGAATACCGATATGCCCGATTTGCGCTGGACCATGCCGGTAGCATACTGGTCCTTCTGGTCCCCCGTCTCCGCGACGAAACCCGATACAGGTTTTATTGAGCCGATGGTGCGTCGACGCCTGAGCTCCCTGTCAAAGGCGGCGCTCAAGGTAGCGCACGACTGTACGGGCGGGAAGCAGGCCATACGCGTGGTGTTCGCATCGCGGCACGGGGAGTTGCGGCGCACCACCGACATCCTGCGCAACATCGCCGCGGCCGAGCCGGTCTCGCCGAACGCCTTCAGCCTGTCCGTTCTGAACGCCATGTCCGGCATCTTCGGCATTGCACGCGGCGACCGCTCGCCCGCGACGGCCATCTCGGCTGGCCCGGAATCGCTCGGCTACGCGTTACTCGAAGCCTACGCGCAACACATGCATCAGCCCTCGCCGCCAGTGCTGGTCGTCTATGCCGACGAGCCCGCCGACGCGATGTACGGCAATGTCGCAGACGAAATCCAGGAAGGCGCCCTCGCAATCCTGGTTGACGCAGACACCGCGCAAGGTCACCTTGAATGTGCCGTAAGCGGAATGGACGAAGCAAACGGCGCCGACCCGCGCCTCTCCACACAAAGCGCGGCGCTCGTCCACTGCCTCGACTCCCACCAGCCCGCAGCGTGGCAAACCGCGAACGTCAGCTGGCAATGGAGATGGCATGACCGCACGGTTTAATTACGGCTGGCGGCTCTTCTCCACGGGCATGAGCTTCGTGGTATTCGGCATCTGCGGGGTGCTGTTCTCCATCCTCGCCTATCCGCTCGGGTGCCTGTGGCCACATGCCGCCTCCCGTCAACGTGCGGTCACGACCGTGATTCACTATTTTTTTCGGGCACTGGTCGCAGCCCTGCAGTGGACCGGCGTGATGGAACTCGAGGTCGCAGGCGTGGCAAGATTGCGCGCCAGCGGCCCGGCAATCGTCGTGGCCAATCATCCGACGTATCTCGACGTCGTGGTGCTGCTCTCGCTGGTGCCGTCGGCCTGCTGCGTGGTGAAGAACGCACACTGGGGTAATCCCTGCTTCTGGGGCATCGTGCGCGCGGCGGCTTATGTGAGCAACGCGGATCCTGTCGAATTTGTCGCGGACTGCTCGCGCCAGCTCGCCGCAGGCCACACGATGATCATTTTCCCCGAGGGCTCGCGCAGTCCCGCGCCGAACCGGTTGCACGCGTTTTCGCGCGGCTTTGCCTATATTGCGCTGGATGCCGGGGCGCCGATTGTCCCGGTCCTGATGAATTGCGATCCACCGGCTTTTACGAAGGAAATGCGCTGGTACGATGTGCCGCCGCGTCCGTTCCGTATCAGCGTGAACGTGCTCGATCCCGTCGGGGCCGAGCAGCTCGCGATTCAGGATGAACCACCGTCCCTTGCAGCACGCAGCGTGACCCATGCTATCGAGAAACACATTACCCAGCACCTGTTCGACTATGGATTCTTTAAAACTGGAAATTAAGCAGCTCCTGATCGAAGCGTTCGATCTGGAACACCTGACACCCGCCGATATCGACGACGATGCCCCGCTCTTCGAAACGGACGGCGTCGGGCTGGATTCGATCGACGCGCTGGAGATCGGCATCGTGCTGCGCAAGCAATACCGCCTGGTAATCAGCGCGGATGACCCGCACATGCGCGATCACTTTCGCTCGGTCGGCAGCCTGGCAGCGCTGATCGCCAGTCAGCAGGATACGGCCGCCGCAGTCGGCGCAACCGCAAGCACAGGGGAATAATCGTGACCGAGGCAGAAATTCTGGAGCGCATTCGCGCCATTTTCAAAGAGAACTTCGCTATTGAGCCGGCACGTGTGACGCCCGAAGCGCATCTGTTCGAAGAACTCGATCTGGACAGCATCGACGCCGTCGACCTCGCGATCAAGCTGCAGGAAATGACTGGACGCCGCATCAAACCGGAAGAGTTCAAGCAGGTCCGCACGGTTGGCGACGTGATCAGCGCGATCGAATCGCTGCTCGCGGCACAGGACTGATGCTGTCCGTCCCCTCGTGCAAACAGCAGGCCGTCGAAGCTGCCGCGCACGATATCGAAGCTGATGAGGACCTCGCTGTACCGGCGACGGTCGTCGTGCCTGCCGAAGGCAAAATGCGTGGCAACCGAAGTAGCAAACCAGGCGGGAAACTGAGCGGCCCACTTAGCATTGCCACCAAGCTCGCTTACCCGCTCGTCATCCTGTGCGCCTGGCACTGGGATGCGCCGCGCTACGTCGGCTGTATGCTGTTCGCTCTGCTCTGGCTGCAACGCTGGGCCGGCACCGGTACATTCGCAAGCTCGCTGCGGCGGCTGACGCCGGTCGACTGGTGCGTCGCCGCGGTGCTCAATGTCGCGTCGGTAGCGATCGTGTGGACCAACAGCGAACTGCTGCTGCGACTCTACCCATCGCTGGTCAACCTTGGCTTGCTAGTCGCGTTCGGCGCCACACTCGTAGACGGCCCGTCGATGGTCGAAAAATTCGCCCGTCTGCACAATCCCGATCCGACTCCGCAAGTGATCCGCTATACCCGGCGCATCACCCAGCTCTGGTGTGTCTTTTTCACGCTGAATAGTGCGTTCTCCGTCTATACCGCGTTGTGCTGGCGGCGCGAAGCCTGGTCGCTGTATAACGGTGCGCTCGCCTATGTGCTGATCGGCGTGTTGCTGCTTGCCGAGATCGCATGGCGCCGCTTCTTCATGCTGCCGAGAGCCGCAGGTTCGGGGGCATCATGATCGCGCTGCATGACCTGCTGGTCTCGGCGCGCGCCAATCACACCCCCGTGTGCCGCGACGCCGACACCGTCCTTGATTTCGCTTTCTTCCGGGCCCGCACGTTGCGGCTCGCTGCCGCGCTGCAGGCCCAGCCTGCAAAGCGCTACGCGTTGTGCCTCGACGATCCGTTCGACTTCGCCTGCACGCTCTTCGCCTTGCTCGCGAGCGGCAAAGAGCCGGTCATTCCGGCCAACGCCACGCCGGGGTATCTCGCGGATCTGGCCGATGCCTACGACTGCCTCTTCACAGCAGTCGATCTGGTGACGCTGGAACGCGAAGCGGTGCGCCAGGCCGAACCGGCTGGCACGAGGGCAATCGATCCGGTCGCAAGCCTGACGCTCTTCACGTCGGGCAGCAGTGGCGCGCCGAAGCCCGTTCACAAGACACTCGCCCAGTTCAACGCCGAAGTGCATACGCTTGAAAAGCAATGGGGCAATGCACTCGGTAACGCGACGGTTCTTGCGAGCGTGCCGCATCACCATATCTACGGGATTCTGTTTCGCGTGTTCTGGCCGCTGGCGGCCGGACGTGCATTTGATCGCACCGTCAGCACCGACCCGCAGGCGCTCCAGGCACGCATCGCCCAATGCGGCGCGGCGGTCGTCGTATCCACGCCTGCGCAACTGTCGCGTTGGCCTGATCTGCCGGCCTTCGCAACACTGACGCCGGCGCCGCTCGCGTTCTTCTCGTCGGGCGGCCCGCTCGCCGCCGAAACGGCACGTCAATACGCCGAGCGTTTCGGCGCCGCCCCGCTCGAGGTGTACGGCAGTACCGAAACCGGCGGCATCGCGTGGCGCCAGCAGGACAAGTCGGACGCATGGCGGGCGATGCCCGGCATTCTGGTCCAGCGTGCCGAAGACGGCGCACTCAGCGTGCGCTCGCCGCATCTCGGCCACGACGACTGGCACCGCACCGACGACGAAGCCGCCTTCGACAGCGACGGCCGCTTCCGTCTGCTAGGACGCCTTGATCGCGTCATCAAGCTCGATGGCAAGCGCCTCTCGCTGGCCGAACTGGAAGCGCGTATCGCGCAGCATCCGTTTGTCGCGCAAGTTGCGGTGACACGGCTCGCGAACGCTTCGCGCGAACGGGCCGGCGCTGTCGTAGTACTGACCGAGGCAGGCAGCGAAGCGTTGCGCACGAGCGGACGCGTGGCGCTTGTGAAAGCCTTGCGCCGGCATCTGGCCGCGTATTTCGATCTCGTCGTGCTGCCGCGTCACTGGCGCTTTCGCCTTGCCTTGCCGTTCGATGCGCGCGGCAAGCTTCCGGCCGCCGCGCTCGCCGCAACCTTCGAGGCGCGTGCAGACGGTGTCGAAGTGCTGGCCGAGGCCCAACAGGGCGACAGGTTCTTCTACGAACTGCACGTTCCGCGCACGCTGGTCCACTTCGCGGGCCACTTCCCCGGCTTGCCGATCCTGCCCGGCGTCGTACAGGTAGACTGGGCCGTGCGGCTTGCCGCAGCCCAGGTGCCCGCCGCAACCAATGTCGCTTCGATAGACCGCCTCAAATTCATGGCGCCGGTGCCACCCGGCGCGCAACTCAAGCTGACGCTCGTGCACGACGCATCGCGTCAACGGATCCAGTTCACTTATCGCCTCGGAGAGCGCAACTGCGCCTCAGGCGTGATCGTCTACAGGGAGCCTGCATGAGCAACGCTGCCTGCATCGTGATCCCTATCTACAACCACAAGGACGCGATTAGCGCGACTGTGGCAAATCTGGTCGTGCACGGCCTGCCGCTTTACGTCGTCGACGACGGCAGCAACGAAGCGACCCAGCAGGTTCTCGCCGCACTGGTGCAGCAACACGCAGGCCAACTCACGTTGCTGCGTCTGCCGGTCAACGGTGGCAAAGGCGCAGCGGTCATGGCGGGTCTGCGCGCCGCGCGCGCGGCCGGCTACACGCATGCCTTGCAAATCGACGCCGACGGCCAGCACGATGCCGCCGACGTACCGCGTTTTCTCGAAGCCTCGCAGGCCAACCCGCGCGCGGTGATTCTCGGCCGGCCGGTCTATGACGCGAGCGTGCCGAAATCGCGGCTCTACGGCCGTTATGTGACGCACGTCTGGGTATGGATCGAAACGCTCTCGCTCACGATTCAGGATTCGATGTGCGGGTTCCGTCTGTATCCGCTCGACATCGCCTGCGCGCTGATCGACAAGGTGAAGCTCGGCACGCGTATGGACTTCGACATCGAAATCCTAGTGCGCCTGCACTGGCGCCGCGTGGAGTTCATCGCGATTCCGACGCCCGTGACCTATGCGACAGACGGTGTGTCCCACTTCGACGTGCTGTGGGACAACGTGCGGATCAGCCGCACACATACGCGACTCGTCGCCGGAATGCTGTGCCGCTTGCCGCTACTGCTGCTGCACAAGGTGACGCCGCGGCGCGCCGTTGAGGCCACCGACGCCACCAGCGCGACAAGCACCACGGGTGCCAACGAAAGCAACGGCGGCAACGAAGCCAACGAAGGCCATGCCGCCTGGTGGCGCATGGCCGAACGCGGCAGCCGCCTTGGCATGATGTTGCTCGCGCTCGGTTGCAAGACGATTGGCCCGCGGCTCACGGCGTGGTGGCTGCATCCGATCGTCGCGTACTTCCTGCTGACCGGCCGCCCTGCGCGCGAAGCGTCGCGGCACTACTTCGAGCACCTTGCACAGGCTTCGCCACAGCAAGAAACCCCGCATCCGGGATGGCGCTCCGCATACCGGCACATGCTCGCGTTCGCGCAGTCCGGCTTCGACAAACTGACGGCGTGGTCGGGGCGGATCGCACCGGCCGACTTCAACTTCGACGATGCCCGCGCACTGGACGACCTGCTCGCGAGCGGCCGCGGCGCGCTCGTCATCGGCTCGCATCTCGGCAATCTGGAGATGGCCCGGGCGCTCGCGGTACGCGGCGCCCAAGCCAAGGTGACAGCAATCGTCTACACGGAGCATGCGCGCCGTTTCAACAGTGTTCTAGCCTCGGCGAATCGCGAGTTCACGCAGCATATGGTGGAAGTGAACGACTTCGGCCCGGAAACCGCGATGATGATGCAGGAGCGCGTGGCACGCGGCGAACTGCTGGTGATCGTAGGCGACCGCACGCCTGCCCGCCAGATGGGCCGAACCACGACCGCGCAGTTTCTCGGCGCGAGCGCGCCGTTCGCTCAGGGGCCCTACGTGCTCGCGCATGCGCTCGAGTGTCCCGTCTATCTGTTCTTTTGCCTGAAGGAGCGCGGCGGCTACCGCTTGTATTTCGAGCCGTTCGCCGAGCGCATCGAACTGCCGCGCCGCGAACGCGAGCGGCACATTTCCGCGTGGGCCCAACGTTACGCCTCGCGCCTCGAGCACTATTGTCGCAAGGCGCCCTATCAATGGTTCAACTTTTTCGATTTCTGGGCGCGCCCCAGTGGAGGCGCACATGGCCGAAAATGATCTGACGCAGGACGTGAGCCAGGTGGCTCGGGCGGAAGTTGGGCCCATCACGATCGGCGGCCGGCGGCTGACGATCGAAGAGGTGGTCGCGATCGCACAGCAACGCGTGCCGGTCGCCCTGAGCGCCGATCCGGCCTGGCGTGACCGCATCGCACGCGGCGCCGACTTTCTGCGACGCCATCTTGCCGCAGGCGCGACCGTCTACGGCGTCAACACCGGCTATGGCGATGCCTGCGTGGTCGACGTGCCAATGGAGCTGGTCGAAGCGCTGCCGCTTCAGCTCACCCGCTATCACGGTTGCGGCATGGGGCGGCACCTCGATGACGACGAGACGCTCGCGGTGATCGCCGCGCGCCTCAATTCGCTTGCCTACGGTTTTTCCGGCGTGCGGCCGGTGCTGCTCGAGCGCGTGGCAGATCTGATCAATCATCGGGTGCTGCCGCGTATTCCGGCCGAAGGATCAGTAGGCGCAAGCGGCGATCTCACGCCGCTGTCGTACGTCGCTGCTGCACTCGTGGGCGAACGTGAAGTGCTGTTTCGTGGCCGCCTGAGCGAAGCGCGGGAAGTGTGGGCCGAACTCGGACACGAGCCGCTCACGCTCGCGCCGAAAGAAGGTCTCGCACTGATGAACGGCACGGCGGTGATGACGGGGCTCGCGTGTCTCGCGTTCGCGCGTGCCGCGCATCTGACGCGGCTCGTTGCGCGCCTGACCGCACTATCGACCATCGCGCTCGACGGCCGGGCCGCGCATTTCGATCCGTTGCTGTTCGAAGCCAAACCGCACGCCGGCCAGGCCGAAGCCGCCTCCTGGATTCGCGACGACCTCACCGGCCGCGACGACACGCCAGGACACCGCCTGCAGGACCGCTATTCGATCCGTTGCGCGCCGCATGTGATCGGCGTGACGTGTGACGCACTGACCTGGATGCGCCGCGATATCGAGAACGAGCTGAACAGCGCCAACGACAACCCGCTGATCGACCCGGACAGCGAACGCGTGCTGCATGGTGGCAACTTCTACGGCGGTCACATCGCCTTCGCGATGGACGCGTTGAAAACCGCCGTGGCCAACCTCGCCGATCTGATGGACCGGCAACTGGCCCTGCTCGTCGACGACAAGTTCAACAACGGGCTGCCACGCAACCTCTCCGGCGCTACCGCGGCGCGCGCGCCGATCAATCACGGCTTCAAGGCCGTGCAGATTTCGTCGTCCGCATGGACGGCGGAGGCGCTCAAGCAGACGATGCCCGCGAGCGTCTTCTCGCGCTCCACCGAAGCGCACAATCAGGACAAGGTCAGCATGGGCACGATCGCCGCGCGCGATTGCCTGCGCGTGCTGGAACTGACCGAGCAGGTCGCCGCAGCGCATACGCTTGCTACCGTGCAGGCCGTCCGCCTGCGCTTGCGGATCAACGACGCGACCTTCGTCCCGCATCCGCTGCAAGCGTTTGTGGAAAGCGTGAGCGCAGGCTCGCCTTTCGTTGACGAAGACCGCGCGCTCGAGATGGACCTGCGCGCTCTGACCGCGCGTATCGCCGCATGCAAGCTGGTCGAGCACCCGGGCGGAGGTGCGCAATGAACGACTCATCCAAAGTCCTGACGGCGAGCGCGGCAGTGGAAGTGCCGTTTCACGATGTCGACGCGATGAACGTCTGCTGGCACGGCCACTACCTGAAGTACTTCGAAGCAGGCCGCGCTGCGCTGCTGCGGGCATTCGATTACGACTATCCGGAGATGCAGGCGTCCGGTTATCTATGGCCTGTCGTCGAAGCGCATCTGAAATACGTGCGCCCGGCCCTTTACGGCCAAAAACTCGAAGTGCGCACGCGACTGCTCGAATACGAAAACCGCCTGAAAATAGGCTATGAAATTGTCGATCTGGCATCGGGCACGCGATTGACGAAAGGCTATACGACTCAGGTAGCGGTCAACGCGGCCACCCAGGAATTGCAGTTCGTCTCCCCGCCGGTCGTCTTCGAAAAGCTGGAGCGCGTATGGGCACGCTAAGAGCGCGCGTCGCGCATGTGGTGGCTGTAGCGGCGGCGAGCCTGGCTCTGCAGTTCCTGGTGTCACCGGCACGCGCCGCCGCAGCTACTCCGCCGACCACCTCCGAAGCGTCGGGCTCGACTCAAAGCACCAATCTCGTGTCGCAGATTGCCGCGCAGTTAGGACGCGCAAATGGCATCCGCGCGCGCTTCACGCAGACACAAACCCGCGAGGCGCTGAAACAGCCGCTGGTCAGTTCGGGATCCCTGCTGCTGATGCGTGGACGTGGCGTCGTCTGGCACGTCGAGACGCCGTACCAGGCAACCTATCTGATCACCGATGCAGGCGTGAGCGAAGTCAACGCGGCTGGCCAGCGAGTGGGGGGAGCCAGCTCTCATGGCACGTCAGGCCCACGCGGCGTGGCCGAGGTGTCGCGAATGATGCGCGCGATGCTCGGCGGCGATCTTTCGGCGCTCTACTCGCAATTCGACGTGCAAGCAGTGGGCACGTCGACGCAGTGGCAGATGCAGCTCACGCCAAACCAGCCGCAACTGGCCCAGGCGATCAAGGAATTGCAGATGAGCGGCGGCAACTATCTGCGCACTTTACGCATTACGCTCGCGAGCGGCGACGTCACCAGCCTGGACTTCACAGACAACGCGGCGGTGACCGACCTGACGCCCGCCGAGCAGCAGCTGTTCGGAGCGCCCTAGTGGACGTATTGCACACGCGAAGCGCGAAACAGGCATGGGGCATGCGAGCCGCGTGGCTGGTGTTCGCACTCGCCGCGGCGTTGTACTGCGGCTGGCGCTTCGCCGGCCCGTCGCCGCTGCAGACGAATCTGCTCGCGTTGTTGCCGGCTACGGAGGCAGACCCAGTCGCAGAAGAAGCCGTCGACAAGCTCGCCGCCGCGCTCGGCGACCGCACGGTATTGCTGGTCACGAGTGACAACGCGGCTCACGCGAAAGCTGCCGCAATGGAGTTGGGCGCGACGCTGTCCGCGAGTGGCGCGTTCCGCTCTGTGACGGCGCCCTTGCCGCCATTCGATATGTCCCAGATCGGCGCGCTGTACATGCCCTACCGCTTCGGCCTGCTCGCACCGTCTGATCGCACACTGCTGGCCGGAGCACCGCAGAATCTGCATGACATCCTGCAGCGTCGTCTCTACGCGCCGGCCGAAGACGGCCTCGCCACCCAGCTTGGTGACGACCCGTTCGGCTGGCTCGAGCACTGGCTGGACGGTTTGCCGCTTGCCACCTCCAATCTGCAGATCGAGGACAACCTGCTGGTCTCGCATCGCGGCGCGTCGACCAGCGTGCTCGTGATGGCAACGCTGCCCGGCTCCGCTTACGAAACCCAGACCCAGCGCGCGGTGCTCGCTGCCGTCGCACATGGTGAAGCAGAACTGAAGCAGACGTACCCTGACGTCACGCTCGCCAGAACCGGTGCCGTGTTCTACGCCCAGGCGGCGCGCAGCGCCTCCGAACATGAGATGCACGCGATCGGCCTCGTATCGATGTGCGGCATCGCGCTGCTGATGCTGTGGATCTTTCGCTCGCCGCGGTTGTTGCTGCTCGGTTTCGTTTCGACGGCGCTCGGCATTGTCGGCGCCCTCGCCGTCACGCTGCTCGTCTTCGGTCAACTGCATTTGCTGACGCTCGTCTTCGGCGCGAGCCTGATCGGCGAAGCCGTCGATTACTCGATCCAGTATTTCGTCGTCTATCTGAGCGCGCAACGCGGCTGGGATTCGCAACGCGGCGCACGCGCAGTCGCGCCGGCGTTGACCGTCGCGCTGGCAACGAGCCTGCTTGGTTACGCGATCCTCGCCTGCGCGCCGTTCCCCGCGCTCAAACAGATTGCGTGCTTTGCCATCGCTGGGATTTCGATCGCCTTCGCTTCGGTCCTCTTGCTGTTGCCGACGCTGCTCACCCGCGCACCGGCTCGCAGCCCGCAATCCGTGTTCAAGGCGGCAGCACGTCTCCTGAAGAAATGGCAAACGCTGATAGGCGGCCGCCGGGCCGTATGGCTGGCCACGTTGTTAATGCTCGCCTCTGCGCCGGGCTGGCTGCAACTGAGAAGCGATGACGACATCCATCTGCTGATCCAGCGCGACCCGACGCTCGTCGCCCAGGAGCGCGAAGTCACGCGCGCAGTGGGCGTCGACAACACGGCGCAGTTCTTCGTGGTGCGCGGCGAAACGCCGGAGATCGTGCTGGAGCGCGCCGAAGCGCTCGGTGCGAAACTCGATGCGCTGACTGGAACGTCGAGTGCGGGGAACTGGCAATCGGTGACGTCGTTCGTTCCGTCCGCGCAGCGGCAAAAAGCCGACCATGCACTGCTGGCCGTCCACGTGTTCAACGACCCAACCGCCTTGCGCGCAATGCTGCTCCAGGCCGGATTTCGCGACGACGTCGTAGACACCTGGCTCGCGAACTACGCGAAATCGGGGTCCTCGGTGCTCACTATCGACAGCTGGCTTGCCGCGCCATGGTCGCAGCCGTTCCGTCATTTGTGGCTCGGCGAAACGCAGACAACACCCCGCGCTTTCGCCGCTGTGGTGATCCCGCAAAGCGTCACGGCGGCTAACGAGCCCGCACTGCTCGGCGCCGCGCACGCAGTCCCAGGCGTGAGCTTCGTCGACAAGGCCGCGAGCGTGTCGAAGCTGTTCGGCGAATATCGTGTCGATGCCGCCGTCTGGCTCGCAGGCGCGCTTCTGCTGGTGCTGGTCCTGCTGATGGTGCGCTACCGGGCGCGCGGCGGTCTCGCCGTGACGCTGCCGGTGCTGCTGGCCGTCGGCGTCACGCTCGCGGTGTTTGGTTACACGCACATCCCCGTCACGCTGTTCAACTGGCTCGCGTTGATGCTCGTGCTCGGCGTGGGCGCAAACTATGCCGTGTTCCTGCGCGAAGGCACCTTGCGCGCCGATGCGGATCCCGGCGCGGTGTGGACCGGCGTGCTGCTGTCGTCGGCGACGACCCTGTTGTCTTTCGGCATGCTCGGCATGAGCTCGATGCCGGCGTTGCGTAGCTTCGGCGCGACCCTGTCGCTGGGCATCTTGGTGTCCGTGCTGCTGGCGCCGATCGGCATTCCGTCGAAACAACAAGCATCTCGCATTGAGGGAGAACCGGCGTGAGCACGTCACGTGTTTATCTGCATGCGCTCGGCATGATCAACGCACTCGGACACGACGTGCCGTCGATCGTCGCAGCGCTCGCGAACGGACAGGCTCCCGGCATGGGCACGCTGCGAACCCGCCTCGGCGAGGCCTTCGTCGGACGCGTCACGAGCGCGTTGGACCTCGCGCCGCCCGCTGCGCTTGCGCACTACGATTGCCGCAACAACCGTTTGCTACTGGCCGCGCTCGCGCAGATCCGCCCCGCCATCGAAGCGGTGCGCGAAAGGTACGGCGCCCGCCGGATTGGCGTGGTGCTCGGCACCAGCACGTCAGGCATCAGCGCCGCCGAAGCCGCTCTGACGCAACATGCGGAAACGGGTGAGATGCCTGCCGGCTTCGATTATCGTCAGATGGAAATCGGTACAGCAGCGCCGGTCGCCGCTGCGGCGCTGGACGTAGAAGGACCGGCCTTCACCGTATCGACGGCCTGCACCTCGGGTGCAAAGGCGGTCATCTCGGCGCGCCGGCTGCTCGAGTTGAACCTGTGCGACGCAGTCATAGCAGGCGGTGTCGACTCGCTCTGCGAACTGACGCTGCAGGGTTTCGCCTCGCTCGAATCGACCAGCGTGACGCGAATGAATCCGCTGAGCCGCAATCGCCGCGGGATCAATGTCGGCGAAGGCGCAGCAGTATTTCTGATGAGCCGCGACGAAGGGCCGGTCGTGCTCGCGGGTGCCGGCGAATCGAGCGATGCACATCACATCTCGGCGCCTGATCCGCAAGGCGTCGGCGGCGAACAGGCATTGCGTGCGGCGCTCGATGACGCAGGTCTTGCGCCGTCGTCGATCGGTTACGTAAACCTGCACGCAACGGCCACTCGCAAGAACGATCAGATGGAAGCGCACTTGATGGCGCGAGTGTTCCCCGGCGGCGTCGCGGCCAGCGGCACCAAACCGTTCACCGGCCATCAACTCGGCGCGGCGGGTGCAAACGAACTCGGCTTCGCGTGGCTTACTCTCGCGCACGACGACGTCGCGTTGCCGCGTCATCTGTGGGATGGCGAGGCCGATGCAGAACTGCCGGTGCTCGACCTCGTCGAGACAGAACGTTTTTTGCCGCGTCATGCTGGCGCACAATACGTCATGAGTAACTCTTTCGCGTTCGGCGGCAGCAACGTCAGCGTGATCCTCGGACGGTGAGCAACGTCATGATCCAGTCCAGTCCGCCCAGTCAAAACGCCGAACGCGAAGCGTTTCCGCCCGTCGAGGAGATCCTGCCGCATCGCGGCACGATGCGCCTGATCGACGCGGTCCTTGCATGCGACGACGAGTCGTTAACGGCCCAGGCACACGTACAAAACGACGCGTGGTACGCCAATGCGGACGGCGCGATGCCCGCGTGGATCGGCATCGAACTGATGGCTCAGGCCATCGCGGCACACGTCGGCTTGCTCGAGATGCGCGCGGGTAACAAGATGCGCCCCGGCGTGCTGCTCGGCTCGCAACGCTACCAGGCACACATCCCGGCATTTGCGCGCGACGCGCTGCTGCGGATCGAAGTCAAAGAGCTATTGCGCGGCGAAGAAGGTCACGGCGCCTATGAATGCATCATCCGGCACGATGAACTCGTGATCGCCGAAGCCGTCATCAAGGTATTTCGGCCGCGCGATTTTCAGTCATTTATCGAAGAGGGTTTCAGGTCATGAGCAGGCGTGTTCTCGTTACCGGCGCAAGCCGTGGAATTGGCCGCGCGATCGCCTATCAACTGGCCGCCGACGGTTTTGCGGTGACCGTTCACTGCCGTACCGGACGCAGCGAAGCCGAGGCGGTCACGGCGGGCATCGCGGCACAAGGAGGCACGGCGAGCGTGTTGCAGTTCGACGTGCGCGATCGCGCCGCGTGCCGCACAGCCCTCGAAGCGGACGTCGATGCGCACGGCGCCTACTACGGCATCGTCTGCTGCGCCGGCGTAACCCGCGATGCGGCTTTTCCTGCGCTCACCGACGAAGACTGGGACATCGTCATCGAAACCGGTCTCGATGCGTTCTACAACGTCGTGCACCCGCTCACTATGCCGATGGTGCGCGCCCGTCAGGGCGGCCGGATCGTGACCGTCTCGTCGGTTTCCGGTGTCATCGGCAATCGCGGCCAGGTCAACTACAGCGCGGCGAAAGCCGGCCTGATTGGCGCGACCAAGGCGCTCGCGGTCGAACTCGCGACCCGCAACATCACGGTCAATAGCGTGGCGCCGGGGCTGATCGACACCGGCATGCTCGATGAACTGCCTCTCGAGCACGCGTTGAAGGCCGTGCCGATGAACCGCGTCGGACAGCCCGTCGAAGTAGCATCGGTAGTGGGCTTCCTGATGTCGGATGCGGCCTCCTATATCACGCGCCAGGTGATCGGCGTCAACGGCGGGATGGTGTGATGAAGCGCGTCGTCATAACGGGAATGGGTGGTGTGTCCGCGTTCGGCAACCAATGGGACGAGATCGAGGCGGCCTTGAAACGCGGCCGCAATGCCGTGCGGCGCGTGCCGGAGTGGGATTACTTCCAGTCGCTGCATACGCGGCTCGCGGCGCCTTTGCCGGGATTCGTCACACCCGAGCACTATCCGCGCAAAAAGACCCGCTCGATGGGCCCGGTCTCGAAGTATGCGGTGCGGGCGAGCGAGTTGGCGCTGGGCGACGCGGGCCTGCTCGACGAGCCGTCCATCAGCGATGGACGCATGGGCGTCGCTTACGGCTCATCGTCAGGATCCGTCGACCCGATACGGGCGTTCGGAAAAATGCTCGACACCGGCTCGATGAGCGACGTGACCTCGAACAGCTATGTACAGATGATGCCGCACACCACGGCCGTCAACGTCAGCCTGTTCTGGGACCTGAAAGGCCGGATCGTGCCTACTTCGTCGGCCTGCGCGTCGGGCAGCCAGGCGATTGGCTATGCGTATGAAGCGATCGCCCAGGGCAAGCAAACGTTGATGCTGGCCGGTGGCGCGGAAGAACTGTCGGGACCGGCGGTAGCCGTGTTCGATACCCTCTATGCAACCAGCACCCGCAACGATGAACCGCATCTGACGCCGCGCCCCTTCGACGCGAAGCGCGATGGCCTCGTGGTGGGCGAAGGTGCGGCCACACTGGTGCTCGAAGAATACGAACACGCAGTGGCGCGCGGTGCGCGCATTCACGCGGAAATCGTCGGCTTCGGCTGCAATTCGGACGGCGCCCACATGACCCAGCCAACCGCCGAAACCATGGCCATCGCCATGAAGCTTGCTCTGCAGGACGCCGCCTTGCAGCCCGAGGCGATTGCCTATGTGAACGCACACGGTACCTCCACCGATCTCGGCGACGTCGCGGAAAGTCGCGCCACCGCGCAGGTCTTCGGTTCACGCATGCCGATCAGTTCGCTGAAGAGCTACATCGGCCATACGCTCGGCGCGTGCGGTGCGATCGAAGCGTGGTGGACAATCGAAATGATGAAGCGCAACTGGTTCGCACCGACGCTGAATCTGGATAACGTCGATCCGTCCTGCGCGGCGCTCGATTACATCGTCCGCGAGGGCCGCACGCTCGAAGCCGAATACGCGATGAGCAATAACTTCGCGTTTGGCGGCATCAATACTTCGCTGATCTTCAGGCGCGCCGGATGAGCCCGGCGACACATACCGCGCGCGGCCTGCGCCGTGTCGTCGTCACGGGCACGGGCATCGTGTCCTGTCTCGGCAACACGCTTGACGGCGTATCGGCGCGCTTACGAGCGGGACGCTCCGGCGTCTCGCGCATCGATGCTTGGCGCGAACGCGGGTTCGGGAGCCAGGTGGCGGGCGTCGCATCGGTGGACGGCGAGCCGCCCTTCGAACGCAAGCTCGAACGCTTCATGGGCGACACCGCCCGCTTCGCGTGTCACGCAGTACGCAGCGCGCTCGACGATGCCGGTCTCGATCCGGTCGCCCTGCATTCGTCGCAAGCGGGCGCTGTGATCGGCTCGGGCGTCGGGACCATGTCGACCTACGACGTCTCCATGGCCATCGCCACGGCGCGTGGGATAGACCGCGTGCCGCCGTACACGGTGCCGCAATGCATGGGCAGCACGACCTCCGCCAACGTGGCGCACGTGTTCGGACTTGAGGGCACGACTTACTCGCCATCGTCAGCCTGCACAACGTCGGCGCTCGCAATTGGCCAGGCACTGCAACTGATCCAGACAGGTCGGCAGCAGATCGTTCTCGCGGGCGGCAGCGAAGCGTTGCACGACAACATGACGCTGATGTTCGATGCCATGGGCGCGCTGTCACGAAGTTTCAACGACGACGCGGAGCACGCGTCGCGTCCCTACGACGTCGCGCGTGACGGCTTCGTGATGGCTTCGGGTGCAGGTGTGCTGCTGCTCGAATCGCTCGAACACGCACTTGCGCGCGGTGCGCGCATCCAGGCGGAACTGATCGGCTTCGGTCATTGCACCGACGGCGCCGATATGGTCGCGCCACGCGCGCCCGGCATTGCGCGTGCGATGCGCGAGGCGCTCGATGAAGCCAGTGTGCGTCCCGACTACATCAACACCCACGCCCCTTCGACTCCGCGCGGCGACCTCGAAGAACTGCATGCGTTGCGCGCGGTATTTGGCGGCGAGGTGCCGCCGTTCTCCTCGACCAAAGGACTGACCGGCCATCCGCTCGGCGCCTGCGGAGCGCACGAAGCCATCTACACGTTACTGATGATGCGGGACGGCTACATCGCCGGGACCCGCGACATCGAGACGATCGATCCTGCGGTGGGAGATATGCCGCTCGTCCGGACGTCGCGCGAGGCGCGCGTCGAGACGGCCATGTCGGTTTCGTTCGGGTTCGGCGGCAGTTGTGCGAGCCTGATCTTTCGCGGCTGGAACGGCGTATGACGTTTCCGCTGACTTTAACAATTAACAAGAAGAGGAAAAACACAATGAGGAACGGTCTCATGCTGGGGGCACTGGCCGCGGTTGTGATTACGCAAGCCGGATGCGCGACCCAGGTCAGGTCGGTGCCGTTGCAATCGGCCGTGCACCAACCCGCCGGGGAAGGCAGCGTTGCTGTGTATTTCGGCTCGCAGGCGCATCCCGCCGTACAAACCCAGCTTGGCGAAACGACGTATTCGGTGCGGGTGGCCCGCGGTGATGGCGGCCCGGACGACTCCTGCGGCAGAGCGCTGGCAGAGGCTTTGACGAAGCTGCGCACCTATGCGCACGAACATGGCGCGAACGCAGTCGTGGATGTGCAAACGCGCTTCCACACCACGGAGACCAGTTCGGCCACCAATTTCACCTGCGGCGTGAGTCCGAGCGCTGCAGCCGTCGCCGTGCGAGGCAATCTCGTAGTGCTGCAAACCAACTAACCGCCTTACGAACCGCCGTACTAACTAGAACGAGGAACCTCCATGAAACGCCATCTCATGCTTGCCGCGCTGTGCGCCACGCTGGTTACGTCGCACGCTTTCGCTCGCGACTCCGTCGCCACCTATCCGGTGGATGCCGCACTGGCGAGCGAACCGGGCAAAGTCACGCCGGACGTCGCGCTGTACTTCGCCGGTCAGAGCCACGCGGCAGTCGCAAAGTCGTACGGTGCGGTCGCCACGAACAAGAAGACCAATGCCTTCGGCAAGAGCGATCTGCAGGCTTGCCAGCATGTGTTCCTCTCTGCCGTGATCGAGTTGCAGGATCGTGCGCGCCAGGAAGGCGGCAACGCGGTCATCAACATCAAAAGCAACTACAAGAACGAACTGACGGAAAGCCCCACGGAATTCACCTGTGGCGCAGGTGCGGTAATCGCCGGTGTGGCGCTGGTGGGCGATGTGGTGACGTTGAAAGGGCGGTAAAAGAAGGTATTAGCGAGGTGTTGCCGGTGGCGGCAAGCGGAGAATCATCCGTTTACCGCCCCACCTTTGGCAATGCCGTTGCAGTACAGGTGCGCAGCGCGTCAGCCCGCTTTAACAGCTGCGACGTTGACCAGCGTCTCGCGGCGCTTGCCGGGTTTCGGACGATGCAGGCCGATCCGCTCGAGCAGACCGAAGTCCGTCGCACGGCTCCACCAGAGGTAAGGCAGCGAAACATTGCGCGACGTGAAAGCGAAGCCCGCCTGGCGGATCATGTCGAGGTATCCGTCGGCGCTCTTCTGTACATGCATAGGATGACGGAACAACAGACGGATCACCCAGGACTTGATGTAGGCCTCGGTCGATTCAGCGAACAGCAGCACGCCGCCCGGCTTCAGCACACGGTGGAACTCGGCCAGCGCGCGCTCCTGCTCGACGAGATGATGGAAAGTTTGATGACAGAACACGATATCGACGCTCGCACTGGGCAGCGCAAGCTGCGCGCAATCGCCGTGCAGCACTTCGATGTCGGTCGCGCTGCCGGCGCTTGTGGCCTTGCAAGCGCGAGCGGCTTCTGCGGCGAGATCGAGCGAGGGTGTATGGTAATCGATGCCGATGATGCGGCTCGGGCGAAACGCTTCGGCAAGCAGACGAAACGAAATGCCCTGTCCGCAGCCGACGTCGGCGATGACGGGTGCGTCAGGCAGCGGTGTATCGATCAGGCCCTTCAGGTCGTTGATCGCGACACGCAAAACATGATGCTCCCAGGTATGGGTGCGCAGGAACCAGATTCCGAAGGCCGTTTCATGTACGAACGGCACGCGGGACAGTTCAGATGACGACATATGTTTCACCTGGCAATTCTGAATTTTGATTGGACGCAAGCCATTGTAATGGCAAGCGGGAGAATAATGGCTCTGAGCCCACGCGGGCGCAGTTCACTTCACTTTAGATAACTGTTTGAGGAAAGATTGAATTCCCTTCCATCGAGAAACATCGTCGACGTAGCGATCATCGGTGCGGGTCCCGCCGGCGCGGTCGCAGCAGCTTTGCTCAGAAAAGCGGGCCGCTCGGTGCTCGTCCTCGAGCGGCAGCATTTTCCCCGCTTTTCGATTGGCGAAAGCCTGTTGCCGCAAAGCATGACCTACCTCGAAGAGGCCGGCATGCTGCAGGCGGTCGTGCAGGCAGGCTTCCAGCACAAGAACGGCGCGCATTTCATCTGGCGCGACAAGTCGTCTGCGTTCGACTTCCGCGACAAGCATACGCCCGGATGGGGCACGACCTATCAGGTCGAGCGGGCGGTGTTCGACGACATTCTGATCGGCTGTGCCGCGGAGCAGGGTGCCGACGTGCGCTTCGGGCATACGGTACGGGCCATGCAAACTGGCGACGCGCCGGTGCTCGACGTGGTCGATGAGGAAAACCAGGCATATCAGGTGCAAGCCCGGTTTGTGTTCGACGCTAGCGGATTTGGCCGCGTGCTGCCTCGTCTGTTGAATCTCGAGGCGCCGACGAGAATGCCGACGCGCGCGGCCATTTTCACGCACGTGCGCGACGGCCTGACGCTTGATGCAACCGACCGCAACAAGATCTGCGTCGCGACGCATCCGGACCGCAGCGATGTCTGGTTCTGGATGATTCCGTTGGCGGGCGGGCGTTCTTCCGTGGGCTGCGTCGCGGAAGCCGAGTTCCTCGACAGCCCCGAGGAGGAACGCGACGAAAAACTGCGTGCATTGCTGCAGCAGGAGCCGACGTTCGCCAGGCTGCTCGGCAATGCGCCGTTCCTGATGCCGGTGCGTCACATTGGCGGGTATGCAGCGAACGTCGAGCACCTGCACGGGCCGGGTTATGCACTACTTGGCAATGCAGGCGAGTTTCTGGACCCGGTGTTCTCTTCGGGCGTGACGATTGCGCTGCGTTCAGCGCATCTCGCCGTGCAAACGCTGGAGCGGCAACTGAACGGAGAGCAGGTCGACTGGCAGGCCGAGTACGACATACCGCTGCGCAAGGGCATCAATACGTTCCGTGCGTTTGTAGAGCGGTGGTACACGGGAGCGCTACAGGACATCATCTTTTATCCGCGTCAGACGACGATGATTCGCCGCATGATCAGCGCGATCCTGGCGGGGTATGCGTGGGATGAATCGAATCCGTATGTTGCGGATCCTGTGCGACGGCTGGATGCGCTACATGAAATCTGTCTGACGCACTGAGCGTGTGAGTGGGGGAGAACTCCGGGCACTATTGATTTTTGTCTTTGTACTCGGAGTATTTTCTCGAATCACCACGCACCTGGTCGGCGGGGTATTTCGCGCGGTTGAGGGCCATCTTCTCCAGCACCGCCTGAAAGAGATCGACCTCCATTTTGTCGGCGAGGCGAACGAGGTAGACCAGGACGTCCGCCATTTCGTGGCGAATGGCAGTCAGCTTCGTTTCGTCAATTTCATTTTTGCCCCCCGAAACAAGCCACTGAAACGGTTCGAGCAACTCGCTCGCCTCGACGCTGAGCGCTGTTGCCAGATTCTTCGGGGTATGGAATTTGTCCCAGTCGCGTTCGTTCACAAACTCACGAACGAGGTCACGCAATTCCGTTAGGTCACTTCGCGATTCAGGCTTGTTCACGGCAGCTCCTGTTCGTATCGCGCCGGCTGCTTCAGCCCTTGCGCCTGCGAGCCTCCTCACAGTCAGGACACTCGCCGTAGACAATCGCAGACGCGCAGGCGTAGGTAAACTTGTGCTCGGCGGCCATGGACCGATACGCGGCCTCTATCGTCGCGTCATAGGCGTCACGAATTGTACCGCAGCGATTGCAGACGAGATGGTAGTGAGGTTTTCCGCGATTCAACTCGTAAATGACGCGCGAATCACCGAGTGAGGCACTTGTGATCAAACCCATCTCGAGCAGATGCGACAAGGTCCGGTAGACGCTCGCCAGACTGAATGATTCTGTATCGGCAGCTAGCCTGCGGTAGATCTGATCCGCAGAAAAATGCTCGACCGGGTTGTCGCGGAACAGGGTTAGGACAGCGACTCGATTGGGTGTCGCGCGTATCCCCGCTCGCGACAGCTCAGCATAGACAGTTCTCATCTCATGGCGCCGAAACAGACGGCGGTATCGTGCACCCGGGATGCTTAAGGTTTGCTTAAGGATGTTGTTAGGTTCGCGAGCTCGCGGCGTCGTTGCGGCTGTTCGCTGTCGCCGTTGTCGATAGCGCGCTCACCAGCCGCACATCTGCTGTGCCGGAAGACTCGGCAATCTGCCACGCAAACAAGCCTGGCACGAAGATCAGCAGATCGCGAATCCGCCGCGCCCCCGCGAGTGCGAGGCAAATTGAAGGGTCAAGACCGATCGCCCCGCCAATCAGGATGAAACCGCCCTCCTGTACCCCCAGGCCTCCGGGCACAAAAAAGGCCGCACTGCTAACCGCCTGGATCAGCGACTCGATCACCACCGCCTCGATAAAGCTCACCTGCGAGCCGAGAAAATACAGCGCGAGCCAGATCTCCAGCGCGGTCAATACGCACTGCAGCGGCTGCCAGAAGAAAAGATAGCGCAGCACGACGCCACGGCGGCGCCAGATCAGCTTGATCGCCTGATCGATCTGCTTCGACTGACCGACAAGCGCAGCCAGCTTGCCACTGGTTGCACGGTTGAGCACGCGGGTGATGCGTTCGAACGGACTGGCATGCTGCACCAGCGAAAACAGCACCAGCAGCGGCGTGAGCGCCACAATGCCCCATGCCAGATCCGCAGCAAGACGCAGCGTGCCCGATGCCGCATGCGCGAACAGAAACCCGATGCCCACCATGGTGAACATCAACTGGCTGATCAGCGTGAGCTGCATATCAACGACGAGACTCGCCGCCGCGGTCGAGCCGCGCAAACCGCGCCGCCGCATCATGCGGAACGACACCACTTCGCCGCCGATGCGCGCCACCGGCAACATGCTGTTGACCGATTCGCGGATCCAGACCAGCCGCAACATGCCCGCAACGCTCGGCCGGTTCGCGCCGCGAATCAGGCTTTGCCAGTCGCACGCGTTCGCAAGCATCGGCAGGACATGGGCCAGCCCCGCCAGCACCAAACCGGCGCCTGCTGCACGCATCAGCCCAAGGACCGCACCCGGGTTGTCGTGTACAACTAACCAGAGCGATGCAATCAGCCCTGCCAGCGCGGCGATACGACCCAGATGCTTCATTGTCCTACTCGTCCTGAACCGGCGACAGCAACCCATCGCCGTCCACTCTGAAACTGAAGCCTCGCCAGATCACCCGCGTCGAAAAGAAACTCGTCACGAAGATCAGGAACGACACGATGTCCCACAACGGCAGCAGCCATAAGTCCCTATGCGCTTGCCGCAACGCATGATCCGACTGTACCTTCAACGCAAGCCGCGCGAGCAGCGCAGCTGCCACAAGCGGCCACGCCCAGGCTGCGCCACCCGAGAGTGCCGTAGCAAGCAACGCAAAAGCGAGTGGATGCATCAACGACGAACCCAGATGGGCAACCGGGGTGATCGTCCGGATCGTTCGGCTCCAGCGCAATTCGTGCGCAATCAGCTTGGTGACACTCGTTTCGACACATGCATGCGACACGGTGAACGGCGGGATCACGACCTTCTCGCCAATCATGCGCACCGCTTCGCCGATCGCATGATCTTCCGCCAGATGATGCACGAACTGCGCGAAGCCGCCGATCTTCTCGAGCGTTTCGCGCCGCATCGCAATGGTCT
>NZ_JAMFSB010000140.1 GCF_026225065.1 Paraburkholderia sp. | reverse complement strand
GCATCCTGGTCTATCTCTGGTTCCGGTTCGAATGGCAGTTCGCACTGGGTGCCATGATCGCCAACGTCCACGATATCGTGCTGACGATCGGCTTTATGTCGGTGACGCAGGTCGATTTCGATCTCACCAGCATCGCGGCGCTGCTGACGATTCTCGGCTATTCGCTGAACGACACCGTGGTCATCTATGACCGTATTCGCGAAATGCTGCGGCGTTACAAGAAAATGCCGATGCCCGAGCTGCTCAACGAGTCGATCAACTCGACGCTGTCGCGCTCGATCATCACGCACGTCACGGTGACGCTGGCCTTGCTCGCGCTGCTGCTGTTCGGCGGCAATGCGATCCACAGCTTCACGGCGGTGATGATGTTCGGCGTGGTGCTGGTCGGCACCTACACCTCGATCTTCATCGCGGCGCCGATCCTGATCTATCTCGGTGTCGGCAGTATGCGTGACGGGCTGGACAAGCCGGAAAAGCCTGCCAAGCCCGCGAAATCGGCGAAGCCCTGATCATGCCGATGTCCCCGGACGCGCCACACCTTCCGCGCTCCGCCGCCATCGAGGCTTACGGCAAGGGTGGCTTCGTATTCGACACCATGTCGCATACGGGCTCGCTGCTCTGTCTGCCGAATGCGATCTGGGCGTGGCCGGTGACCAAACCCGATGAGATCGATCGCTATTCCCTGCAGCGTGTGTTCGAGAATGCGGCAGGCATCGACACGCTGATCGTTGGCACCGGCAACGAGGTGTGGATCGTGCCGAAAGAGCTGCGCGAGGCGCTGCGTCGCCTGCATGTGGTGATCGACGCGATGCAGACGGGTCCCGCGGTACGCACCTATAACGTGATGATCGGCGAGCGCCGCCGCGTTGCTGCTGCTCTCATCGCGGTGCCATGAGCGCCGATCCGTCGTCCGCGGCGTTTTGCGCCGAGCTGGTGCGCAGCCACGATTTCGATCGCTACGCCTCCACATTGTTCGTACCGGCCGACAAACGCCGTGCGCTGCTGGCGCTCTATGCCTTCAATGCCGAAATCAGCCGCGTCCGCGAACAGGTCAGCCAACCGCTGCCCGGTGAAATCCGGCTGCAATGGTGGACCGATGCGCTCGCTGGCAACGGCCACGGCGATGTCGCGCAGAATCCGGTCGCCGCTGAATTGCTGCTGGCGATCCGCACGCACGACCTGTCGATCGATCGGCTGTCGAAGCTGATCGATGCGCATATCTTCGATCTCTACCACGACCCGATGCCGGATCTGGCGGTGCTGGAAAGCCATTTCCGCGACACGTCGTCGGCTCTTTTCGTATCCGCTGCCAGAATTCTCGGCGATGCATCCGAGGCCAGCAATCATATCGCCGAACATGCCGGCCTCGCGCAGGGCGTGGTGCGTGTGGCGGCGCGCCTACCGTTCGATGCCGCGCGCCGGCAACTGTATCTGCCGCAGGACATGCTGGTGCAGAACGGCAGCACGGCTGAAGAAGTGTTCGCTGGCAAGATCACACCCGCAATCCGCGCCACATTGGATCAGCTAATCACCGGCGCGCGCGAGCAACTAGCGACGGCAGAAGGCATGCTTGCAGAGATTGCGCCGTCAGTGCGTGCTGCGTTCTTGCCGCTGGCGCTGGTGAAGCATGATCTGCAACGGATGGCGCAACCGGATCACGATCCCTTCGCGCTGTATATCCGCGCACGCCTGCGCACACTCTGGACGCTGTGGCGTGCGTCGCGGTCGCTCGCATCCGTCTAGCGCATCATATCCGGCGCTAACGTTTCGCCTGTTCTTTCGGTGACACGTAGTTTGGGTCGTGGGTGAACGGCAACGGTTCGCCGGAGCGCAGTGCATTCAGCACACTCGCAAAGTCCGTCTTGCAGCGGAAACCCAGTATGCGTTCGGCCTTGCCGGCGTCGTAGATGCGTCCGATGCTGTTCGGAAGTGACCAGCGACGCGCCGTATAAAGCGCCGCGGCGTCGGGGAAATACCGGGTGACGACCTCCGCAGCATCGCGTTTGAGCGTGTCGATGTCCGAGCGGACGAACGGCGTTGGCGCGGAGATAATGAACGTGTCGAAGCCAATGCGGGGAGCCTTTTCCAGCGCAGCCACGTGAGCGTCGGCAGCGTCCTCGACGGTGAGTCTGCGGTTGAGGAATTCGTTGGCCTTGAGATTGGCGCCGGACAGGTTACGAAGCGTGTCGTCATCTTCCGGGAAGAAGCGGCTGGTCCGCAGCACGACGCAGTTCAGTCCGTGTTCGAGATAATGGAGCCGGCAGAGTTCTTCGGCAGAGAATTTCGTGATGCCGTAGATGTTGCGAGGAGCAAGCGGGCCGGACGTCTCATCCAGCCAGACCGCTGCGTCGCCTGCCTCCTTGCGAATGGCTGCCGAGATCATCAACGACGTGCTCGATGTGAAGACGAAGCGGTCGTGCTTTGCCTTCACTGCAGCGTCCAGAAGATTGAGTGTCCCGCTGACATTGACATCGATGAATGCCTGCGCGGGGAAGCGCGCGATGTCCGGTTTGTGGAGCGCGCCGGCGTGTACGACCGCTTCGATGCCGTGCTCGGCGAAGACGCGATCAATGAGGCCGCGGTCAGACACCGAACCGATCACTGTTGTCTCTGGTCCGGCTGCGACGTCGAGGCCGATAGAGGTGTGGCCCGCGGCCCTCAACCGTGGCCCCAGAAATCGCCCCAGCCAACCTGCTGAGCCCGTGAGAAGAACGCGCATGGATCGTTTTCAGTGGTTTCTTGTTGGCAGAACGATCCGGAATATTCCGGACCAGGTTCGCGCCGTCAAGTGTCAGGATGACGCGATCGTCTGATCGCCCGTCTCGAAATTAAACCGATCCCTTAAATTTTTCCGCGACTCCAGAATGCCCTTCAGGAAAGCGCGGTCGGCGTCGCTGGTCATCAGCGGTTCAAGCAGATCGACTTGGTTCATCGCCACCAATTGCAGCACTTCGGTGCGAATGCGGCCTGACGTATCGCGGGGCAGTGCGCTCACGACCTGCAGATGCTCCGGCGGCTTGGCGCCCTTGGCCGCGGCCATCTCGCTCTGCAGTTTATTCTCGAGCGCGACATCGTCGGCTTCCACGAAGGCATAAAGCCCGACGCCGGTGCGCCGATCGGCGAAGGCGACGATGGACGCGTCGCGCACCGCGGGGTTCTTCTTGATGATCGCCAGCAGCGGTGGCGCGTCATTGACGAGGCGCTTGCCGCCGCCTTCGCGGTCGGTGAAATTGAAGATGCCGCGGGTGATGCCGCGATAGACCTTCTTGCCGGTCATCAGCCAGATCCGCGCTGGCAGCGATTTCTTCGCCAGGATCTTCTTCTCCATCGGCGTCAGCAATTCCGGCGCGTAAGAGCGCTTGTGCTTCAGCAGATGGCGAAGATCTTCATAGGCGGCAATGCGAAACAGCTGGCTGCGGCTCTTGAAGCAGACGGCGAGCTGAAAATCGGTGACATAAGCCAGCCCGTCGCTGCCGCGCAGCCAGTTCTGTTCCTTGGCGAGATCGTTGTGGCAGACGCCCATGCGATGCAGCTTGCGCAGCGCGAGTTTGGCCGACTTGAAATACCTGGCGTCGCCGACCGGCTTCGCCAGATGCAGCGCCACACCATCGATGAAGCCGCGCACCAGTGCCTGATCGCCCGCCCACAGAAGTTCCGGTCCGACGTGCAGGTCGCGTGCGAGTGTCAGGGCGCGGCGCTCGCGTTTGAACAGATGCTGCGCCAGGATGTAGGACCACCACGGCACCTGATCGAGACGGCGCAACACCGCATCGACTTCGCCAGTCTCACTGCGATAGCGGCCGCGCTCGACGGTGGAGAACACGTCGCGCTTCAGCAACACGCCTTCGGTCCAGTGGGCGGACAGCGCGGCGGCGTCCTTGCGGGGCAAACTCATGACACAGTCCTGAAATTCAATTCGTCGCGCCGGATCACGCCGCCGCAGCGACAGCGGGCAGGTGGGCCGCGATCCACTGATCGAGATCGGCCAGCGCGCGGGCGCTCATGGCCTGCTTCTTGGCGACGGTCTTCTCGTTACCGCGCAGCCGCGTGCCGTCGGGCTTCTTGGTTGGTGCGGAGGCTAGCGGCGGAAACAGTCCGAAGTTGATGTTCATCGGCTGGAACGAGCGCGGGCCGGAATCGATGGTTTCGATATGGCCGCTGGTGATGTGACCGAGCAGCGATCCGAGCGCCGTGGTCGATGGCGGCGGCGCCAGCGACTGCGAACGGGCCTCGGCCGCGGCATAGAGGCCGGCG
>NZ_JAMFSB010000139.1 GCF_026225065.1 Paraburkholderia sp. | reverse complement strand
TCGACAGCTCGGCGCCGAGCTTGTGCACCTGTTCCAGGTAATGTTCAAAGATCACCGCTGCCTGACGCGTGATGGCTTCCTCAAGCGTCGTAGCGGTCACATTCGGATTACCGTCTCGATCGCCGCCGATCCAGCTGCCCATCTGGAAGAACGGCGGCAGGCGGGCGTCGAGACCATGCTCGGCGAGCGCGGCTTCGATGTCGGCGTACATGGCCGGGATTTCTTCGAGGAAGGTTGCGCGGTAGTACGAGAGCGCGTTCTCGATTTCATCGGCCACCGTCAGGCGTGCGTCGCGCAGCATCCGCGTTTGCCACAGCGAGGTGACGCGGGCGCGCAGCATTGCCTCGTTGTGAGCGCGCTCGCGCTCGGTCAGCGGCTGATCGCGCTCCGCAAGCAGGTGCGCGATGTGGTGCTGCGCGTCCAGAATGCTCTTGCGCTGTACTTCAGTGGGGTGCGCGGTGAGTACCGGTACGATCAGCGCGTTGTTGAAGAACTGCTGCAACACCGGTGTGGCAGCGGCGTTGGCCTCCATCAGCCGTTCGAGCGCATAAGCGATCGTGCCTCCCTGCGAAGCCGAGCCGGCCAGCGCGTGAATCCGGTGGCGGCGGTTACGGTGACGGTCTTCCGCGATGTTCGCGAGATGCGAAAAATAGCTGAACGCCCGCACGACGCTCACGGTCTGCTCGGGGCTCAGCGAGCGCAGCTTCTTGTCGAGCGTCTGCGCGGCGCTGCTGTCGTCTTCGCGGCGAAAGCGCACTGCTGTCTGACGGATCGTCTCGACCACGTCGAACACTTCGTCGCCTTCCTGCTCACGGACGACATCGCCGAGCAGGCGTCCCAGATAGCGGATGTCCTGGAAGAGCGGCTGATCCTTGTCCTCGCGCGTGCGGCTGCTGGTTTTCGGCGCGGGCGGCACGGCAGCCTCTTTCGATATGTCGAGCAGCACCTCGGCCGCGGCTGAGGCCGTGCCATTGCTGGCTTTGCTCTTCGAGGCTTTGCCGGGCTTCACGGCACGGCCCGCGCTGGCGGTTTTACCAGCTTTCCCTGCCTTCGCGGCTTTACCCGTTTTGACGGTCTGCGCGCTCTTGGCCGAGCTTGCAGTGCTGCGTTTGGATAGAGCGCTGGACGTGGCCGGTGCGGTAGGGACAACTGCGGGCGCACCCGCAGAACCGTTGAGCGATGCAGTGTTGCGGCGGGCAGGGCGCGCCGGTCCGGAAGACGTCACGATGGGTTTCCTCAGGGAAGCCAGGGTCTATGGAGAGATGAACTGCTGTTACTTCAACTGCGCTTCAACTACGCATGAACTGCGGAATCTTCAGTACTGCGAGAGCAATGGCAAACACCGCCATCGGCAAATGGGAGAGGTAGGCCCCTCAGTGCTGTTGCGCGACGCACCGCATTGCATCATCCCGCATGATGCCGTTTAACGCGCGAACGATCGTGCGTGAACGGCGACATGCGCTATGGCTGAAGTTTGCGGTGTGCCCCAGGCGGGCCTGTCTCCTCCTACGGTGGCGCGCCAGCATAGCCATCCGGCCGATAAAGCAAGGCTGGAGCGCGTGCTAACATTGTTCGTTATAACCTCCCGTCATCCACCGACCTTGCAATGAATTCCGAGACGCATTCGGCGCCACCGCCCTCTACCCTGATCATCGCTTCGCGGGAAAGCCGCCTGGCGATGTGGCAGGCAGAGCACGTACGGTGTGCGCTGCACAAATTATATCCATCTTGCGACGTAAAAATCCTCGGGATGACGACACGTGGCGATCAAATTCTCGATCGCACCTTATCGAAGGTGGGGGGCAAGGGCCTGTTCGTGAAGGAACTGGAGAACGCGCTGGCCGATGGCCGAGCCGATCTGGCCGTTCATTCGCTCAAAGACGTGCCCATGGAGCTGCCGGCCGGCTTCGAACTGTCCACCATCATGGAGCGCGAAGACCCGCGCGATGCGTTCGTCTCGAACGCCTATGACTCGCTTGCGGCGTTGCCCGCGGGCAGCGTGGTCGGCACGTCCAGCCTGCGCCGCGAGTCGATGCTGCGTGCGCGTTATCCGCAGCTTGTCGTGCAGCCGCTGCGCGGCAACCTCGACACGCGGCTTGCGAAGCTCGACCGTGGGGACTATGCAGCGATCATTCTGGCCGCGGCGGGGCTGAAGCGCCTCGGTCTGGGCGAGCGGATTCGCGCGTTGCTCGATCCCGCGGATAGTTTGCCGGCTGCCGGGCAGGGCGCACTCGGCATTGAGATCCGCGCCGGAAGACCTGAGCTCGCTGCATGGCTCGCGCCGCTGCATCACGAGCACACCGCTGCGGCAGTCGAGGCTGAGCGGATGGTCTCGCGTGCGCTCGGCGGCAGTTGCGAAGTGCCGCTTGCGGCCTACGCTACCTGGCATGACGGTGCGCTGCATCTGCGTGGCATCGTCGCCACGCCCGATGGCCAGCGGGTGCTGAGCGCCCAGGCGTCGGCGCCGGCGCCCACTGTTGAACGCGCGCTGCAGTTGGGCCGCGAAGTGGCGAATGCGCTAGAAGGCCAGGGTGCGCTTGAAATCGTCCGTGCGCTCAGCACGGCGAGCGGTCCGGCGACTGGCACGTGATGACGGCGCAAGCAGGCGTCAACTCCTCCCCCAACTCGTCTGGCAAGACGCGGTATACGGTTGTGATCACGCGCCCCGCAGGGCAGTCGGCTGCGCTCGCGGCGCAACTGGAGGCGGCCGGCATCGCCACGCTCGACTT
>NZ_JAMFSB010000013.1 GCF_026225065.1 Paraburkholderia sp. | reverse complement strand
TTCGCGATCTTCCCATTCTCTATCTGATAGATCGCGAGCACGTCGACTTCGCCGATGCCGTCGGCGAACGTCCGTGTGACGACCTCCTGATCGACTACCAGGTTATCGACCACACTGCGTTTGATCAGCTTGCCGAACAGGTTGGGTTCCTTGAAGCGCGTGACGTGGCGCTCGCGTATCTGCGCAGCACCACTCGCCAGCAGTCGCGCTGGAAATTCGTAGTATTCACAATCGTCGGACCACCATTGCATGAATGCGTCGATATCGCGTGCGTTATATGCGTCAAGTTGCTTTTGAACTGGAAATTCCGCCGCGGTGGGTGCAGTAGGGTCGTTCATCTTCGCTGATCGTCCTTCGAGGAATAGCCGCAATTTTCGAATACTAACTCACTCACGGCTGTTAGCCGGCGAGCGATCGCGCACGTCAAACAAGCGCGTCTTGCAACAGGGCGGGGCTAGACGTTACGATCGCGAATCGATCGCGCGAAAATCTGGGGTAACCGTGGACAACGACGTACTGCACATCTCGACAGACAAGCATGAACTTGATCTCGACATGATTCACGCATTCCTTCATGACCATGCGCCGTGGTCGATCGGCATCGCGCGGCATATCGTCGAGCGGTCAATCGAAGGTTCGCTGTGCTTCGGCGCCTATCTCGGCAAACGGCAAGTTGGTTTTGCACGCGTCATCACCGACTTCGTCACCTTCGGCTATCTCTGCGACGTGTTCGTGCTGCCTGAATTCCAGTCGCGCGGCTACGCGGCATTATTGATGCAGCACGTCGTCGATTCGGATGTGCTGCAGGGACTTCGGCGCATCGTGCTTGTGACTTCGAATGCACATGGTCTGTATCGCCGGTATGGGTTTGACAAGCTTGCGCACCCGGAGAAGTACATGGAGGTGCACCGGCCGAACGTTTATGCGGCGGGCTAGCCACTGATACTGGCGTCGGGATGTTTCGTGTCGCTCGTGGTCGGCTGCGTCGCGCTCCCAGCGCGCTGAAATACGACGCTGCCTGGCCCTCCCTCCCGCAACGCTTCCGACTTCAACCATGCGAGCGCAATCGGCCAGAGGCTGTCTTCAAAGCGACTATGAAAAAACGCGAAATGCCCGATCGCCGGCTGGTCGATCTGCGTCGGCGCGATGCGCAGATGCGTGCGTGCACTGCCCGTGAAATAGCGAAGCAGCCGTTCGATGGCGGGCACGGTGCCGAACTCGTCGTCGGTCACGCTAATCGCGAGGATCGGCGCATGCACCGCCGAGAACTGTGCGACGAGCTGCGCGCGTCCGGCGTCGCCGAGGGCGAACGCCCCGCGCCTGAAAGTGTCTTCGAAACGCGCCTTGCTGCGGCTCCACGATAAGGCCACGCCCTTGGGCGTGTCCTCCATCCAGCCGAGACGTCTGGCCGGCACATAACCGGCGAGTATTGCGAGGACCGGCATCAACACATGCCAGCGCCACAGCATCGCTAGCTTGCGGCCCGGCGCATAGTCGCGCCAATGCGCATACTGCGCGCCCATCGTGACGACGCGCCGGATCATCGCGTTCGACGGCGCGAGCCCGACGACAACGCCGCCGATGCTGTGCGCGACGACGTCGACCGGTTGGCCCGGAAATTCGCGCGCCGCGTATCGCAACACGGCCTCGAAGTCGAGCTGCCCCCAATCAAGCCACGACGCGCGGAAACCTCGCAGCGACTGCGGCCGCGACTCGCCGATGCCACGATAGTCGTAGACAATCGCGTCGCAGCCGTGGCTGAAGAGGAATGCCGCGAAGCGAAAGTAGTAACGGCAACGCACGGAGGTCGCTGCGTTGACGATCACCACGGGCCGCGCGCTCGCGTTGGACCTGTGCACGACGCCCCAGTCGCCCGCATGGCGTTCGCCGTGACGCCAGACGAAGCCACGAATCGGGCAGCCGTCCGCCGCGACGAGCGCGATTGCCTCAGGTGCGGGTGCGGTGGTTTTCCTGTCCTGCATCGTATCTCCAGATGAGTCGATTCCCGATTGCCCGAATCCATACAGATCAATATTCCACTTGACTCACGCGACTGGCTCAACCAACCTTCTTGCATCTTTCGCATGAGGTGCACGCATGCCAGTACCGCTTGTCCGGCTCGCGCCGCTTGATCTGATTCGCGGCTTTGTCGCGGTCGGCCGCCGCATGAGCATCACGCTCGCTGCACAGGACCTCTGCCTCACGCAGTCTGCCCTGAGCCGCCAGGTTCGCGCGCTCGAGGATTGGCTCGGCTTCGTGCTCTTTCAGCGCGGCTACCGGTCGATTTCCTTCACGCCCGAGGGCGAACGCCTCTTTCGCACCGCCGATGCCGCCGTCCAGCAATTGCAAGAAGTCTTCGAAGTCCTGGGCCACGCGCAGGAAGGGCTGCCCGTGACGATCACGGCCAGTATCGGCGTGACGGGCCTCTGGCTGCTGCCGCGGATCAACGGATTTCAACGACGTTACCCGAATGTCGACCTGCGTATGGCGGCGATCGACAGAAACGTCGATTTGCGCGCCGAAGGGATCGATCTCGGCATCCGCTACTGCCCGGCCACGAACGCGCCCCCGGGCGCCGTGCGCCTCTTCGAGGAGGCCGTCGTGCCCGTCGCGCATCCCTCGCTCGGGCTCGTGCGGCTCGACGAGTCCGCCGTGCTCGGGCCTCACGCGCTGCTCGAATTCGAGGGGCCGCGCAGGCCGCTCCTGCGTTGGTCCGATCAGCTCGCCGCAATGGGGCTCGCCCACGCGCAGCCGATGAGGATGCTACGTTTCAACCAATATGACCAGGTCATCGCCGCAGCGCTTGCCGGCCAGGGCATCGCGCTGGGCCGCATCGCGCTGATCGAGTCCCTCCTCGCTGACGGACGGCTCGTCGCGCTTGCCGAAGGTGCCGCCGTCCGCACAAGTACCTACGGTTACTGGCTCTATCAGGCTGAGACGCAGCCGCGCCAGGACGTGCTCGACGTCGTCGAGTGGATCAGGTCGGAGGCCCGCACCGTGGAGGCGGTGGTCAACAAAGCGCTGGTGGCGCAGGCCGGCATGTAGTGCCCCCTCTCGCATGCGCTGCATGCATGCGAACGCGCCCAAAACATTGATTGAAGCGCACCGCGCGCTGGCATTTAATGGCTCGCATGGTGTGCGGACGCGCGGCATCCGCACCCGTCACGTGGGGCTGCGCCGTGCGGCACGCGCAGTGAAGGCGCGACGATGGCAAGCGCGCCACCCACGCTACGCGGAGGAGCGGCAGTGAGCGGACAACAGGACATCTGGCGCAAGCGCTGGCAACCGGTGATTGCCGGCGGCATTGTAATGGGCGCCGCATTGGGCGTGCGGCACGTGCAGGGGCTCTTTCTGACACCGGTCACGATCGACCACGGCTGGTCGCGCGAAACGTTCGGTCTTGCACTAGCGCTGCAGAATCTGCTCTGGGGCGTCGCGCAGCCGTTCGCGGGAATGATCGCCGACCGCTTCGGCTCCGCGCGGGTGATACTCGCCGGCATGCTTGTCTATGCGCTCGGTCTCCTCGTCATGGCGTATGCGGGCACACCCGGCGTCTATACGCTCGGCACCGGCGTGCTGGTCGGCGTCGGACTCTCGGGCTCCGCATTCGGCGCCGTGTACGGCGCGCTCTCGCGGCTCTTTCCCGCCGAGCATCGCAGTTGGGCACTCGGCGTCACGGGTGCGATCGGCGGCCTTGGCCAGTTCTGCACCGTGCCATTCGTGCAAAGCCTGCTGAGCGGCATCGGCTGGGTCTCGACGCTCCTCGTGCTTGCCTCGGTGATGGTCCTGCTCGCGCCACTCTCGGCCTGGCTGCGCGATCGCCCCGTGAGTCACGTTGCCGGCGACGCATCCGCGCAATCGATGGGCGCGGCGATTCGCGAAGCGCTCTCACATCGAGGATTCTGGCTGCTGAATTTCGGCTTTCTGGCATGCGGCTTCCAGCTCGCATTCATCGCCGCGCACATGCCCGCGTATCTGCTGGACAAAGGCTTGAGCGCACGCAATGCGAGCGCGGCGCTAGCCCTGATCGCGCTCGCCAACGTGATTGGCACGTACGTGTGCGGGTACGTCGGTGACTTCATGCGCCGGAAGTACGTGCTTTCGGCGATCTACTTCATCCGGTCCACGGCGATGGCGGCATTCTTTTTCGCACCGCTCACACCGGCAAGCGTGTACGCATTCTCGTTCGTGATGGGCCTGATCTGGCTCGGCACGGTGCCGTTGACAAACAGTCTCGTATCACAGGTCTTCGGGGTGCGTTATATCGCAACGCTGTTCGGCTTCGTGTTCTTTGGACATCAGTTAGGGAGCTTTCTCGGCATCTGGCTTGGCGGTATCGTGTACGACGCGACCCACGCCTACGATCTGCTTTGGTACGGCGCGATCGCGCTTGGCGTCATCGCGGGTCTATTGCACTTGCCGATCAACGATGAACGAGTCGATCGCCTCGCCGGGCCGCTTGTGCAGTCGGCGTGAGAAGCATGGCAGGCCTAAGAATCACGAGAGCCTTGATGGACACGGCGAAGCCTCTGCGGAAGGCTCTGATCGCAACTGTGGCAGCGCTCCTTGGCCTGGCGATCGTGGCGGTGTGCTTCGCGGGCTACCTTACGCCCGCTGCACTCTTCTCGCTTCTATCAGGAAGTGCGTTTTGCGGATGAGACGATAGATGGCCGCCAGAGCACGGCGGTGCTCGATGATACGACTGCGGGTGTGCCGCCGGGCCGCGAACTATCCGAAAACACGTCCCCATGCTGTCCGAATGCGTCGCGCACGGTCCTCGAAGAGATATGAGGCGACGAGTGTCAGCAGACCTGAGATCACTCCCGTCATGATGTGTTCGAGGTAGGGAATACGATAATGACTCGAGTGTGAGTAGATGTCGCCTAACATGGTCAGGACACCGACGATTAGCGCATTGCCATATCGATGTGTGTAGAGCTTCGCAGCAGGTGTAAAAGTGAGAAGCACCGCGAGAAGACCGGTGAGCAGACCTGTGTGGAACGCAATCGTCCAGTGGGCAAGGCTCATGACGTTGCCCCAGCTCCCCGGCATGCAGGTCATACAGGCGCTGGTAGGTTGCCAGAAACGCTGGATAAACAGCTTGGCGCGGCGCGTCCACTCGCTTGACATGATGTGCCCCTGCGTATGTGTGAGAACCCTGAGGGCATTTCTCAGGAGATTAGACTTGTTCTGTATGCGCTCAGCACGCAGTTATATTATGCGGCTCCTGACACAAACTGGCGACGCGCCCTTTTCGCTGAAAACCCATTGCCTCGTATATTTCCCCGGCATGGTAAGCCTCATCTGCAACAATAACAAACTGGTCCGAACGTCTGGCGGCGCGCCTGATAACCTCGCCCATCAGGGTCCTGCAAACATTCCGCTTTCGATGCTGAGGCGCGGTGATCACTGACTGGAAACGCGCAATCCCGTCAAGGAAGAACAAGCCCAGGCTTCCGACCTGTGCGTCACCTATAAACGCTCCCCACCAGTTTCCCAGACCGCGGTCGATTAGCGTTCTGTAGGCCGTCTGTTGATGCGCCATAAAACGCTGGGAGGTGATGTCAGCGGGATTGGGCATGTCGGCGAGTTGCATTCGAGACCAATCATCCCAATCCTGCTGCACGGCAAACGGGCGCACCTCGACCAAGGCGTTTGTCGCAACCGGACGTATATCATCAGGATGCGCTGCCAACACACAACAGACCGTCGCGTCATAGCCTTGTTCGACGAAAGCGTCGAGGGTGACGACACTCTCGGCGCTCTCCGGCCACGTAAACGTGCGGTGTGCAATCGAAGGCGGTTTGCCGACGAGGTGGGCAAAGTCATGCTCCAGCCGTTTCAGGTCACTTCCCGCGGGTTGCCGCGTCAGGACGAGCATGTTGCCAAAAAAGTAATCGGGTGCATCGGGGGTGCGGACGACGATGTAGTCATTCCGCGACTCGACGATCCCCGTTTCTGCGTGCAGCAGTAGATCGGTAGCGAGACCCAGATTGTCGGGGAAATGGCGCATTTTAAGTATCGTTAGCAATGAGCGTCGGTCGGTCTTCTTGCTTTTGTGCGCGTTGACTTTCGATCAAGGCGGATCGCAACGGGCCGGACGCTTCGTCGCGTGACGGCCCTGTGGTTACGATTGTCCGCGATCCACTTCCCCGTGTCGACTGGCCGAACCTGGCCGACCTAGACCACGTTGATCACGACGTCGATGTTGCCGCGTGTGGCCTTGGAGTATGGACAGATCTGGTGTGCCGCATTCGCCAACGCTTCGGCCACTTCATGCTCCACGCCTTGCAGGCTGACGTTCAGCCGAGCCTGCAAGGAGTAAGCGTCGTCAGTTGCACACAGGTCCACCTCGGCATCGACGGCGGTGTCTGCCGGCAGCGCAATCTTCATGTTGGCGGCTGCCCGTCGCATCGCGCCGATAAAACAGGCAGACCAACCTGCCGCAAACAGCTGTTCCGGATTCGTGCCTGTGCCGGATGAACCGGGCACCGATAGTTTGACGTCGAGTCGGCCATCGGAACTGCGGGACGCTCCGTCCCGGCCACCGGTGGTATGGGTTTTTCCTGTGTAAAGCACGTTCTTGAGCTGAGTCATGATGAATTATTTCTTTGGGTTAACTGATGCGGCGAGGGCAAAAGCAAGAATCAAGGTTTTCATGTCGTTCTCCGTGAACTAAAGATGGGGTAGAGGACGCTGGACCTCAGGTACCAGGCGCGCACATCTCGTTCGGATCTGCGGCGGTGCGTGCGTCTGTCATCCGGCGTTGATGCATTAAGCCCCTGTGACGTATCTGGCTTGTGTCGGAAAACGGGCCGATTGCAATGTCATGTATCACTGTCGCGATCAGATACATTGCGATACGAAGCAGGCGTTTTATGCTGGAAGAACAAGCGACTCGCGGGCACATCGGCAGAGACCCAGCGGAATAAAAGACGCTGGCGCCTCGCGAAGGGTATACAGTGGGGAGACGGTTGGCTGCGTCTCGCGGCCGCGTGCTTCAGGACCCCCCATGCGATTACAGACCAAACCAGCTTCGACAGTCGTCGGCGGCTCGAGCGCGTATACCCTCGAACGCAGGACACACGCCCTTGTCCTCGAGACAGCGGATGCTCTGCGCGCAGAACAGCGACGCATTAGTTTTGCTTCAATCGATTCAAATGCCAGTAAGTGGCGTTACTCGGTTGCAAGCGTGAAGGCCTGATCGTGGCGCTTGAATTCCCCAATCCCAGCCGTAGTTACGATGCCGCGAGGCATTGTGTGTGTTTCTGGGGATATGATAATTCGCGCGAAATCACCTTCCTGGTTGATGACGCGGTGATCAGGAATCTGCAGCCGGGCGCGGGCTCGGACGAGCGTTCGATACTCGGGGCCTTCGACCAGTTTCGCGAAAAGCTTCTTGAGATCGCCCGGAAGCGGTATGTCAGCGGTCCGCAGAACCGGTATTCGATTTCTTGAGTGGTGGGCTGGCGGGGCTATGAGAGTGCCGGCTTCGGAGACGCCATTCGACGCGTTTTGGTGGCCGTAGCGTGAGCCAAAAACAAAAAGCCGTTGAATCTCTTGCGGATTCAACGGCTTATCATTCATATGTGGCGGAGAGACGGGGATTCGAACCCCGGTTAGGTTTGACCCTAAACACGCTTTCCAGGCGTGCGACTTAAACCGCTCATCCACCTCTCCGGCGGGAGCCGAATTATAGCAAACTCTGGGGCCTGCGCCACCCCTGTCCTAAAACGACCATCAAACACCCCGCAAACGCCCGCCAGACTGACATCCGGGCACCTCAAGGATGCCGAATATAATCCACCAGCGCCCGCGTATAAGCATCCGGCTTCCGATCCACGAGGCTCACGAGAATCGCCACCAGGAACCCCGCCGGCACAGCGAACACGCCCGAACTGATCGGCTCGATCCCAAACCACCGCGCCCCCACGAACCCCGTCATCTGCGTGAAAAATGGATACGTCGAGACGATGTAATAAATGCACACCACCAGCCCCGCCACCATCCCCGCCACCGCGCCAAGCCGGGTCGTACGCTTCCAGAACACCCCAAGCACCAGTACCGGAAACAGGCTCGACGCTGCCAGCGAAAACGCCGCCCCCACCAGAAAGAGAATATTCCCCATATTCAGCGACGCCACGTAGGACGCAAACAGCGCCACCCCCAACAGCAAAATCTTCGAGATCGTCACCCGCCGCTGACTCGACGCCGCCGGATCGACCATGTGATAGTAGACATCGTGCGAGAGCGCATTCGCAATCGTCAGCAACAGCCCATCCGCGGTCGAAAGCGCGGCAGCCAGCGCCCCCGCC
>NZ_JAMFSB010000138.1 GCF_026225065.1 Paraburkholderia sp. | reverse complement strand
TGTCGGCGTGGTCGGGTTCGAGCGGCATGACTTCGCACGAAAACTGGGTTTCCTGCTCTTCGATCGAGAGCGTCTTCGCACGCTGCAAGCCTTCGACGAGCACCTTCACGGTACCGTCCGGCAGCTTCAGCATTTGCAGGATGTTGGCAATACACCCTACTTCGTACATGTCCTTTTCGGTCGGCTCATCTTTGGCAGCCGTCTTTTGGGCGACGAGCATGATGTGCTTGCCGCCTTCCATTGCTGCTTCGAGAGCCTTGATCGACTTCGGGCGGCCTACGAAGAGCGGAATCACCATGTGCGGGAAAACGACTACATCACGCAGCGGGAGCAGCGGGAGCGTAGTGCGTTCCGGCGGGAGGAGTTGGGTTCCTGACATTTCATTTCCCCATGAGTGGTATCAGTTCGTTCGATAGGTGAGGCCTGCAAAAACGATTACAAGGCCTCCGCGTGTGGGAAAAGTTCAGTGACTCCAAAGGAAACACAACCATCCTAACCCAAGATAAACAAAAAAGCCGTCCACGTTGCCATGAACGGCTTTTTTTGCAAAACCTTTAAAGCCGATCAATTCGAACCCGCAACCTTGGGTGCGTCTTCGTAGATCAGTAGAGGTTTACCGTCGCCTTCGATGACGTTGTCGTCGATGATGACCTTGCTAACCCCTTTCATCGTCGGCAACTCGTACATCACATCCAGCAACGCCTGTTCCAGAATGGAGCGCAGACCACGCGCACCCGTCTTCCGACGGATTGCCTTGCGTGCGACCGCCTGCAATGCACCGGGACGAATCTCGAGTTCGACGCGTTCCATGCTGAACAGCTTGTGATACTGCTTCACGAGCGCGTTCTTCGGCTCGACGAGAATCTTCATCAGCGCCACTTCGTCGAGCTTGCCGAGCGTAGCGACCACCGGCAGACGGCCGATCAGTTCAGGAATCAGCCCGAACTTGATCAGATCTTCCGGTTCGACTTCGCGCAGCACTTCGCCCGCATCGCGGTCCTGCTTGCTCTTGACGCTGGCCCCAAAACCGATGCCCGTCTTTTCCGTACGGTCGACGATGACCTTTTCAAGGCCGTCGAACGCGCCGCCGCAGATGAACAGAATATTAGTAGTGTCGACCTGGATGAAGTCCTGGTTTGGATGCTTACGACCACCTTGCGGCGGCACCGACGCCATCGTACCTTCGACCAGCTTCAGCAAGGCCTGCTGGACACCCTCGCCCGATACGTCGCGGGTGATCGAAGGGTTGTCCGACTTGCGGCTGATCTTGTCGATTTCGTCGATGTAAACAATGCCGCGCTGAGCCTTGTCGACTTCGTAGTTGCAGTTCTGCAGGAGCTTCTGAATGATGTTCTCGACGTCTTCACCGACATAGCCGGCTTCCGTCAGCGTCGTTGCGTCAGCAATAACGAACGGGACGTTCAGAAGGCGAGCAAGCGTCTGCGCGAGCAGGGTCTTGCCGGAACCGGTCGGGCCGATCAGCAGGATGTTGCTCTTCGAGAGCTCGATTTCGTCCTTCTTGTCGAGATGCTTGAGGCGCTTGTAGTGGTTGTAAACGGCCACTGCAAGGATCTTCTTCGCGCGTTCCTGCCCGATTACATACTGATCGAGAATTTCGCGGATTTCCTGCGGACTCGGCAGATCGGACTTGGACAGACCGGCTTCAATGCCCGCGCCCGCCGCCTCGTCACGAATGATTTCGTTGCACAGGTCGATACATTCATCACAGATGAACACCGACGGGCCGGCAATCAGCTTTTTGACTTCATGCTGGCTCTTGCCGCAGAACGAGCAATACAACAGCTTTTCGCTGTTAGAACCTTTCTTGTCCGCCATAGATGTGTGAGCCTCCGGACACTCGATTACATGATACGCCGTTTGCCCCTGCCTCGCAGTTGAGGCGAATGAGCAAAAGCAGTGACGGCGCTTGCCGCAGGCGTTTGGACGACTCTAATTATTTCACACCATAAACGTGCGTGTTCTCGCCCTCAAAACCGGGGCGAAAACACGCCAGATCATGGCCGCTTGTGCAACACCTGGTCGACCAGGCCGTACGCCTGGGCGTCATCGCCGGACATGAAGTTGTCGCGGTCGGTGTCGCGTGCGATCCGCTCGACCGGTTGACCGGTGTGATGCGACAGCAACTGGTTCAACCGTTCCTTCAAATACAGGATTTCACGGGCCTGGATCTCGATATCCGATGCCTGGCCACGTGCGCCGCCAAGCGGCTGGTGAATCATCACGCGTGCATTGGGCAGCGTGAAGCGCTTGCCCTTTGCGCCGGCCGCCAGCAGGAACGCGCCCATGCTGGCCGCGAGGCCCATGCACAGGGTCGACACGTCCGGTTTGATAAATTGCATCGTATCGTAGATCGCCATCCCGGCCGAAACCGAGCCGCCCGGGCTATTGATGTAGAAGCTGATGTCCTTGTCCGGATTTTCGCTTTCGAGGAACAACAACTGTGCGACGACGAGGTTGGCCGTCTGGTCGTTCACTTCGCCGACCAGAAACACTACGCGTTCCTTCAGCAGGCGCGAGTAGATGTCATACGAACGCTCGCCACGGCCGCTCGTTTCCACGACGATCGGCACGAGTCCGAGCGCCTGCGCTTCGAGATCCCGGGACGACTGGGAGGTCAACGTGTCCAGCATTTGGGCGCGAAAGGTCATGCAATGGATCCTTGTCTGGGAATATTTATTAGGTACCGGACAGGTGAGTACGACAGCGCAATATTCAAGTGCGCCGACCCCGGCGCACCCCGCTCAACACGACGCTTCAGAAAAAAACGGCGTGCGGGCCGTCGCTCCGACAGCCGGCACGCCGTTGCAGCGACGCTTACGCTTGCGCCGTTGCGCTTGCCAACTCTTCGAAGCTCACTTCCTTGTCCGTCACCTTGGCCTTGCTGAGGACGAAATCAACGACGTTGGCTTCAACGACGTAGGCTTCCATTTCTGCAAGGCGCTGCTGGTTGGAATAATACCAGCGGACGACCTCCTTCGGGTCTTCGTAGCTTTTCGCGAATTCGTCGACTTCGGCACGAATCTGCTCCGGCTTCGCCTGCAGCTCATTGGCCTTGACCAGTTCGGCGAGCACGAGGCCCAGCTTGACGCGACGCTCAGCCTGCTCCTTGAACATTTCTACCGGAATCGGTGCGTCGGCGGCGTTCGGCACACCACGTTGCGTCAGATCCTGGCGCGCCATTTCGACGAGACGCAGCTGGTCCTGCTCGATCAGCGCGTTCGGCACGTCGAGTTCCGAAATCTTCAACAGCGCATCCATCACCTGGTTCTTGACGATGGATTGCGTGCGACGCTTTGCTTCGCGCTCGAGGTTGTCCTTGATTTCAGCGCGCATTTTCACCAGATCGCCGTCTTCGATGCCGAGCGATTTGGCAAATTCAGCGTCGATTTCCGGCAGATGCGGCCATTCGATCTTCTTCATCGTGATCGTGAACTGCGCCGTCTTGCCGGCGACGTCCTTGCCGTGATAGTCGGCCGGGAACGCCAGGTCGAATTCCTTCGCTTCGCCGACCTTCAGGCCAAGCGCTGCCTTTTCGAATTCCGGCAGCATGCGGCCTTCGCCGAGCACGAACGCGAAATCTTCCGCGCTGCCGCCCTGGAACACTTCACCGTCGATCTTGCCGGCGAAGTCGACCGTCACGCGGTCGCCGTCTTTCGCCGCCGTGTCCGCACCGCCGTCGCCATGTTCGCCGGCGTCACCACGGGCGTGGAAATGCACGCGCTGCTTGCGCAGGATGTCCAGCGTGCGGTCGATTTCCGCTTCGCTGATGGTCGTCGTGGTGCGCTCGATCTCAGCCGTGGAAACGTCGCCCAGCTTGACTTCGGGGTACACCTCGAAGGTTGCGTCGAAAGCGTAGTCGCCTTCCGCTGCATCGACCTTCGGCGCGAAGCTTGGCTGACCGGCAACGCGCAGGTTCTCAGTGCGGCTGATGTCGAAGAATTCCTTGCCAACCTTGTCGCTCAGCACTTCGGCTTCCACCTGGCCCGAATACTGTTGCGTCACCATCTTGAGCGGCACCTTGCCGGGGCGGAAACCCGGCATGCGCACATTCTTCGCGAGTTGGCGGATACGCGAGTCCACTTCCTTCTGCACGGTGTCCTTCGGCAGGGAAATCGTGACGCGGCGTTCGAGCTTGCCGAGGTTCTCAACAACGTTAGCCATGGCTTCAATCGTCCTAAAATTATTCGAGCGAATCAGTTATCTTCTTCGTGCCGCTATTCGACGTCGCTTCGCATCGCGTCACATCGATTCAGCGCCTGCGCCGCGGGCTTACAGGCCACCGGCAGCACGGTTTGGGTCTAAAGAGCCGAATATTTTAGCAAACTATTCGCGCGCTTAGCCGGGATTCGAAGTTCCGCGCCCATTTTTGTCCGGTTTGGTGCTGGTTTCGGGTCGGTTTGGGCCCGTTTTGACGGCCCGCGCCGGTGTTTACGCCGCTTCGGTCACTCCATGCCGGCTATGCCGTTCGACGTATTCAGTCGCGCGCGGCATGCTGATAAGCTAGCGAACGCGTTGGGCTCGCGCCCGCCTGCACCGCCTCCGCACCGATTTCAACTATCAAGAGACACCATGCCGAACCTGTCGTCCGCGCCCGTCGTCGTCATTGCTCCCGATTCTTTTAAAGGTTCGCTTAGTGCCGAACAGGTGGCGCAAGCCGTCGCATCCGGCATAACGCGTGCGCGGCCCGATGTCATCGTGCGTATCTGCCCGATGGCCGACGGCGGCGAAGGCACGCTCGACGCCATGCTGACCGGCGGCGGCGAGCGCCGCATCCTGACCGTGCGCGGCGCCGCGGGTCCAGTGCGTGAAGCAGCCACGGGGCTGCTCGGCGACGGTAGCGCGATCATCGAAACGGCCGAGATCGTGGGCATTACCGATCCGGTCGGCATGGGTGTACCGGTTCAAGCGCGCAGCTCACGCGGTATGGGCGAAGCGATTCGCGCGCTGCTCGACGTCGGCGTGCGGCGCTTCTTCGTGGCGCTCGGTGGCAGCAGCACGAATGACGGTGGCGCGGGACTACTGGCCGGCCTCGGCATGAAGCTGTTCGACGCCCAGGGCGAGGAACTCGAGCCGACGCCCGAGCAGCTTGCCCGGCTCGCTCGCATCGACGTATCGCAGCTGGATGCGCGGCTTGCCGATGCGTCGTTTGTCGGCATGTCCGACGTGGACAATCCGCTCACGGGCGAACATGGCGCCACTGCGATCTTCGGGCCGCAGAAAGGGGTAAAGCCCGAACAGATCGCAAGCGTCGACGCTGCCCTCGCCCGCTTCGCGGATCTGCTCGAACCGGCTCTGCAACGCACAGCTCGCAACCTGCCAGGCGCGGGCGCGGCCGGCGGCCTGGGTTTCGCCCTGCATATGCTCGGCGCGCAGTTCGAACCGGGCGCGGAAACCGTCGCTCGCCAGATCGGCCTTGATGCAGCGCTCGATGGGGCGGACTGGCTGATCACCGGCGAAGGCCGCTCGGATGTCCAGACGCTGCACGGCAAGGCGCCGTTTATCGCCTGCGCTCATGCGCGCGCCTTAGGCGTGCCGGCCACGCTGTTGTCGGGCGCAGTGGATTCCTCCGCGCTGCCGCGCCTTGCCGAACATTTCAGCGGCTGCTTCTCGCCAGCGCCCGGCCCGATCACGCTTGAAGTCGCGATTCGTGACGCCGCACACTTGCTCGCCAACGAAGCCGAGCAGCTGACGCGTCTCAGATACGGCATGCGTTGACCGGTGAGGCGGTTGCGGCAACAATCACAGCGCCACGATCGCTTTCACTCACCATCGGGACGACCATGAAGGCCTCCGCCAAAGCCGGGCTCGAACAGTTTCTGACGTACCGTCTGCACGTATTGAACAAGCTTGCCGAGCGCGGCATCGGCGAGCGTTATCAGGAGAAGCTCGGCGTGACGTTGCCGGAGGCTCGCGTGATTGCGTCGGTGGGATCGTTTGGACCGTTTTCGATCATGGAGCTCGCGCGGCATGCAAACCTCGACAAGAGTCAGGCAAGCCGCGCGGCTGAAGCGCTGATCAACCAGGGGTTTGTGCAACGCGAAGCGAGCGAAGAGGACGGGCGCGTCGTACTGATTTCGCTGACCACTGACGGACGCGAGCTGTACCGCAAGATCATGCCGATCGCCCGCAAGTGGAACGTCGATCTGTTCGACTGCCTCAACGAGGAAGAGAAAGCTGCGTTCGGCGACGCGCTCGACCGCATTATCGAAAGCATGCAGGCGCGCTCGGTGTAACAGGTTCCGCGGCGATTGGTTGTGCGTGCAACCAGTAAGTAAAAAGCCCCGCCAGTCATCGACTGGCGGGGCTTTTTAAAATACGTGGTGCGAGGAAGGGGACTCGAACCCCTACACCATTGCTGGCGTCAGGACCTAAACCTGGTGCGTCTACCAATTTCGCCATCCTCGCGCCGGGTCAAGCGCATGCGCGCCGCGCCCGATATCTGGCTTGCCAGCAGCCGTGCCTCGCCGGCAAGAGCCGGTTTGACGTACGTCCGAAAGCGTAAGCGCGAGATTCTAACCGATTGATTTGCGCTTGTCTGCATTTGCCCGACGTATGTCGATGCTACAATTTTTGGCTAATGTTCGTACGGCACGTATGCCGTGCCCCCACCGCGCTTCAGCCTCACACTCCATTCAAGTGAATTTCGACGAATATTGCCAGCAGAAAGCGGTGCCCCCCGGCTCGAGCAGCTACTACGCGTTGCGCGAGGCGCCCGCAGGACGCCGGCCGCTCCTGACCGCCCTGTTCGCGTTGCGCCGTGAGTTTGAGGAGACCGTCAAGGAAACCAGCGATCCGGCCATCGGCCGCACCAAGCTCGCGTGGTGGCAAAAGGAAATCGCGGCATTGGCGGCAGGCGCGCCCTCGCATCCGGTCTCGAAGGCGCTCACCGCTCATCTGGGTGGCGGCGCGAAAGCCATGGAGGCCGAGTATCCGGCGCTGCGAACGCTGCTGGCCGGCTTCGAAATGGACCTCGATCAGGCCCGTTACCTCGACTATCCGAATCTGCGCCGCTATCTGCAGGGTGTCGGCGGCACGTTTGCCACGCTGACCGCACGCGCCACCGCGCGGAACCCTGCGCAGGCCGCCGCGTGGGCCGCACCACTAGGCGAGGCGATGTTGCTGGCGCAACTGGTCGCCGAACTCGGTAACGACGCGCGACACGGGCGCATCTATATTCCGGTCGACGAAATGCAGCGCTTCAACGTCACCGCCGCCGACGTGATCAATCGCAAATACAGTGACGCGTTCACCGAGCTGATCCGCTTTCAGACGAAGCGCGCCCGCGAGGCACTGAACGCCGCCCTCGCCGCCATACCTGCAGAAGAGCGGCGCACGCAACGCACCCTGCGGGCGCAGGCCGCTCTCGCGCTGGCATTGCTCGATGAGATCGAACGCGACGGCTACCACGTGCTGCATCAAAGCATCGCGCTCACGCCGATCCGCAAGCTGTGGGTCGCGTGGCGCGGCGCGCGCCAACGCTGAACCGGCGTGCACAGCCGTGCAACACCAGCAACACCGTAACACTGCATCACCGCGTCACCGCATCACCGCATCAGTCAGCAACCGGCAACCGGCAACCCGCGCCCGGCGCAAAGTCTCACGCACGCAGCAATGGCAACGGCTCAAAGCGCTGCTGCAACACCGCCGTAGCATCAAGCCCCCACCACGGCCCAAGCACGGTCGCATAGATCTGCCTGAAGTCGACCCCCACTGGCAAGTTGCCACTACCATCCAGTTGCGTCAGCACCGGCGGCGCGCCGTACAAGCCGCCGCGCACCCGCCCACCCATCACGAAATGCGGCGCCACCGTGCCGTGATCGGTCCCATTGCTCTGATTCTCGCGCGGCCGGCGGCCGAACTCCGCGTAGGTCACGACCAGCGTGTTGTCCCAACGTCCCAACTCGACCAGCGCCGACCTCATCGACGCGAATCCCTCTGCGAGTTGCTTGAGCAACGCGGCCTGCTGGCCGGGCTGGTTCTGATGCGTGTCGAAGCCGTTGAGCGTGAGCCGGATCACCGCCACGCCCTGCCCGTTCAGCGGCTTGCCCTGCGGGGTGTCTCCAGCAGCCAGCACTTGCATCGCAGTCTTGATCGAAGTCCCAAACGCGCCCTGCGGAAAAGTAGTCTTGAGCGGGAATTGACCTTCACGTGGACGCAGCCGGTCAGCGGCCTTCACGATATCGTTCTCGACGTCGAGAATATGCGCCAGCTCGGGATTGCGCTCATGAAGCGACACCGGCGTCGCAAGCCGCGAAGCCTTGATGAACTGCGCCGGGTTCACCAGTGCAATGGCCCGCGCGCCGTTGGCGAGCGGCCCCATCTCCGCACTGCCGATCACCACGCCGTCCGCGACAAAACTCGGCGGCACTGCGTGCTGTGCGAACGCACGTGTCAACCAGCCTTCGCGCAGATACTGATCCGAGCGCGAGGCAGTGTCCCATATCTCGATAGAGCGGAAGTGCGAGAGATTCGGTTGCGCGTAGCTGACGCCCTGCACGATGGCCAGTTGCTGGCTCTGCCATAGCGGCATCAGCGGCTGCAAAGAGGGATGCAAGGCGGTGCGCTCGTCGAGCTGGATGACCTGCTCGCGCTTGATGCCGATGTTCTTGCGTAACTGATAGTAAGCAGGATCCTCGTAAGGGATGACTGTGTTCAGTCCATCGTTGCCGCCCTTCAACTCCACGAGAATCAGCAGATTGCCGTAACCGCCGCGCGCGAGCGTCGTTGCCGCCATTGCATCCGCCTGGCTCGCTGCCTGCGCACCGAACGCCCGCGGCAACCAAAGGGCTGCGCTTGCCGCTGTGGTCATCGAAAGAAAATCGCGCCGTCTCATGCTGCACCTCGTTCGTTTGTGGCTACGTGGAGTGCGCCGCCCGATCCGCGCCGCTTCGATTCTTCAGTTCTTCGGTTCAACCAGGCTCATCTACTTCAACTGGTATGCCGGATCCATCAACAGCGCTTCCAGATAAGCGCTGGCGGTCGAATCGGTTTCGATCGCGTCGACCGGAGCAATCGGCAACACCGCGTGCTGCAATTGCAAGTCAGCAGAGAGGCCCGCTTTTGCCGTCGGAGCCGTATTGAACTGGGCGAGCCACGTGTCGATATCAAAGCGTACTCCCCCCTGACCCACCCGCGCCATCGCGCGCTGCACCATCGCCGCCTTAGGGTCCTGGCTCATCACACCGTTTTGCGGACGATGCGGCGCGGCGGTTTCGGTAGCGCGGAAGATTTGCTCGACGAACTGCTTGCGTGCGAGCAGCGTCGAACTGTTGATCCACGTCGTGCCGCCCGGCCAGCCCTTGACGTTGGGCGGATAGAACAGGTTCTCACCCAGATTGCGAATCTGTCCGGCGAACGGTGCCGTGTTGTCGTAGCTGATATCGAATTCGCGCAGCGCCCCCACCACAAACTCAGCGGGCGACTTCACCAGCACGCCGCGATTGCGCTCGTCCCAAAACGCATCGCTGAGGAAGAGTCCGCGTAATGCGATTTTTATGTCGTAGTGACTGGCGCGAAAGCGCTCGGCAATCGGTGCGATCTGCGCCGGGTCCGGTGTGTCGGAGACGAACTCGCGCCACAACTTTGTCGTGACGAAGGTGGCGGTCTCAGGACGCGCCAGCAAAATGTCGAGCACCTGATCGCCGTCGAACGGCCCGCTCTGGCCGAGTACCGTTTTGACACCATCGTCGTGCAGATTGGCGCGCCATACGTATGCCTGGGTATCCGGATCGAGGCTCCATCCTGTGTAGGCGCGCGCGGCTTCCGACACGTCCTGCTGCGTATAGTGGCCCTCGCCCAGCGTGAACAGTTCCATCACTTCGCGGGCGAAGTTTTCGTTAGGCTTGCCCTTGCGGCTACCAGCGCCGTCAAGGTACTGCAGCATGGCCGGATCTTTCGCGACGTCGTGCAGCATCTCGCCGAAATTTCCCAGCGCATCGCGCCTGAGCAGCATGTCCTGTTGCGCCATTTGTTGCGGATAGCCGACCTTGTCCTGGCCCGACGTGAAATGGTTGTGCCAGAAGAGCGTCATGCGCTCGGTCAGCGGCGAAGGCGTGGTCAACATCTCGCGTACCCACCATGCGCGCAACTCTTCGTAACGCTGGCCGCGCGTGCGACCCTCGGCCTGCCGCTGATCCTGCGTCCAGGCCTTGCGCTCGTCGCGAGTCGGGATCGGCTCCTGGACCCACGCGGGCATCGGCGTGAAGGATTCGGTGCGCGCCGTGGCCAATACCCTGTCGACCGCCTGCTCACGCGTCAGCCCCACGTATTGGGCGACCTCGGCGTTATCCGGCGCAAATCCCACCCGTGTCAGGAAAAAGCGCGCATCATCAGCGTCAAGCAAACCCTCGGCCGCGTCATCCTCGGTCACCACCGGTGCGTGGTGTTTGCCGCGCAGACCATGCGTTGAAGTTGAGGCGGGCGCGGTGCCGTTCTCGGCGTCGGCCACGTGCGCGCCCATGAGCGCTGCGAGCGCAGCAGCGGCAAAGAACAACGTAAGCACGGAGTTCGACCTGTCGCCAGTGAGCCTTCGCAGCTTGTTCATTGTCAGTCGTCCGTGGTCCGGTAGCGGTGTCGAGAAGACGCCCGCATGGCATGCGAGTCATACGTGACTCACACGATCATCCCCTCTGGCCAATCAACGGCAGATCGGGCGGGAAAGTTGACGGGGGAAGTGAAACGAAATTTTTCACGCGCATCGCGACACGCTGCGCGTCGCACCGGGCGGTACTTGACGATGGACGTTGGGCGTAGCGCCCTAGCGTTTGTACAACTCGCGAACGGCGTCTTCAATGTGTTGGCGTAGCAGACGCCGCTCTTCAGGCGTCATGTGGCCGTCGCGGCGACGCTGATCCAGATCGGGGGGAACTGCAGCACGCATCATGGCGTCTGAAGCTTGGTGATCCGGTTCGGGAGTATGCGACTGGTGCGACAGTTTGAAGGGGCGGAAGCGTGGCGCGTGTGGGTTCGATGCCCGTTCGTCGGTGGACTGGGCATGGGCGAGCGTAGGGCCTAATGTGCCCGCGAGTGTGCCGGCCACAGCCAGCGCAATCACGCGTAGGCGCACATTCGGCCAAACCCCTCCCTTCATCTTGTTCCCTTCGTGGTGCGGCAACCGGCTATCCTAAATGCGTATACAAACCCCGGAAAAATGCCGGGTGCGAATTTTAGTCGAGTGAAGTATCCACCGAACAGCCGCATTCAGTAAAGCAGTCTACGCGTCACCGCTTTACGTCATGCCACAGTGCGGGTAAATTTTGTAACTGACTGTAACCCGCGAATTGATGCAAACTCGCGCCACTTTGTAATCGCGCTAAGATGCCGACCATGGAAACCAAAAACCCTTCGAAAATCCTCGTCGTCGATGACGATCCGCGTCTGCGCGATCTTCTACGCCGCTACCTTGGCGAACAGGGCTTCAACGTCTACGTCGCCGAAAATGCGCCGTCAATGAACAAGCTTTGGGTGCGTGAGCGTTTCGACCTGCTGGTGCTCGACCTGATGCTGCCTGGTGAAGACGGCCTGTCGATCTGCCGTCGCCTGCGCGGCAGCAACGATCGCACGCCGATCATCATGCTCACGGCCAAAGGTGAAGACGTCGACCGTATCGTCGGGCTCGAAATGGGCGCTGACGACTATCTGCCGAAGCCGTTCAACCCGCGTGAACTGGTGGCGCGCATCCATGCGGTGCTACGCCGGCAGACACCCTCGGAACTGCCGGGCGCGCCGTCCGAGACCACCGAGGTCTTCGAGTTCGGCGAGTTCGCACTCAACCTCGCTACCCGCACGCTGACCAAAGCCGGTCAGGAAATCCCGCTGACCACCGGCGAGTTCTCCGTGCTAAAGGTCTTTGCCCGTCATCCGCGCCAGCCGCTGTCGCGCGAAAAGTTGATGGAACTGGCGCGTGGTCGTGAATACGAAGTGTTCGACCGCAGCCTCGACGTGCAGATCTCGCGTCTGCGCAAGCTGATCGAACCGGATCCGGGCAGCCCGCGCTTTATCCAGACCGTCTGGGGTCTTGGCTACGTGTTCATTCCCGACGGCGCAGCCTGAGTTTGTTCGCGCTTTCCGTTTTTGTTTTCAGATAAGAAGGGCCCATGCGGATCGACCGGCGCCTCCTGACGCTCGCGTTCGGTGGCCTTTTCTGGCGGACCTTTCTGCTGATTGCATTACTGATCGCAGTCAGTCTCGCCGCCTGGTTCCAGAGCTTCCGGGTGATCGAACGCGAGCCGCGCGCGCAGCGCGTGGCGTTGCAGCTCGTCGCGATCGTGAAGCTCACACGCACCGCACTCCTCTATTCCGATCCCGACCTGCGGCGCGCACTGCTGCAAGATCTGGAAAGCAATGAAGGGGTGCGCGTGTATCCGCGCGAAACCTCCGACAAGTACAAGCTGCAACCGGACGAGTCGTTGAACCGGCTGATCGAACACGACATCCGTGGGCGGCTCGGCGACGACACCGTGATTGCCCAATCGGTCAACGACATCCCAGGCGTCTGGATCAGCTTCAAGATCGACGACGACGACTATTGGGTCGCGCTCGACCGCGATCAGCTCGATAACGCGACCGGCTTGCAATGGGCTGGATGGGGCGTGTTTGCGCTTGCGCTGTCGCTATTCGGCGCGGCCTTTATCACGAGTCTGGTGAACCGGCCATTTGCACGTCTCGCCATGGCGGCGCGCAAGGTGGGCTCGGGGCAATCGCCCGAGGCGCTGCCTGAGCGCGGCATGGGCGTGGCCGCCGAGACCAACCGAAGCTTCAACCAGATGGTGCAGGATCTCGAGCAGCTCGAAGCCGACCGCGCGCTGATGCTCGCCGGCATCTCGCACGATCTGCGCACCCCGCTCGCCCGGCTGCGGCTCGAAACGGAAATGAGCCCGTCGGATCAGACCACCAAGGACGCGATGGTCGACGACATCGAGCAGATGGACATGATCATCGGCCGATTCCTCGATTACGCGCGACCGGTGCAAAGAGTCCCGGAACCTGTCGACCTTTCCGTGATCGCAGGAGAACTGGCGGCGCGAATTGCGTCGGAAGACGGCATGCGGCTGATCACGCGGCTGGCGCCATCGGCGGTGATCGAGGCTGACGAAACCGACATGCGGCGCGTGATCGGCAACCTGCTCGAGAACGCCCGCAAGTATGGCCTGAGCGAGGCCGATGGAATCCCGCATGTGATCCTCGAGACACGCGTCTCGCACTCGCGCGTCGAGCTTTCCGTGGTCGACGAAGGACCGGGCATTCCGGAGGACCAGCTGACACTCGTCACCCGGCCGTTTTACCGGGTCGATACCGAGCGGACCCAGGCCAACGGCACGGGACTCGGCATGGCCATCGTGCAGCGGCTCGTCGGCCGCTACCGCGGCGGCCTGCGACTGCGCAACCGCAGCCCTGGGCCGGGACTCGAAGTCACGATCGAGTTTCCGCTCGCCAAGGGCGCATGAGGATCGGGACGATCCAGTGTCCCTCCTCGCTCCGCCAGCGTTTTAGCGGCGCCACTGCGGCGGATGCTGCAGTGCATGAGCGCGTTACCCTCCCGCGCAATAGCCACACCGTATAGTCTGCGGAAACAGTGACATTCAGACAGACTATCGACGTAGTGAAGAAAAACTATCCGCTTTGTTAGTTAAAAACTATTGCTGCGATGCATCAATAGAGTTATAATTAAGTCTGTGTAACGTATTCGTTACAGCGAGCAGGTAGCCTGAACAGGCCGTTTTTTCCAACTCATTGGCAACCCTTCACAGGAGTATTTCCGCATGAAAACCGTTGGCGACAAACTGGAAGCTTTCACCGTCACCGCAGCCAAGCCGGGCTTCAACAACCATGAAGAAAACGGCGTGTCGGCGTTCGAAGAAATCACCGAACAGTCGTTCCCGGGCAAGTGGAAGATCATCTACTTCTACCCGAAGGACTTCACTTTTGTGTGCCCGACGGAAATCGTCGAATTCGGCAAGCTGGCCAACGACTTCGCGGAACGCGATGCTGTCCTGCTGGGCGGCAGCGTGGATAACGAATTCGTGAAGCTGGCATGGCGCCGTGAGCACAAGGACCTGAGCAAGCTGAACCACTATGCGTTCGGCGACGTCAAGGGCGAACTGATCGACCAACTGGGCGTGCGCGACAAGGAAGCAGGCGTGGCACTGCGCGCAACGTTCGTCGTCGACCCGGACAACACGATCCAGCACGTTTCGGTGAACAACCTGAACGTTGGCCGTAACCCGGAAGAAGTGCTGCGTATTCTGGACGGTCTGCAAACGGACGAACTGTGCCCGTGCAACCGTGCGGTTGGCGGCGCAACGCTGTAAGCCTTGCAAGTCGAAAGCCCGCTAAGCTTGAAAAAGCCGGCGGGCTTTTTTATCGGCAACCTGATAGGAGATATCAATGGAATTCTTGTCTGCGATTAAAGCACTTGTTCCTGACTACGCTAAAGACATTCGTTTGAACCTGGACGGCACGATTGCGCGGTCGTCGCTGGAGGGCACAGATGCCGTGGGCGTGGCGCTGGCTGCGGCGTTTGCGGCGAAGAGTGCGGTGCTGGTGGATGCAATTCGCAATGCGGGTGTGTTGTCTCCCGAAGAGGTCAATGGCGCGCTGACGGCTGCTGCGTTGATGGGGATGAATAACGTCTGGTATCCGTATGTGGAGATGACTGATAATGCGGATCTGAAATCGCAGCCGGCTGGTTTACGGATGAATGCTTATGCTTCGCATGGTGGCGTGGATAAGCGGCGGTTTGAGATGTATGCGCTGGCGGCTTCTATTATTGGCAAATGCCATTTTTGTGTTAAATCGCATTTTGATACGCTTGTCGCTGAAGGGATGAGTTCTACTCAATTGCGGGATGTGGGGCGTATTGCTGCTGTTGTTAATGCTGCTTCGCAGGTTATTGTGGCTGAAGGGAAGTAATCAGGTTTTTCACTTTCTGTGGGACGCCGCGCGGTGGTTTTAATGTGTGGCGTTTACGCATGCTTTTATTTGCCTGCGCGGCGCTTTCCGCGTTACTACGGTGTTGGCCTTTCCTTGCATTGTTATCGGTCTATTAGCGATGCCCCTGTGCGGGGCGAAGCTAATAGACCAATATGAAATCAAGGAAAGGCCAACACCGCAATAAGACCAACAAAGCGCCGAACAGGCAAAAAACCCCCGTCAAACCTTGATTAACAAAACCACCGCCTGAGCCTCAATCCCCTCAGCCCTTCCAAGATACCCAAGCTTCTCATTAGTCTTAGCCTTGACATTAACCCGATCAAGCGCCAGCTTCAAATCCTCAGCAATATTAACCCGCATAGCTTCGATATGAGGCGCAAGCTTAGGCGCCTGAGCAATGACAGTACTGTCCACATTCCCAATAGAGAACCCAGCCTGAGCAATCCGCGCAGCGCATTCCCGCAACAAAACACGAGAATCCGCCCCAGCAAACTTCGCATCCGTATCAGAAAAATGCCGCCCAATATCCCCCAAAGCGGCAGCGCCAAACAAAGCATCCGTAATAGCATGCAACAACACATCCGCATCCGAATGCCCTAGCAACCCCCGGTCATAAGGCACCGTCACGCCGCCAATAATGAGCGGCCGCCCCGGTACGAGTGCGTGCACGTCATACCCTTGTCCAATTCTGAAATCCATAGCTCGAAGTCCGGTTATCAACGATGAAACTCTTCAGGAAGCCGCTGGCCGGCTCAAAATCGCCTCGGCCAGATCGAAATCTTCCGGATACGTAACCTTGAAATTGCGCAAACTGCCCTGCACCAATAGCGGTGCGTGGCCCAGCCACTCAATCGCGCTCGCCTCGTCCGTCAGATCATGTCCGTCCTGCTGCGCCCGCAAGATCGCCTCGCGCAACATCCCCACGCGGAACATCTGCGGTGTCTGCGCCTGCCACAAGCCGTCGCGCGACTCGGTGCGGGCAATTCGTCCGCCGCTATCCGGCGCGATGCGCTTGAGCGTATCCGCCACGGGCAACGCCATGATCCCGCCCACCGCGTCGTCCTTGAGCGCGCTAACCAGCGTGCGGATCAGGAAAGCCGTGATGCCCGGGCGTGCCGCGTCGTGCACCAGCACCCAGTCGTCGTCGCGTGCGCCGAACTCGGCCAGCGCGTGCAGGCCATTCAGGACCGAAGCCTGGCGTGACGCCCCACCGCAGCGCCGTACCGCGAAACGCAGGCCGGAAAAGCGGCGGGCGTCGAAATGTTGGTCCTCGGGGGCGATAACCACGAGCGTTTGCGCGAACTCGCTGCAGGCGTCGAACGCCGCCAATGAGTAATGCAACAGGTCGCGACCGGCTACAGTGCGATATTGTTTGGGCATCGCGGCGCCGGACCGGCTGCCGGTGCCTGCGCACGGAATCAGAGCAAAAAGACGTGAAGTCACTGGTGCGGACGCCGCGAAAGTCAAAGTAAAGGACGGATTTTATAATAGGTCCTTCGCATCCACGCCATGACACGCGTAAACTTGCCGCTCACGTGTGACCCAACGGCCGCCTTCTCCTCTATGCCAGACATCGCCGCATCATCGCAGTACTCCACGCCCGTCGCGCTCGTCAAGGCCGGGCAGCGTTTCGCCTTCGACGGTACGCACGGCTCGTCCGATGCCCTGCTGATCGCCCGCTATCACCTCGCCTATCGCGAACAGGTGCCGCTGCTCGCCGTCGTCTGCGCGAGCGCCGTCGACGCCCAGCGCCTCACGCAAGAAATCGCTTTCTTCGCCCCCGAGGCGCGTGTGCGCCTTCTGCCAGACTGGGAAACGCTGCCTTACGATACCTTCTCGCCGCACCAGGATCTCGTCTCCGAGCGCCTCGCCACGCTCCATGACCTCGGCGAAGGCCGCTGCGACATCCTGCTGGTGCCCGCTACCACGGCCCTGTACCGTATGCCGCCCGCCTCGTTCATGGCGGGCTACACGTTCTCGTTCTCGCAAGGCGAGCGTCTTGATGAGGCGAAGCTGAAGGCCCAGTTGACGCTGGCAGGCTATGAACACGTCAGCCAGGTTGTACGCCCCGGCGAGTATTGCGTACGCGGTTCGCTGCTCGACCTGTATCCGATGGGCTCGCCGCTGCCTTACCGGATCGATCTGTTCGATGATCAGGTCGACTCGATCCGCGCGTTCGACCCCGACACGCAGCGCAGCCTCTATCCCGTGAAGGACGTGCGCCTGTTGCCAGGCCGCGAATTCCCCTTCGACGAAGCCGCCCGCACCGCCTTTCGCAGCCGCTGGCGCGAAGTGTTCGAGGGCGACCCGAGCCGCGCGTCGATCTATAAGGATATCGGCAACGGGGTGCCGTCCGCGGGCATCGAATACTACCTGCCGCTCTTCTTCGAAGAGACCGCCACGCTGTTCCACTATCTGCCCGAGGGCGCGCAACTCGCGTTCGTCGGCGATCTGGAAGCAGCCATCAAGCGTTTCACCAACGACACCAGGCAGCGTCACAGCTTCCTCTCGCACGACCGCGACCGGCCGATTCTCGAGCCGCAGCGCCTGTTCCTGTCGGACGCGGACTTCTTCACGTTCGCCAAGCCGTTCGCGCGTCTTGTGCTGCCCGTCAATGCCGGCGGTGGCTGGTCGACGCCGCTACCGGATCTCGCGATCGATCGCCATGCAGACGATCCGGTCGCGGCATTGCGCGGCTATCTCGAGACGACCCAGAACCGCGTGCTGTTTGCCGCGGAATCGGCGGGCCGGCGCGAGACGCTGCTGCAACTGCTGGCTGACAATCATCTGCGACCCTCGTCGAGCGATAGCTTCAACGACTGGTTGATCAGCGACGAACGCTTCTCGCTTGGCGTTGCACCGCTTTCCATCGGCTTTGCGGTGCCGGCCGACGGCATCGCTGTCATCACGGAAACCGAGCTGTACGGCCCGCTCGTGCGCCGCTCGGGACGGCGCCGCCAGGAACAGGCGAGCAACGTCGATTCGATGGTGCGCGACCTGTCCGAGCTGAAGGTGGGCGACCCGGTCGTGCATTCGCAGCACGGTATCGGACGCTATATGGGTCTGGTGACGATGGATCTCGGCGAAGGTGAAACCGAGTTCCTGCACCTCGAATACGCTGGCGAAAGCAAACTCTATGTGCCGGTCGCGCAGTTGCACGTAATTTCGCGCTATAGCGGCGCCGATCCGGAAAGCGCCCCGCTTCACTCGCTCGGCTCCGGTCAGTGGGAAAAGGCCAAGCGCCGCGCTGCCCAGCAGATTCGCGATACCGCCGCCGAACTGCTCAACCTGTACGCGCGCCGTGCGGCGCGCGAAGGCCATGCGTTCTCGCTCGAGCCGCGCGACTACGTGAAATTTGCGGAAAGCTTCGGCTTCGAGGAAACGCCCGACCAGGCCGCCGCGATTGCCGCCGTGATCGGCGATATGACGAGCGGCAAGCCGATGGATCGTCTCGTCTGCGGCGACGTCGGTTTCGGCAAGACCGAAGTCGCGCTGCGCGCGGCCTTCATCGCCGTGATGGGTGGCAAGCAGGTCGCGCTGCTCTCGCCGACCACCCTGCTCGCCGAGCAGCACACGCAAACCTTCTCGGACCGCTTCTCCGACTGGCCGGTGCGCATCGCCGAGCTGTCGCGCTTCAAGTCGACCAAGGAAGTCAACGCCTCGATCCAGCAGATCAACGAGGGGACCGTCGATATCGTCATTGGCACGCACAAGCTGCTGTCCTCGGATGTGCAGTTCAAGCGCCTGGGTCTGGTGATCATCGACGAGGAGCATCGCTTCGGCGTGCGTCAGAAAGAGGCTTTGAAAGCGCTGCGCGCCGAAGTCGACGTGCTGACACTCACGGCCACCCCGATTCCTCGCACGCTCGGCATGGCCCTCGAAGGTCTGCGCGACTTCTCCGTGATCGCGACAGCGCCGCAAAAGCGTCTCGCCATCAAGACCTTCGTGCGCCGTGAAGAAGATGGCGTGATCCGCGAGGCGATGCTGCGCGAGCTGAAGCGCGGCGGCCAGGTCTATTTCCTGCACAACGAAGTCGAAACCATCGAGAACCGCCGGCAGATGCTCGAAGCACTAGTGCCGGAAGCACGCATCGCTGTCGCGCACGGTCAGATGCACGAGCGCGAACTCGAACGCGTAATGCGCGATTTCGTCGCCCAGCGCGCCAACGTGCTGCTGTGTACGACGATTATCGAAACCGGCATCGACGTGCCGAGCGCCAACACGATCCTGATTCACCGCTCCGACAAATTCGGCCTCGCGCAGTTGCACCAGTTGCGCGGCCGCGTAGGACGCTCGCATCACCAGGCGTATTCGTATCTGCTGGTGCACGATCCGCAAGGGCTCACCAAACAGGCGCAGCGTCGTCTCGAAGCCATCCAGCAGATGGAAGAACTCGGCTCGGGCTTCTATCTGGCCATGCACGACCTCGAAATTCGCGGCACGGGCGAAGTGCTCGGCGACAAGCAATCGGGCGAGATTCAGGAGATCGGTTTCCAGCTTTACACCGACATGCTGAACGACGCCGTGAAGGCCCTTAAGGAAGGCAGGGAGCCCGATCTCACTGCACCGCTCGCGGCCACCACCGAGATCAATCTGCACGCGCCGGCGATTCTGCCTGCCGATTACTGCGGCGACGTGCAGGAACGCCTGTCGCTCTACAAGCGCCTCGCAAATTGCGAACATAACGACGCGATCGATGGCATCCAGGAGGAGTTGATCGACCGGTTCGGCAAGTTGCCACCTCAAGCGCATGCGCTGGTGGAAACGCATCGCTTGCGGCTCGCCGCGAAACCGCTGGGGATATCGAAAATCGATGCGGGAGAATCGGTTATCGGTCTGCAATTCATCCCAAATCCACCGATCGACGCGATGCGGATCATCGAAATGGTGCAGAAACACAAGCACATCAAGCTCGCTGGTCAGGACAAACTGCGCATCGAAACGCGCACCCCCGATCTGGCGATACGTGTTGCAACCGTGAAAGAAACGCTGCGTGCGCTGGGCTCGCCGATACGAAGCACGGCCACCGCGGCGGTACGCTGAAGCCAACTGCAAAGGGCCAGACAGCACCCATACGCCCCCGATGCTGCGGCGCGCAAGACGCGCCGCAGCCTGTTAAACCGCGAGCCGGGGCCGCGTTTTTTGGGTATGATCGAAAGACTTAAAAGTCGGAGCTTCGTCATGTCCCACGTCGCTGAATCAGCGCGTTCCGCGCACACAGCCGCATCTTCCGCACCCGCCGCCTCGTCATCCGCTTCCCCTGCTTCGCTTCCCTGGATCACGCGCCTCGTATCAATGGATACGGTCAGCCGCAATCCGAATCTGGGCCTGATCGAAACCGTGCGCGACGAATTGCGCGCGGCCGGCGTCGAAAGCACACTCACGCACGACCCCAGCGGCAAATGGGCCAATCTGTTCGCCACGATCCCCGCGCATGATGGCGAGACCAATGGCGGCATCGTGCTGTCGGGTCACACGGACGTGGTGCCGGTCGACGGTCAACAATGGGACAGCGATCCGTTCAAACCGGAAGTGCGCGGCGACAAACTCTACGGTCGCGGCACCTGCGACATGAAAGGCTTCATCGGTGCCGCGCTCACGCTCGTGCCCGAGATGCAACGCACGAAGCTCGCCAAGCCGATTCACTTCGCGCTCTCGTTCGACGAGGAAGTCGGCTGCATCGGCGCGCCGTTGATGATCGCAGAGCTGATGAAACGCGGCATCAAGCCGGACGGCTGCATCGTCGGCGAGCCGACCAGCATGCGTCCGGTCATCGCGCACAAAGGCATCAACACGTACCAGTGCTGCGTGCGCGGCCAGGCAGCGCATTCATCGCTGACGCCGAAGGGACTGAACGCGATCGAATACGCTGCACGGCTGATCTGCTACATCCGCGACATGGCCGATCAGTTTCGCGAGCAAGGCCCGTTCGACGAACTGTTCGACGTGCCCTTCAGCACCGCGCAGACCAGCACCATCGTAGGCGGCAACGCCATCAATACCGTGCCGGCCGAATGCCGCTTTCAGTTCGAATTCCGCAATCTGCCCACGCTCGACCCACAGTCGATTTTCTCGCGCATCGATCAGTACGCACGCGAAACGCTGTTGCCGAAGATGTTGCGCGAACATCCGTCCGCTGCCATCGAGATCTCGAAGATCGCCGCCGCGCCTGGCCTCGACTCATCGGAGCAGGCAGCGATCACTGAACTGGTGCGCGCGTTGACTGGGGATCAGGACAAACGCAAGGTCGCTTACGGCACCGAGGCGGGACTGTTCTCGCTGGCGGGCATCCCGGCCATCGTATGCGGCCCCGGCGATATCCAGCAGGCGCACAAGGCCAACGAGTTCGTGGCGCTGGAGCAGCTCGTGGATTGCGAGCGCTTCCTCGCGAAGTTCATTCACAGCATGTCGGTGGAGGCTCTTTCGCATTAAGAGCGTTGAAATATCGGGCGCATTGGGAGCATCGCAATCTCCGCACACCCATGCGCCCGATCGAACACACCGATTGAACTGACTTGAACTGAAGCAGACCGCGCGACTCCAAAGAGAAAGAACGGACGACTTCACCCCACGCCATGTCCACCGCCACGCCCCAGCACACCGACCATACGATCGACGGCGAGCCGATCCCTACACTCGACGACATCGCCTCGCAGCATTTTGCGTTGACGCCGTGGGTCGCGCGCACGCCGGTGTTCGACAAGCTCGATTTCCCGTCGCTGGAAGGCACGGTGGTGAACTTCAAGTTCGAACTGTTGCAGGCGGGCGGCAGCTTCAAGACACGCGGTGCGTTCACCCACCTGCTTGCGCTCGACGAAGCGCAACGCAGTGCCGGAGTCACGTGCGTATCGGGCGGCAATCATGCAGTCGCGGTCGCGTATGCCGCGATGCGCCTCGGTATCAGCGCGAAGGTCGTGCTGTTTCGTTCGGCCAACCCGGCGCGCGTCGCATTATGCAGGCAGTTCGGCGCAGAAATGGTACTGGCCGAGAACGGCGCCGAAGCCTTCGAGATCGTGCGCCGCGTCGAAGCCGAGGAAGGCCGCTACTTCGTGCATCCCTTCAACGGCTATCGCACCGTGCTTGGTACCTCAACGCTCGGCTACGAATGGGCCACGCAAACGCCGGATCTGGACGCGGTGATCGTGCCGATCGGCGGCGGCGGCCTCGCGGCAGGCGTCTCAACGGCATTGCGGCTGGCCAATCCACGCATCCATGTGTTCGGGGTCGAACCGGACGGTTCCGATGCCATGAGCAAGAGCTTCGCGGCCAACCATACGGTCAAGATGGGCCACATGTACAGCATTGCGGATTCGCTGATGGCGCCGCATACCGAGCAATACAGCTACGAATTGTGCAGACGCCATATCGACCGACTCGTCACTGTCACAGACAACCAGTTGCGCTCGGCCATGCTGGCGCTGTTCACGCAACTCAAGCTCGCCGTCGAACCCGCTTGCGCTGCGGCTACGGCGGCCCTGCTCGGCCCGCTGCGCGAGACGTTGCAGGGCAAACGCGTCGGGGTGCTGCTGTGTGGGGCAAACATCGATACGGTCAGTTTTGCAGCGCACATCGAGCGGGCACACGCGCTTGAGTCATAGTTTCCGTAGCGGAAACGCATCCTCAAAAGCACTACCCTATCCTCCTCACGTTGGCTATCATGGCGCCATCGACTTCACGGAGGAAATCCCAATGAGCATGGTCAAGGAGTTCAAGGAATTTGCCCTCAAGGGCAACGTGATGGATCTTGCCGTCGGTGTGATTATCGGCGGCGCGTTTTCCACCATTGTTAATTCAATTGTCAAAGACCTGATCATGCCGATCGTCGGCCTCGCCACCGGCGGTCTCGATTTTTCCAACAAGTTCGTCCGCCTGGGCGATATCCCGGCGAGCTTCAAGGGCAGTCCTGAGTCGTACAAAGACCTGCAAACGGCCGGTGTGGCCGTATTCGGTTACGGCTCGTTCATCACGGTGCTGATCAACTTCATCATCCTGGCCTTTATCATTTTCCTGATGGTGAAGTTCATCAACAACCTGCGCAAACCGGCCCCTGCTGACGCGCCGGCGCCCGCTCCGACGCCGGAAGACGTGCTGCTGCTGCGTGAAATCCGCGATTCGCTGAAAGACGCACCGCGCTTGCCTCAAGCATAGGCCGGGCGTAGATAAGCGCTGGACAGTGCGAAGTCACGTGCGATCATTCGCCGAAACTTCGCACTACGTGGAATCGGAGGCTGCGGCTTTTTCGGCCTTCACGTTCGCCGCGCTCTCAATCAACTGTTCGAGCTGACCGAAATTGACCGGCTTGGTCAGATGCGACGTGAAACCCGCACCCAGGCAGCGACGTACATCCTCGTCGGTGCCGAAGCCTGTCAAGGCGATCGCCGGCGCGTCCGAATGTTCGCGAAACGCCTTGATGAAATCGAGACCGGTGCCGTCTGGCAATCCTACGTCGCTCACAATCAGATCGAACGTCACCGACTGTGTAGCCGCCAGCGCGTCGGCGACGCGACCCACCACGGTCACCTCGTGACCGACGCCGCGAATCAGTTGTGCCATCACCTCAGCCGTGTCGACGTGATCCTCGATCAGCAGGATCGTCATGACGCCGCCCGGGTACGCTGCGGCTGGCGCCTGAGCGACCGCTTCTTCAACAGGCTTTGCAGCCGTCGGCAAGGTGATCGTGAAGGTCGCGCCGCAGTGCGCACCCGGACTCTGAGCCGTGACCGTGCCGCCGTGCACGTCGGTCAGCGCCTTGGTGATAGCGAGACCTAATCCCAGACCGCCAAACTGGCGGGTCATGTTCTGGTTGCCCTGTTCGAACGCGTTGAAGAGCTTACCGATCTGCTCGGGTTCGATGCCGATCCCGGTATCCTCGATCGAGATCTGCACGTGCATCCGTTCGTCGCGCGTGCGCACGTAGATATGTCCACCGTCCGGTGTGAATTTGGCGGCGTTGCGGATCAGGTTCCAGAGCATCTGCTGCAACCGTGCGCGGTCAGCGAGCACATAGTGGTGCTGCGCGGCCTTGTCGACATGCACGTCCTGCTGCTTGACCTGAATCTCGCTGCGAAACAGTTCAAGCACGCTGTCGATCACTTCATGTACGTTCACAGTCTCCAGCGAGAGACGCAGCTTGCCATTTGCCACCCGCGTGAGATCGAGCAGATCGTCGATGAGGCGCGCTTCGAGTTCGACGTTGCGGCGGATCATCAGCACACACGAACGCGCCTGCTCAGGCAGGTCCGGTATCATTTCAAGCACTCGCGACCCCGCCAGCACCGGCGTGAGCGGCGTGCGCAACTCATGCGAAAGCATTGCCAGAAAGCGGTCTTTCGCGCGATTGGCTTCTTCGGCGGCATGTCGCGCAGCCTGCTCGGAAGCGAGCAGCCGTTCATGCTCCTCGATCGCTTCGCGCTGCGAATGAATGTCCGTGCAACTGCCAAACCACTTGGTGACCACGCCATCGGAGTCGCGCATCGCGACGATGCGCGCGTCGAACCAGCGGTATGCTCCGTCATGACGGCAGATGCGCAGTTCATGGCGATAGTCCTCGGCCCCGCTTCTGACCGCTTTCAGCCAGCTCTGGCGGATTTCCTCGCGGTCATCGGCGTGAACGGCTTCGAGCCACGCGAGGCCGTGCGAATCGCTCTCGCCAAGACCTGTGTATTCGAACCACTGCTTCGACAGAAAGTCGCAATCGCCATTGGCGTCGCAGGTCAGCACGAGGTGCGGCAGCGCCTCCGACAAGGTGCGGTAATGCTGCTCGCGGTCGCGCAGCAGCACCGCTTCAGCCGAAGCCCGGTGCAGTCGAACCTGCGAGAGCGCCCGCTCCACGGCTTCGGGCAGATAGTCGAGGTAGTCGCCTGACTTCGGCACCACGTCCGAGACGCCGGCGCGCAACGCCTCGATTACGCGCGATTCGTCTGTGAACCCGGTGACGAGGATGGCGGGACTGCGCACGCCTTCGGCGCGCAAACGGCGGAAAAAGTCGAGGCCGGTCTCCGGACCGTTGAGCTGGTAGTCGAGCACGAGCAGATCCGGCTCGCCTGCCGCGATCCGCTCACGGGCACTTTCGACGTCGGAACAGAGCGCCACACGGCAGCCGGCCCGCTGCAGCGACTTGCGCGCGAGACGCAAGATGCCTTCGTCGTCATCGACGACAAGCACATAATCCGCGGGCGGCAAGGATACGTCTTCGGTCATGCTGGTTCTTTCTTTGGCTAGATTTACGCTGGCGGATTTGAGGCCTGTACCGTAACGATAAGTCCCTCAGGATGCCATTAAACGCTGGCCCGGCGGCAGCTTCACCACCTGCAGGAAAAAGCCGAGCCGGCGTACCGCCTCGATGAATGCGTCATATTCGACCGGCTTCGTGATGTACACATTGCAACCGAGTTCATAGCAGCGTTCGATTTCGCGCGGATCGTCGGTGGTGGTCAGGACGATCACCGGCACCGCAGCCGTGGACGGAGAGTCCTTCAGACGGCGCAGCACCTCGAAACCGTCCACCCGCGGCATCTTCAGATCGAGCAGCACGACAAAGTTCGTCAGATCCTGGCGCGGCGGATATTTGCCGGCTATGTCCCCGCCCGGCGGATCGCCGAAAAAATAGTCGAGCGCCTGCTGCCCATCGGAAAACCGCAGAAAACCGTTCGAAATACCGGCCCGGCGCAAATTGCGCTCCACGAGCGTGGCGTGGCCGTCGTCGTCTTCGATCAGGACGATGCTGACCGCTTCCCCATGTTTCATCCTGCCTCCGTGCCTGCGAATCGCCGGTGCGTGACCAGTTTATTAGTGTTTCATACTTTTCAATTTAAGCGGTTCCGCCGGGTTGGCCCGAGCGCTGCACGCGAGAACCGCCCTGCTGCGAGACTTGCTGCGACTTACCGCCCGCATTACAGACGGGCCGGCTGCTCGGGCAGCACGACGAAAAACGTCGACCCCGCGCCCTCTGCCGATTCCACCCAGACGCGCCCGCCGTGCCGCTCGGCCATACGCCGCACTAGCGCGAGCCCAATGCCGTCGCCTTTCGCCACTTCGCCGTGCAGCCGCTGGAAGGCACGAAACACTTTCGACATATAAGCCGCCGGAATACCGAGCCCATTGTCGCGCACATAATAAGTCCGCGTGCGCAGGGCGGGCGGCTCGCGCTCGTCCACCGGCTCCGGCTCGCACGCCCCCACCTCGATGCGGCCCATGCGGTCCGGATCGAGAAAGTTAAGCGCATTGCCGATCAGATTGCTGAAGATCTGCTCGATCGCACCTGGGTCACCCCACGCGGGCGGCAACTCGCGCACCGTGACGGAAACGCCGCGCGCTTCGATCGTGCCGGCTAACCCGTCGACCACGTGCGCCACCACTCGCCCGATACTCACGCGTTGCCACTGGTATTCGAGGCGGCCAGCCCGCGAGATCCTCAGCAACGCCTCGATGATCGCGGCGGCCCGCGTCACCGCGGTCCGCAAAAATTGCAGCGACTCTTGCACATCGCCGTCGAGGACATCGGTGAGGCGCCGCTCTTCGGCTTGCGGCAATTGCGCCGCGTCGATCGTGGCGCGCAGTTCGTCACAGGAAACCTGCAGTTCCTTCGAGAATCCCTGCAGGTTCACGAGCGGTGAGCGCAAGTCGTGCGAGACGCTGTAGATGAACATCTCGTTGTCCTGGGTTTCCTGGCGCAACTCCTCGTTCACGCCTGCCAGTTCCTTGGCACGCGCCTCGAGCTTCGCCTTCAGGATGGCCTGGGACTGCTCGGCCTCGCGCAGTCGTGCGCCGGTCTGGTGCAGCACGACGTCGAGCGCGGCAATTTCGTCGTTGCCTGAGAGAGGCACACTCAATGGCCGGCCATGGCCCAGGCGTTCGGCGTTCCCGCTCAGCACCTCGAGACGGCGTCCGATACTGCGCGCAAATGCCAGCGCGGTGAAACCCCAGATCAACATGGAGCCAAGTACGGCCGCGATCAGCGCGTATTGCTGGCGGGCCTTGGTCTGGGCAAGCGAGGCGCTGCGTTGGGCATCGAGCCGCGACTCTTCGGCCACGAAAGTATCGAGCTGGTCGCGAAACAGCGCCACCTGGGCCGGCACCTCACCGGCTTCGAGCGCCGCAAACGCCGTCATGCTGCGCCCCTCACGCAGCCCCTTGGCAATGGTCTCGGCCTGTGCCCGGTAAGTGTCGACGGTGGCACGCATCTGCTGCACGCGCGTGGCCTGCTGAGGTGTGTCGCCGACCAGTTGTTCAAGATGGGTCAGCCGGTCACCCAGGTCGACCCATGCCACATGACGGTCGATAAACGTGGGGTCGCCCACCACCATACCCGTGCGAATACGCGCGGCCTGGCGCAGCAGCGGGTCGATGAGCGAAGACGACTGATACAGGATCTGCTTGCTATTGGCGACCCACAGCGCGGCCTGCGCCGCCCGCTGTTGCGTCTCGAAGACAACGCCGAGCAATGCCAGCTCGACGACGCTCGGCATCGCGATCAGCAGAAGACCCTTGGTAAATAGTTTCATGTGCGCCTGGTAGTCTGTCCGGACGCCGCACGGTCCAGGCGGCGGGCTGCGCTTTGCCCCCAAGCGGCGCAGACCGCCGAACCGCCGTAGCGGAACCGGGCCATTATCGACGCGAACCGGAGATATTTCAATCTGCTGCCCTGGAAGCGCTGGACAACATAAAAATGTGTTTTTTTAATGGCGAGGCTCTCCCTTACAGGGCACCTGCGTCTATCATTGAGACAGAAGTTGGAGACTGGTGCTGGGGATGCGAAAGCGCGCGGCAAGGCGATTCGGCACGATTCGTGCGGATGGGTGTGAGGCAGACTGATCGTCGAATCACCGTGAATCTGGCATTTTCGTATGCTATAAAAGATCGACGTGCGGCGGCGCGAAGCCGGGAGTGGTCGCATGAGGACGCTGCGTTTCTTGCAATTCTTTTTCAGGCGAATTTTTATGTCCTTCCCGAAAAAGCGTCGGCGCGCGAAGGTGGACGGCGATGAGTCGTTCCTCGCCGTGCTACGGCACTTCAAACCGTTCGGCCAGCTCGACACCAAGATTGCGCGGGCTCGCGCGCAAGACGAGCCAGTGCTATACGCCCATGTGCTGCCAGGTCTCGACGTCCTCCTATGCAGCGTGCGCGGCGCACAGCCGCCCTATCCGGCGCCCGCCGAACTGCGCCGGCGTTGTATCGAATCAATCGCCAATGCCCTGGAACAGCCGCTCGATGGGCTGGAAAACGGCGGCTACTGGTACGAAGCGGACGGCTTCGGATTCCTTGTATTCGCCAGCCGCGCCCGCGGCCGGATTCTGCCGGAGTTCGGCGCCACCCGTGCCGCGGTAGGGGGTCCACGTCGCGGTGTGCGGCGTCAGGATGCCGCCGGCGATGCAACGCCGCGCTCGTTGCGTTGACTTTCTTCTGATTCTGTTTCTGCTATGCGGTGGTGAGCGGCGCTCCCATGCTGTGACGAGCGCGCCTGCCTTCCTGCTGCCTTGCGCTGCCCCTCTTGCAGGGCTGTCTCCTACCTAGCTCCCTTTGTATAAGGCACCGCCATTCGCCGGTGGCACGGCCGCTGGCCTGGTACCCTTACTCGCGCTGCTCGCCGCAGCCGGAGCCGATGCATTCCCGTCCAGTGATAACGGCGCGTGCGCCTTTTCCTTCTGTCCCGGCGCTGGCGCAGTAGGTTGCGCGCGCTCGGCCGCCAGCAACTGATTGCAGGGCAGCGGCTTGTTATTGCTCGGCGCAATCAGCGGGATCAGCGCGGCAAATGGGTTGATCAGGCCGAGGCCGACCATTGCGCCACCGCGCAACGCCAATGCCGTCGCATTCACGCCGACGTGTGGATCCTTGAAGGTGCCTTTGACGTAAAGCGGCGAGCGCAGCGAAAACACCCGGAAGCCCTTCGTATGCGGATGCACGCCCAGGTCCATGGTCTCGTCGCGCATATTGATGTTGCCGTCGATATCGATCACGGCGTCGTCTGTATCCAGCGCGAAGACTCGCGGATTGAGCACGCCGTCGGTCGCCACGAAGTCCGCGGCGGCGCAGTTGATCTTCACGTCCGCCGTGCCGAACAGCTTTTCGTAGACCACGTTGGCCACGTTCAGGCCAGCAGCCTCCATCAGCAAGCGACTCACTGTGCCGTCGGTGACTAGCGCTTTCACTTCGCCATTCGCCGTTCCGGCGAGCGCGGCCGGCGAATTGCCGGTTGCGGAAAGTGCAGCATCGCCGTTCACTTCACCAAGTGCGCTTTGCATCGTCTTGAAG